>CASTMW010000079.1 GCA_949450265.1 uncultured Eggerthellaceae bacterium | reverse complement strand
AGCGCTTGCATTCCAAGGTAGTGGTGAACTCATCGCCAGTCTTCGCATCGATGCTCGTCGGGCGCATCCATGTGATGACCACGGTATCCCCCTCATCGCGGTCCAACACGCCTACCGTTTCAGCCATGGTCCAGTCATGGCTGGAATCCCCATTGATAGAAACGACGAAATCCCCCTGTTCGATGCCCATCGCATAGGCCTCGGATCCTTCGAAAACATCCGTGACGTACGCACGCCCGTCATATTCGCCGAACAGCACGCCCACACCGCGATAGTTTCGGTTCGAGGATTCCTGCACATAGTTCTCGTAGCGCGCTGAATCGAAGTACTGAGCATACGGGTCGTTCGTGGCCTTCAGAAGATCGCCGAGCATGCTGATGGTGGCCTGTGTCAAGTCCAGCTCGTCCATGCTATAGGACTTCAGGATGTCCTCCACCTCGCCCACGCGCTCCGAGATGGCATCGTAGGTGGTCTTGTCGCTAGCTGCCGTGGCTTGGCTGGAAGCCTCTTCCACCGGGAAGCCCAACGAACGGATGAACGAGGTTTGGGAGCGCACCGCAAAGCCCAGCACGAACGCCACCACCAACGCCAAAAAGCACAGGCACGCGCCTGCAACCCGCTTGTTGCGCACGCGTTCACGCAGGCTGGCTGTTTTGCGCTTGCGCGTGCTGGCGCTCTGGCGCTCGCTTCCCAACGCGCTTACTCCGCTAGACCTTCAGATAGCGGCGCATGGCAAACATCGAGCCGATCAGGCCGATAATCAGGCCTGCCGCAACCAATGTCACATAGATGACCAGATACGTAGTATCGCTGATGGAGAAATCCAAGAAGCGGATAGCACTCTGCAACGCCGGAATGGCGAACATGCGCAGCGCTTGCAGCACTAGGATGGCCAGAAGCGACCCGATGATGGCATGCAGCGCGCCCTCCATGAGGAACGGCCCGCGGATGAACCCGTTCGAGGCGCCCACCAGACGCATGATGGCGATCTCCTTGCGGCGCGCCAAGATGGCCAGGCGGATGGTGTTGTTGATGAACACCAGCGCGATGAACACCAGGATGACGACCAGCGCGATGCCGATGTAGCGCACGTAATTGGTGATCTGGAAGAGGCGTTCGACCGTGCCCTGCCCGTACTTGATGGAATCGGCCACGTCCTCGGGGTCCTCGCAGATCTGCCGATAGTCAGCGTCCTGCTCGATGGCAGCTGCCACCTCGGTGACGCTCTGCGGATCGGACAGCTCTACGTCGATAGAGGCCGGCAGCGGGTTCGTGCCGTCCAGCTGATCGAGGATCTCGGGGTTGGCCGTCATGGAATTGCGGAAGTTCTCCAGCGCTTGGTCCTTCGAGGTGAAGGACACCGACTTCACGTCGGTCATCTTCTGAACGTTGGACATGACCTGCTGGATCTTGGAATCCGCCGCGTCGTCGGAAACATAGCAGGTGATAGTCACCTCGCTCTCCACCGAACTCATGAGCCGCTCCAACATAGAACCGCCCACCAGGAATATGCCGATGATAAGCAACGACAGGAAGATGGTGACGATGGAGCCGAGCGCCGTTGAGAGATTGCGCGCAAAACCCTGAAGGGATTCTTTGAAGAAATAACCGATGCTAGACATCGAAACCGTACACCCCCCGATCCTGGTCGCGGGTCAGATGCCCTCGGTCGAGCGCGATGACGCGCCGACGCATGTTATCGACCATCTCGCGGTCATGCGTGGCCACCAGCACGGTGGTGCCCGTGCGGTTGATGCGCTCGAGCAGGTCCATGATGCCACGCGAGGTCTGCGGGTCCAGATTGCCCGTGGGCTCGTCGCAGATCAGCAGGGGCGGCCGGTTCACGATGGCGCGCGCGATGGATACGCGCTGCTGTTCGCCACCGGAGAGCTGATCAGGCTTCTTGCCCAGCTTCTCCTGCAGGCCTACCAGGCGCAGCACCTCGGGCACCTGCGTCTTCACCACGTGCTTCGACTTGCCGATGACCTCCAGCGCGAACGCCACGTTCTCGAAGACCGTCTTGTTCGGCAGCAGCTTGAAATCCTGGAACACGCAACCGATGTTGCGGCGCAGGTAGGGCACGCGCCAATTGCGCATGGACGAGAGGTCTTCGTCGGCAACGTAGATATGCCCTTGGCTGGGCTTGATCTCGCGGGTGAGCAGCTTGATGAAGGTGGATTTGCCCGATCCAGAATGTCCCACCAAGAACAGGAACTCGCCTGCGAAGATCTGAAGGGAGACGTCGGAGAGAGCTGGTCGATTCGGCTGAGCCGGATACACCTTCGTCACGTGCTCGAACGTGATGACCGGGGTGCCCATCTTCTCAGGCGCGGCATCGGTGACGTCGAGCACCGGAAGGGCTTGCGATAGCTGGCTTGTCAGCTGCGCCTTCGACTTGGGTCGGGGGCTGCGAGCTGGCGCGCCATGTCGAGCGCCTGCGCGTGCGGCCCTCGCACGACTTGCGTCTTGTGCCACAGTGTTTGCTCCGTTCGATAGCTTGCGTGTACTGGGACCTTCCTATTCTAGCAGAATCAGGACAGACCGGGAAACGAGAGCGCCGCCTCCACGATAGCTCCCGCATCCAGCCCGAAATAGGCCATGAGCTGATCGAATTCGCCCGACTTGCCGAACGTGTCGCGCACGCCCACGAAGGCGCACGGCACCGGATGGCGCGCACTGAGCGCCTGCGCGACCGCATCACCAAGGCCGCCCATAATCGAATGCTCTTCGGCCACCACCACGCGCCCGGTCTTGGCGGCCGAGGCCACGATGGTGTCGGCATCGAGCGGCTTCACGCAGAAGGCGTCGATGACCTCCGCTTCCACGCCGCGACGTGCCAATTCATCGGCTGCCACCAGCGCTTCGGCGATCTCCACGCCGTTCGCCACGATGGTGACATCGCTGCCGGGCCGGACCACGTAGGCGCGGCCCACCGCCAATGCCACATCGGACGCATACACCTGCGGCACCGCCGCACGGCCCATACGGATGTAGACTGGGCCAGGCGTTTCCGCCGCCAGCTTGAGCGCTGCGCGCGCAGCGTTGTAGTCGGCCGGGACCAGCACGCGCATCCGCGGTATCGCGCGCATCAACGCCACATCCTCCAGCATCTGGTGGGTGCCGCCGTCAGGACCCACCGATATGCCCGCATGCGTGGGCGCGATCTTCACGTTCAGGTCGGAATAGCACACCGTGTTGCGGATCTGATCGTAGGCGCGCCCCGTGCCGAACACAGCGAAGGAGCCCGTGAAGGCGATATGCCCCGCAAGCGCCAACCCCGCTGCAACATCCACCATATTCTGCTCTGCGATACCGCAGTTGAAGTGGCGCTGCTCGTAGGCAGGCTTGGCCGCCGCGAACTTCGCCGTGGTGGTCGAGCCACTCAGATCGGCGTCCACTGCCGCGATGGGCAGGCCCCGGTCAGCCAATTCGACCAAGGTGGGCCCGAATGCTGCGCGCGTGGCCTTCTTCACCGACGCATCCCGTGCGATGAGCTCTGGATTCATGCTGCCACCTCGTTCGCATCCAGTTCAGCCAGTGCCTGGGCCAGCTGCTCAGCATCGGGCGCCTTGCCATGCCATCCCGCCGCATCCTCCATGAAGGAGACGCCCTTGCCCTTCACCGTGCGTGCATACACCAGCTGCGGCGCATCGCTGTGCGCGGCCTTCGCCGCACCGAGCGCCTCCACCAGCGCGCCCACATCATGGCCGTCCACCGTGGTCACCTCCCACCCGAAGGCGCAGAACTTGGATGTGATGTCGGCAGGATCGCAGACCTCGTGTAGGTGCCCGTCGATCTGAAGGCCGTTGCCATCCACGATGGCCACCAAACGTCCCAGCCTCTGATGGGCCGCGAACATGGCCGCTTCCCACACTTGGCCCTCTTCGCATTCGCCATCGCCGAGCAGCACGAACACCGTTGCATCGTCGCCGTTCAGGCGCAGCCCGCAGGCCAGCCCGCACCCGATGGAGAGACCTTGGCCGAGCGAGCCGGTGCTGACCTCCACCCCAGGGCACAGCTGCGGGTCGGGATGCCCCTGCAACCGCGAGCCCAGCTTACGCAGCGTGGCCAGCTCGTCGACTGGGAAGTACCCCGCGCGCGCCAGCGTGGCGTAGAGCGCCGGCGCGGCATGGCCCTTCGCCAGGATGAACCGGTCGCGCCCGTCCATGGCAGGATCGGCTGCATCGTGTTCCAGCACGCCGCCGAAGTACAGCGCACACAGGATGTCTATGCACGAGAGAGAACCACCGGGATGACCGCTGCCCGCCTCGGCGATCATCTTTACCACATCGCGCCGCATCTGAAGCGCGATGCCTTCCAAAGATGAGATATCCACAACGCTCCTTATCGGATCGAAAAACGCCATCCTGTTCATTCTACAGGATGGCGTCGTCGTGTCACTCGGGAAGGGTGCTGCGCTTCGCGCCGGTCTCTATGCGCTCATCTGCTCCATGATCGAGCGCGGGTCGCGCGCCTTGTCGAAGGCGCTATGGATGATGCGACCGCTCTCAGCATGACGGGCCTGGTCGCTGTCGGCCTGGCCCAGATCACTGCGATGGCGCTCGGAGGCGCGCTGGTCGGTCGGGTCGGTCCAGATGCGCTCGGCCACCGGCGCCCACCGCTCAGCCATCGGGCGCGTCTTCGCCGTCAGCTCATAGACCGTCTCGTCCTCGGTCAGGTACGTGGAATGTGCGCCCGATTCCTCCACCAAACGCTCGATGCACTCCGGATTCTCCAGCATGGGGCACGGGCGTAGGTGATTGTCATTGAACGGCTGGTTGCGATAGTAGCCCATGAACAGCGGCGAGCGCAGCGCATCCAGCAGGCTGACATCGTGGATGTTCACGTTGGAATAGTGCACGAACACGCACGGTTCCACATCCCCTGCCGCGCTGATATGCAGATAGCGCCGTCCGCCCGCGATGCAGCCGCCCACGAATTCGCCGTCGTTCTGGAAATCCAGTGTGAGCAACGGCTTCTTCTCGCGCATCGCATGGTTGAACCGATAGAGCTCTTCGCGCTGTTCAGGCGTGGGCATCAGATCGGCTGGCGCATCGGCGCCCACCGGCATGTACGTGAAGATCCAAGCGAACAGCGCGCCCTTGTCGATCAGCCAATCGTAGTATTCCTCGGTGCATACCGATGAGGCGTTCACGCTGGTGAAGCAGATAGAAACGCCGAAGGGCAGACCACGGCGCTGCAACAGCGTCATGCCACGATCGATCATCTGGTAGGTGCCCTTGCCACGCCGCGAATCGGTGGCTTCCTCGTCGCCTTCGGCCGATATGATGGGCACGAAGTTCTTCACCCGGGCGATCTCTTCCACGAACGTCTCGTCAATCAAGGTGGCGTTCGTGAAGCAGAGGAACGCGCAATCGGGATGCGCTTCGCAGAGCGCGATCAGATCCTTCTTGCGCACCAGCGGCTCACCGCCCGTATAGATGTAGATATGCGTGCCCAGTTCCTTGCCCTGGCAGATGATGGAGTCAATATCGTCGTAGCTCAGGTTCAGCGCGTGACCGTATTCGGCAGCCCAGCAGCCAGTGCAATGCAGATTGCAGGCGCTGGTCGGATCGAGCAGGATGGCCCACGGGATATTACAGTGGTGCTTCTCGCGCGCCCGCTCCTGCTCATCCCATGCGATGAGGTTCGCATCGATCAGGAACGTCTTGATAAGGGGACCCACCACATCCTTGTCCAGATCGCCCAGCTTCGCTATCAGCTGATACCAATTGTTCTGCTCGTCGATGGCGCGCCGGAAAGCGGTGCGCTGCGCGGGGAAGAGCTTATCGGGCACCAGAGCGTCGATCATCGACATCATAGAGGTCATGTGCTCGGTAGGGTCCTCAAGAAGGTAATCGACCGCTTTGTTCGCTGCGGCCCGTTTCGCAAATTGCATTGGTCTCATGCTGCGTTTCCTCCCATTACCATACGTCCTCTGATAATTGGATGATTTTAGTCATCATTAGAAAGGAGCGGCCATGGCCGCCCTGAATATGTTTGATTCCCGTTACCGAGGCGCTGGACGGCACACTCATCAGATAAGCAGCACGCCGCCAACACACATCCATCGCGATGGTCACATCGCCTTCCGCCCGCCTTGCAGCGTGCTGCCGCTTGAGAGCGATCAGAGGCATGGAGAAGATGAGACCCCTTATAGCGATCGCTGCGCAATTGGAACTGGACGAGGAGAGCTATGCGGCGCGGCGCCGTTACGCCGAACTGCTAATGGCTGCCGGTGGCTGCGCGGTAGTGGTGGTGCCCACCGACGACGAGGGCTTCGCACGCATCTTGGATGGCTGCGACGGACTCTTGCTGGCCGGAGGCGCCGATGTGGAAGCCACGCACTACGGCGAGCAGCCCATCGAAGGCTGCGATAACCCTCATCCCGCCCGCGATGAGGCGGAGATGCGCCTGGTGCGCATGGCACGTGAGCGCTCCATGCCCTTCCTGGGCATCTGCCGCGGCGCGCAGTTGGCCAACGTCGCGTACGGCGGCACGCTACACCAACGCCTGGATGATGTCGTCACCTCGCTGGACCATTGGCAACCCGAGCCATACGACCAGCCTAGCCATCCCGTGAAGATATGCGAAGCCACACCGCTCGCCGACATCCTAGGCGCGGGCACGCTGTCGGTGAACAGCATGCACCACCAAGCGGTGAAGACCGTGGCGAGCAACCTTGCTGCGGCCGCGCACGACCCGCATGGCGTGTTGGAGGCGCTCTTCGATCCGGCCGAGGATTTCTTTATGGGCGTTCAATGGCATC
>CASTMW010000078.1 GCA_949450265.1 uncultured Eggerthellaceae bacterium | reverse complement strand
GAAGCGTTGATCTTGAACTTCACGGAGAAGATTTCATGGCGATCATGGGGCCGTCGGGTTCCGGTAAGTCCACGCTCCTTTACTGTCTTTCGGCGATGGATTCTCCTACCTCGGGTCAGGTCATATTCGACGGTGAGGACATCGCCCAGCTTGGCGAGAGCAAGCTCTCCGATGTCAGGGCGCAGCGATTCGGATTCGTCTTCCAAGCAGCTAATCTTGTGAGCAATCTTACCCTTTATGAGAATGTTGCCGTGCCAGGTTACCTGAAGCACGGGCGTAGTGTTGCGGATACGAAAAGCGTCGTTGACAAGCTAATCGAGCGCATGGGCCTGTCCGAGGTCGCCTCGCATCTGCCAAATCAGGCGTCCGGTGGACAAAAGCAGCGATGCGCTGTGGCGCGTGCGGTGGTGAACGAACCGGCGATCGTGTTTGCCGATGAGCCTACCGGTGCGCTTAACCGCGCGAATAGCTTAGAGGTGCTGGATCTGTTGAGCGAACTGAACAATGAAGGGATAAGCGTTCTCATGGTGACCCACGATGTACGCAGCGCCATTCGCGGGAATCGCATCCTGTACTTTGAGGACGGCGGCATCCGCGGCGAGCTCGAGCTTGCGTCTTGGGATCCGGAACGCTCGGCCGACGAGGCGTATGTGCGCGAACGCGAGGCTATGGCCAGCGCTTGGCTTGCGTCCCTTTCTTGGTAGGTGATCGCTATGGAACCGTTGCGTACGTTGACGCTTGCAGGCTTGCGGAAGGATAGGGGAACGTTCATCGGCCTTGCGCTGCTCTTGTTCCTCGTCGCTCTCGCGCTGACGTTGACTACCGGCCTTTTCTTCGATCTCTCGGAGCGCGAGGAGACCTTGCTCGACCAGGTTGCAGCGGGGGATGTCTCCGCCAATGACCTGGTCTCGAACCTCACCGACAAGGATGTTGATGAAATAGAAGCGCTTCCTGAAGTGCAGGAGGTGAGGGTGACCGAAGCTTTTGCGGCTCCGACGCGCGTCGAAGATGCCCAAGGAAACGAGATCGTCAAGGGTGTTCTGCCGTCGGCGAGCGCCTATGAAGCTTGGGGTTCGTCCCTTGACTTTAACATCTTCGCCGATGACTTCTCATCGTATCGTGACACTCGAGAGGGGCCGGCGAACGACGAAGTATATGTTCGCGTTGCGGAACATACCCTGAACAACCTACAGATAGGCGACTACCTCGTGCTCGACATCGGTGGGCAGGAGACCTCTCTGTGTATCGCGGGATTCTATGAAGATCCGCAGTTTGGGACGCCTTTCATGGAGACAAAGCGCTACCTCCTGTCTCCCGACACTTTCGAGAAGCTGCTAGCGGAGGTTGATAAGACGGGCGCGTCCGGCGCCGGCGTCGCCAGCGGCGCCATGTCCCTGGAGAAGGAGGCGTACCCCATCAGGCAGATCAACGTGATGTTGACGGCCGAGGCGCGCTCCCAGGGCATCGATGGCCGGGATCTGACGCAGCGTATCGACGACAAGACCTCGTGGGGCGAATCCGCACACACGCTTTTCTCTCGGCAGACCCTTTCCGGCTATAGCCTTCTGGTCGTGCAGGTCATTACTGCGGTGCTTGCCGCATTCTCGTTGATCTTGTTCGTGGTGGCCCTCATCCTGTGTCTCCATACGGCATCCTCAAGCATACAGGGTGGCTATGCCGACTGGGGCGTCCTGAAAGGAGTAGGGCTTCCGCGCAATGCGCTCCGCCGGGCCCTTATCATGCAATACGCGCTCTCTGCGCTTGTCGGCCTCGCTCTCGGCTTCGTTGCGGGCTGTCTTCTGGAGCCGCTCTTCTGGCCGGCGTTCATGCTCATCACAGGGATCCTCGTGGTCGAGGTATCCTTCCCCTGGGCGGGCATTTGCTGTTGCGCCGCCCTCTTGGCGGCCCTCGTGGCATGCATCGCCGTGATGGCGCGCAAGATAGGGCGCATCACGCCTTTGGCGGCGCTAAGGCAGGGCGACGGCGACATCCGCTTCTCTCCCCGCGGGGCGAGCGCGATATCGGGCAGTCGTTTGAAGGCGTCGTTGGCATGGCGCGCGATCGCATCCGAGAAGGGGCACTATGCGGGCGTCAGCGCCTGCTCCCTGCTGCTGTGTGCTTTTGTCGCGCTGTGCTTCGGAATCGGCGGCGCAGTTGCCGGAGATGATGCGGTATACAAGGCTTTCGGCGTGTGGAAGAGCGATGGATCGATTCGCTTCGATACGCGGGAGGTGAGCCTTGACGAGGTGCGCAAGACTATAGAAGGCGTTTCTCCCATCACGCGCGAATGGGAGGAAAGCGCTGCGATACTCAACCTGAACGGTGAGGCTTGCACCTTCGTTGGGCTTTCCGACACGGGTGTTCTGGAAGATGCGTCCATCGTCTCGGGACGCACGCCCAAGCATGCCAACGAGGCGCTCGTGGGATTGAACCTCGCCCGTGCCAGGGGGCTTTCGGTGGGCGATGAGCTGCAGGTAGAAAAGGGCGATGGTGAGGAGCGAACCTATATCGTGAGCGGATTGCTCTCGTCGGTGCTCAATGGCGGCAACGGTATCGTCCTCACCTATGAGGGACTTCAGGAGATGGGTGATCTGGAATTGGGGGCCGATGGTGTTTCGCGCCAGTATCAGCTGGCTGATCCTGGCAAGGCCGATGAGGTGGCGCAGGCGCTTGCAAGCCGATTCGGGGACAGAGTCGACACCGAGCTGACCGGGTTGTTCGGCTCGAGCACAAACATGCTTCTGCTCGCCAGGGACCTGCTTGTGACCATAGGCTATGCCATGTCCGCCTTCGCGCTGGTCCTTGTCTGCGTTGCCGTGATGCTGATAAGCAGACGGACACTTCTGTTTGAGCGCCGCGATCTGGGAATCTATCGTGCGATGGGATTCACGGTGGTCTCGTTGCGTGCGTCGTTTGCGCTGCGCTTTCTTGGCGTGTCGGCGGTAGGCGCCTTGGTTGGGTCAGCCCTCACGATGGCGGCAGGCGGCACTCTTATCAGCATGCTGTTCAGCCTGTTCGGCGTTGGCGCGTTCAGCCTTGTGTTGCCTGCCTGGGAGGCGCTTGCCATCAGTGCGGTCTTTGCCCTTGCCTTTGCGCTTTCGGCGTATGCGTTCTCCAGAAGGATCAAAGAGGTCAGCGTTCGCGAACTGGTTGCGGAGTGATAATACGATAGCGCTACCGTTTGCCATAGAACACAAGGTCAGAGACATATGTAAAGAACTCTTTACACGAAAAGCCGGTAGTGGATCCTTGATGTCAAGCATTCTTGGTAGTATTTTCGCGTTCTGAATGACAACCTCGTCTCGAGAAAGGAGGCAACGATGGAGCTACCTGATCGGCTTAAGGCGAATCGCGAGCGCTTGGGGCTCTCCCAGGAGGATGTTGCTCACACCATCTTCGTATCCAGGCAAACGATGTCTAGTTGGGAGAATGGCAAGACGTATCCGGACGTGCAGAGCTTGCTGCTGCTCAGTCAGCTCTTCGGCGCCTCCTTGGATGAACTGGTGAAAGGAGACGTGGTTTCAATGAAAGAGATGATCAGCAAGGACGCATTGGTGATGGAGAGGTTGTCGATCGGATCCATCATGCTGATCCTGATGGGGGTTGCCTGCATGGTCGGGCTACATGCGGTTTGGCAGGACCCAACACCGATCCCGTTTATGACGGCAGGATCCTTGGCGGGGATCGGCATCATGGTAGCTTGCTGGATTCCGGCGCTTCTGCTCTCTTTGAGGATCGAGCGGATAAAGAAGAATCACGATCTTGTGACATATCGCGAGATCAGCGCATTCATGGAGGGCGAGGAGGTGCCTGAGGATGGCGAAGCTCTCTCAAGGCGAAGGCCTTTGCTGGCTTCCGCTGTCAAGCTCATCTGCGGCGCCGGTTTCGGGATGATCGCTGGGTTCGTTCTTGTGATCGTGGTGAATGCTTTGAATTGATGCCCGCAGATTGTACGGGAGTGCGGCAATCCGGCAATCCGGACGGCTCTTATTTTCTACCCTAATGGGCACTTTAATTCGACTTTAGGTGCATTGCCACGCCGGTCGGCCTTATGTGGACTTGGAGCAAGTTCGCTGCTTCTGCCTGTGCAATCTTGCAGGCGTGCCCACATTTCTCAACATTGCGGGGTGCCATATTACGTGTCGGGATATTAGCGGAGCTGATAGTATTGTTCCCATGTGTGGGAAATGCATCATATTCACTTATGACGAGGTGCTCGATATTGTGCAGAGGATCGAGATCGGCGCTCCGTTCAACTACGAGCCGGATTGGCCTGCGCGCATGTTGGAGGCGTATCCGAAAACGGTAGCGCCGCTCATCGTTCCTAGGTTCGATACCGCGGATGTGGCGGGGTTTGTTAGTGTCGGATCGCTCGGTGTCAGTGAGCTTTCGTGGGGATTTGAGGAGTCGTGGAAGCCGGGCGTCGTGTTCAACACGCGCATCGAGAGCGCCGCGAAGCCGATGTGGCGCGATTCGATGGAGCACAGGAGGTGCGCCATCCCGGTCGCGGCGTTCTTCGAGACGCATCGCGACGAGACCTATCCCTCGCCGAAGACGGGCAAGCCTGTGAAGCGGAAGTACGAGTTTCGCGTGCCGGGACAGGATGTCATCCTGATCGGATGCACATGGAGGGGCGACAGCTTTTCCATGGTGACGACCGAGGCGAATGCGGATATGGAGCCGGTCCATCATCGTATGCCGCTTGTTATACGCAGGGAAGAGCTGCCGGTTTGGTTCAGTTCCGATTATCGCCAGCTTGCCGACCGGTCATCTATCAGGCTGGAGGCGCAGCCTGCGCTGTAGATCACTGGGTGACGGGCGGATGGGCAGCGGCGATATAAGATTGGCAGGCCACGATATGGGCGGATTTGCTGCTAAAGGCAAATAGTTATATGTGAAACCGAGGTGACATTGTGAAGGCGCGCACAAAGATCATTCTCATAGTGATTGCTATCGTGGTGTCTCTGGCGGTTGTTGCCTTCGTTGTATTCGACCAGCGACTGTTCCAGACCACGTCCACGGAGCGCTTGCCAGATTCATATACCCCACCCATCGAGCAGATCCATAGCAGCGTGGATAAGGATAACGATGGCATCGACGACCAGGTAGACATCCTGCAAGGAGCGCTCAATTACGTTGCCACGCGCCCGAAATACAAGAGCAAGTACTACGCTGAGACTGGCTACCCGAACGATGGCTTCGGCGTGTGCACCGACGTGGTGGCGAATGCGACGCGTGCTGCGGGCTACGATCTGATGCAGCTGGTCCAGGACGACATCGCAGCTGCTCCAGAAGCGTACGACATAGATGCCCCTGACCCGGCCATCGACTTTCGCCGCGTGCGCAACCTTCGTGTGTACTTCGATCGTCATGCGGTGAAGCTGACGACTGACACCTCCGGGCTTGAAGAATGGCAGGGTGGCGACATCGTTCTGTTCGGGGATCACATCGGCATCGTGTCCGATCGGCGCAATGCGAACGGTGTTCCATACGTCATCCACCATGTTGGTCCGCTGCAAGCGTCGTATGAAGAGGATATCCTAGATGCGCGTGGTGACCTGACGGAGCACTACCGCATATCTGAATAGCCTAGAGCGCCGCAGGACAGATCGCTCGCAAGCGACGTACGGGTGGTGGTGTTGCCGGGTGCTGCCAACTGGCGTGACCGTTTTCCGCTGCGATACCCCCGCCGCAGCGCGTGCATTGCGGAAGGCGCGGACGTGTGAAACCTTGCGTGCTATAGTCAGAACTGATCGACCTGAAACCGACTGATCCAGAACTGTCGACCAAGACTGGTTGAACAGCGGTCAACTGAACGGACCCAACGAGAAATGGTGTGATGCTATGAGCGACAACATGAAGAAACTTGCAGGAAGAGTGGCTATCGTGACCGGCGCCAGCTCGGGGGTGGGTCGCGGGTTGGCCAAGGTGCTCGCCCAGCATGGCGCGAAGATCTGTGCGTGCGCCCGCCGCATGGAGAAGCTCGAAGAGCTCAAGGACGAACTGGCTGCCGAAGGAGCCGAGGTGCTGCCGGTTGCCTGCGATGTGACCGATCCCGCCCAGATCAAGAACGTTGTTACGCAGTGCATCGATGCGTTCGGTGGTGTGGACATCCTGATCAACTGCGCGCAGGGCTCCATGTCCTACCGCGAGATCCAGGACATCGACATCGAATACGCCATGATGGCCTATCAGAGCGGCGCGCTGGCCACTATGCTGTTCATGAAGGAATGCTTTCCGTACCTCAAAGAGAGCGGTCACGGTCGTATCATCAACACAGCATCGGCCGCGGGCTACGACGGCAACGAGGGTTTCGGCGCCTATGGCATGGCCAAGGAGGCCATCCGCGCGATCACGCGCACAGGCGCGCGCGAATGGGGCAAGTACGGCATCACCGCGAACGTGTTCCTGCCCATCATCGCTACCGATTTCTTCCGCGAAACGCAGCCTGAGGCCCTGAAGAGCCTAGAAGCGAAGAGTCCGCTCCATCGCATCGGCACCACCGAAGAGGATTGTGCGCCACTCATCGTGTTCTTGGTGAGCGACGAAGGCGGCTACTTCACCGGTCAATCCTTCATGGTGGATGGCGGCATCCATATGCACACCTGATCGCCGCGATCCGCGCTAGAATACCTTGTAGCACGCACATATTGAGGAAGGGCCTTATGGGGGAATTGCATATCATCGAGCACCCGCTGATCGAAGCGAAGCTGACGCAGATGCGGGATAAGCGGACGTCCTCGCCGGAGTTCCGAACGCTGGTAAGGGAAGTGTCGCTGTTGATGGGCTACGAGATCACGCGTGATTTCCCCACCGAGCTGGTCAGCGTGGAAACACCCATCTGCCGGGGCGATTTCCCCGTTCTGAAGGACGACTTCTTCACCATCGTGCCTATCCTACGCGCGGGCCTCGGCATGGTCGACGGCCTGTTGGAGCTCATGCCGTTCGCGCACGTGGGGCACATCGGACTGGTGCGCAACGAGCAGACGCACCTGCCCGAGGAATACTATTACAAGATGCCCGAGGGCTACGAGCGCTCCGTCATCATGGTG
>CASTMW010000077.1 GCA_949450265.1 uncultured Eggerthellaceae bacterium | reverse complement strand
CATGCGCTGGATGGCACGGCGCAGCGGACGCGCCCCATAGGTAGGATCGACGCCTTCGGACGCGATCAGCTTGCGCGCTGCATCGGTCAGGTTGATGGTCATGTTCTGAGCGATCATCCGGTCACGCAGTTCGGACACCATCAGATCGACGATCTGCTCGATCTGTTCGCTGGTCAGGCTCTTGAACACAATGATCTCATCCAAGCGGTTCAAGAACTCCGGACGGAACAGGTTCTTCACCTCGCTCATCACGCGGCTCTTGATCTCCTTGTCGGAGAGCCCCTCCTGCCCCTGCGGGCTGAATCCGAGCGTGGTGGACTGCGCGATCTCGCGCGCGCCCACATTCGACGTCAGGATGATGACCGTGTTACGGAAATCGACCGTACGGCCCTGCGCGTCAGTCAGGCGCCCTTCTTCCAGTATCTGCAGAAGGATGTTGAAGACATCCGGATGCGCCTTCTCTATCTCGTCGAACAGCACCACCGAATACGGGCGCTGGCGCACTGCCTTGGTCAGCTGACCGCCCTCATCGAAACCCACGTAGCCCGGAGGCGATCCGACCAGGCGCGACACGGTATGCTTCTCCATATATTCCGACATATCGAAGGACAGCAGCGCATCTTCAGTATTGAAGAGGAACTCGGCCAGGCTCTTCGCCAGCTCGGTCTTGCCCACGCCCGACGGACCAAGGAAGATGAACGAACCAGCCGGTCGCTTCGGATCCTTAAGGCCGCTCCGCGAACGGCGGATGGCCTTCGACAGCGCCGTGACGGCCTCATTCTGCCCGATGACGCGCTCGTGCAGCACGCCTTCCATGCGCAGGAGCTTCTCAGTCTCGGCTTCCGTCAGACTAGAGACAGGCACCCCCGTGCTCATGGATATCACATCGGCGATATCCTCCACGCCCACCTGGTGGACCGTCTTGGACGTATCAGCCTCCCACTGCTCCTCAGCTTCGGCACGCTTGGTCTTCAGCTCGGCTTCCTTATCGCGTAGCGTGGCCGCGCGCTCGTAGTTCTGCTCGCCGATGGCCTTGTCCTTATCCTGGCGCACACGACGAAGCTGCTCGTCCAGTTCGCGCAGCTCGGGCGGCAGCGTCATATTGCGGATGCGCATGCGCGCGCCCGCCTCGTCCAGCACGTCGATAGCCTTATCGGGCAGATACCGATCCTGGATGTAGCGATTAGCCAACTGAACGCTAGCTTGGAGCGCCTCTTCGGTGAAATGCACCTGATGATGCGCCTCGTACTTATCGCGCAGTCCTTCCAGGATGCGCATGGCCTGCTCTTCGTTGGGCTCGTTGACCGTCAGCGGTTGGAACCGGCGTTCCAAGGCGCTATCCTTCTCAAGATGCTTGCGGTATTCCTCCAGCGTGGTGGCGCCGATGATC
Source organism: uncultured Eggerthellaceae bacterium (assembly GCA_949450265.1). Lineage (GTDB taxonomy): Bacteria > Actinomycetota > Coriobacteriia > Coriobacteriales > Eggerthellaceae > Adlercreutzia_A. Next base: position 5,703 of record CASTMW010000077.1, on the reverse strand, counting down.
TGTATCTCGCCGCGGCTGAGCGGTGGCTTCAGGATAGCCGCCGCATCGATGGAACCTTCCGCCGAGCCCGCGCCGATGATGGTGTGGATCTCGGTGGTGGCGGGCTGCTCATAGCCTGCGGCTATGACCTCCTTGATGACCTTCTTCATACGCTCTTCGAATTCGCCGCGATACTTGCTGCCTGCCACCAGTGCCGACACATCCAGCGTGATCAGTCGCTTGTCACGAAGGAGGTCGGGCACCTGGTTCGAAGCGATCAGTTGCGCCAATCCCTCGGCGATGGCGGTTTTGCCCACCCCAGGTTCACCAAGGATCAGCGGATTGTTCTTCTGGCGGCGCGACAGGATCTGCATGACGCGCTCGATCTCGGCAGCACGGCCGATGACCGGATCCAGCTTGCCATCGCGCGCCTTCTTCGTCAGATCGGTGCCGAACTCAGCCAGCATGCTGTTCTGGTTGCCACCCATCCCATCGAAGCCAGCGCGTCCGGCCATGACCGGCGTCTGCCCCACGATGTCGTTCATGGTAGAGCGGATGTCGTCCCCGCTCACGCCCAATCGCTTGAGCACATCCAGCGCCGTACCCTCGCCTTCACGCACGATGCCCAAGAGCAGGTGCTCGGTACTGATATAGCTCTGGCCCATCTGCATGGCCTCGCGCAGCGAGTTCTCCAAGACCCGCTTCACGCGCGGCGTGAAGGCAAGGTGACCCGACACATCTGCGTCCTCATCGATGGAGGACACCTGACGGATAGCTTGCACCACATCATCGTAGGAAACGTTCATGCGCTCGATAGCCTGAGCAGCCAGCCCTTCCTTCTCCTTTATCAACCCCAAGAGGATATGCTCGGTCCCCACATAAGGCTGATGGAGCGCCCGCGCTTCGTCCTGCGCTAAGACCAAGACCTTGCGCGCTTTATCGGTGAACTTTTCAAAAGACATGCGTTCCTCATTCCCATATGCTCGTCGAATCGTTTTTCGCGTAGATTCTAGCAATCAATGGCTTCGAGTGCTAGTCGAGCCCATTTCGCCTACATGCTCCCACCATAACGCAAGAACGGGACCATACGGCCCCGTTCCCAACTTGATGACATATCGATGCTCTGACTATGCCCGCTTGCCGCCTACCGAGATGGGAAGCGCATCGCTCGCATCGCAAGCCTGCTGCGTGCGGATCATCGCAACAGCACGGTCGAACTTCTCGCGCGTGGACTTCTCGGCCTGCTCGGCATCAACGGGCTTCGTCTCCAAGATGCGCTTGGCGAACGTAGGCATCTTCTCAGACATGGACGTCACCTTGATGACGTCACCGGTCTGCGGTGCCTCGATGAAGCACCCTTCGGCGAGATACATGCCAACATGCCCTGCGGTGCCGTCGTCATACGCGAAGAACAGCAGGTCACCCATATGCAGGTCGTTGAAGTCAACGTCGTCGCCCTGCATGCACTGGAAGTACGTCGTGCGCGGAATGCTCACGCCCATAGCCTGCTGGTACGCATACTGCACCAAGCCCGAACAATCGAAGGAGCCCGGCGTGGTGCCACCCCACACATAGTCCTCGCCCAGATGGCTGGTCGCTTCCAGCACCAGATCCACCAGGTCGCGCTGTTCCATCTGAAGCTCGCCGGTCTCAAGGTTCACCGCAGAGCTGTAGTGATCCCCATTCTGAGCAACCACTTCATAGGTATGCACCAGCTCGTACCCGAGCGGCTCGTCGTAGCGCGTCAGATCGTAGGTGGTTATCAGATCTTGCAGCTTCGCAGAATAGGAGATGTCGGTCGCGTAGCGCCCTTGCAGGAAATCGCACGCGTTCACATAGGTGACCGTGTTCTCCTTCCAAGCACCCTGATAGTAATTGCCCATGCTATTGGTCAGCAGTATGGCGTAGTCCATCAGCGAATCGCGCACGGTCGGGTAATCGCGGAAGCTGGCCTCGGTCACGTACATGACCGCATCGTCGTCATATTCGATGGTGCGCATGGAAACGCTCTCGCCCTCATAGGCACCCTTGATGCCGAACAGGTTGTTGTACGGCGCGCTTGCCAAAGCGGAATTGCCCGACGCAGATTCCAAGATAGCCTGAGCGATCATAACAGAGGCGTATAGACCCGTTTCTTCTGCGATGACGCCCACCTGGTTGCTGTTCGCGGCGATGAACTTCTCGGTGGTCATGTTCACGCCAACGTTGTGCGGTACATACGTGGTGTCGCCGTTGTAGGACCATTCAGGATACGCCGGGGTATCGGACTGATCGTTGCCGGCAGCAACACCGCCGAACACCGGGTGCGGCACCACAAGGTCGGGAACGTTCGGGCCATCTTCGGCGTCATCGGTCCCTTCATCCCCTTCGGCAGGCTGGTCACCTTCGCTGGGGCCCTCGGAGTCATCAGGATCGGTGCCAGTGCCATCATCGGGATCCGTTCCCTCATCGGGAGTCTCAGGATCAGCCGGAACCTCCGGTTCGGCCGGTGTTTCGGGTTCAGGCTCAGGTTCGACTTCCGGCTCAGCCGGTGCAGACAGAACACCCTTCAGCCAGCTGATCTCGTTGGCGATGTCCGGACGATAGGCACGGATGGCCTCCACGTCCATGGCCATCACCTCAGCCTTGGTGAAGCCCTGACCCGTCAAGTAGTTCGTGATGGCCTCCACGCCGGAGACCCCATCACTCTTCAGCTTCACGACCAATTCGCCCAGCTTGATAGGCCGGACATAAGCAGCTTCATCCCCCGCGGGCGCCGATGCCGATGCCACTTCGTCAGCCAAGGCGACCTGCGGGGTCGCCAAGGAAAGAGCAGGTGCCATGGTCAAGGTAAGGGCCGCCGCAAGGCCGATGCGCCCTGCCGATCCTGCGAAATCCGTGATACGAACCAAGGTAGATACCTCCGAATCACCGCTGTGGAACACCCCTGTCCACAGACGTGCATTCATGAACCTAATCCATGCAATCATAGGTTGCCAAACCGTATACTTCAATGCGCGAAGACGTTGAAATCATCAAATATTCAAACAGCGTCGTAGCGTGTTCGATTCTATCATGTCTACCTATGCATGCTTGGATAAGATAACGTATCGGCCGCACAAGGAACGCAGCTCTTCGCACGGCCGATGATCCGTCTACCCCTCTACCGGGCGCGCTTTCCCTTCGCTCTTCGACCCATCGCTCAAGGCAAGGTACCGCGTGACCGCGAAGTGCGTGATGTTCGAACGATTGATGATGCCCACCATGCGACCATCAGCCACAACGGGAGCCTTCTTCAGATGCGCATCCGCCAACACCTTCGCCACAGCGCCCATATCGTCATCGGCGGACACCGTGATCACCTTCTTGGTGGCGATGGTGCTCACGGGCATCGCCATGACCTCGCGCAAGGTGCGGTCAATATCAGCGTTCTCGCGCTCCACCACGAACGACCACGCGGTCTTGAACGTGGGGACCTGATCGGCAAGACAGCGCATCACATCGCCATCCGACAGGAAGCCGCGAAGAGCGCCATCAGCATCTACCACGGGCGCACCCGAGATGCCGCGAGCCGTGAACAGCGCCAGCGCATCCGAGATGAGCGCAGTATCCGCCAGCGTGTACACGTCCCGCTTCATGAGCGTGCTCACCACCGGCTCTCCTGCTGCCTCCATCGTCTCGGCCGCCTGTACCGCCTGCTTGCCGGAACCAGCAGAGCACGCGGCCCCACGGCGCACCCAGAATGCCAGGATGAACCCGCACACGCCTGCCACGCCCACGAGCACGCCAGCAGCCAACATACCATCGGAGGCCGCCTGCACCTCGGGCACGCCGGATGCAGCCGCCATCGCACCCACGGCTGCGTAGATGCCCGTAAACACCGACGATCCGATGCAGCCCGCCACCTGGAAACCTGTGGACATGATGGTGACGCCGTGCGGGTTCTGTTCGGGCGGCAGCTTCGCCAATGCGAAGCTCTGAACCGGCCCGATGATGAGCGCCGAACCGCAGATCACCGGCACGTACAGGCATGCCAACACCACCGGCGATGCGGTGGAGATGAACGCTGAGGTGAGCACTGCGAACACCGCGATGCACGCGAAGCCCACCGGCAGCAGCACGCCCGGACCGCGCCGATCGTACACGCGCCCCGCCAAAGGAGAGGCAACGTACGAGCACAGGATGGCCGGGAACAGAATCAGTGACGCGATCAAAGGTGGCGTGCCCAAAACCGATTGCATGAACGTGGGCACGATGATGTTCATGGCGAAGATGGCCAGAAGCGACAGCATGTTAATGACGACGCCCACCGTGAACGGTGCACACGCAAGCGGTCGCAAGTCGATGAGCGGCTCTTCCAAGCGCCTCTGTCGGCGCACGAACACGATCAGGCAGATCACACCGATCACCGCCGTCACGCCAGCGATGGCGATCGGACCGCTGAATGCCGTGGAGACGCCATAGAGCGCGCCGATCAAGCCCACGCCCGCCAGCGCCACCGAAAGCGCATCAAGGCGCGGATGCGTGAGATGGGCGATATCGCGCAGGATGACCGCACCCATCACCAAGCACAGGGCGGATAGGCCCGCGAACACCCAGAGCAGCATGTGCCAATCGGCCACAGCCAGGATCGCACCCGCCAGGATGACGCTCGACGAAGGCCCCAAGGTGGTCATCGCTCCCATGATGCCCATATAGGTGCCCAGCTTCTCACGCGGCGCCACCTCCAGGGTTATGTTCATGCCGATGGGTATCAGCATGCCCGTTCCCAGCGCTTGCATGATGCGCCCTGCGAGCAAGACGGGGAAGCTCTGCGCAAGACCGCCGATGATCGAGCCGATCACCAAAAGCGCCGTGGTCGCACAGAACAGCGGACGCGTAGGAAAGGAACGATATGCGAATGCCGACACCGGCACCATCACAGCGGCGCCCAGCATGTAGGCCGTGGCCAGCCACTGCACCGTTGATACATCGACGGCAAGGTTCGCCATGATAGGTGCGAAGCCAACATTGAGGAACGTTTCGTTGAAGGTCGCCAGGAACGCGGCGAAGGCGGCCACCACCAAGATGGCGGCTGGCTTGCGCTCTGGGACCGCTGCGGTCTGTGCGGGTGAAGCTGCTGTCAAGGTTTCCTCCATTCCGCAGCGCTTGACGGTCCACACAGCAAAAGACGCCCGACGGGTGCAATGCGACCACGAGCGAGATTTTCTGTGCCGTGATCAGATTTACACGCCGTCAGGCGCCACATGTGTCGTTTACAGTGCCTCTTCAATTGTCTGCAAAGGATACCATGGCGCCAAGCCTCCTGCGCGCCCTTGAATCCGCGAGCGGCCCGCATACAGGAACGCATCGGCACTTCCCCGCTTCGCAGCCGCCTGCTTTCCGCACTGTCCTGCGTTCATGCGATACAGGAACGCATCGGCTTTCTGTCCCTCTCGCAACGCTTTTCAAGAAGGCGCGATCGAAGGGGTAGACTGGGATCGTCATCCGATAACCAGTATGGAAGGAATCAGACCATGGACAACACGGGCAAGCATGTGAAGGTGCACTACACGGGCACGCTCGACGATGGATCGGTGTTTGACTCTTCGCGCGAGCGCGACGAGCCCCTCGCCTTCGTCTGTATGGCCGGACAGATGATCCCGGGCTTCGACAAGGCGGTGGCCGATATGGAGATCGGCGAAACGAGGACCGTGCGGCTCGAACCGGAAGATGCGTATGGCCAGCGCAACGATGCCGCCATCC
>CASTMW010000076.1 GCA_949450265.1 uncultured Eggerthellaceae bacterium | reverse complement strand
GTTCCGACCAATCGAAACGCGCTGGCATGCTGGTCATGGCGGCGCGCAGACCATTTGCAGGTGCTTTGTGCGCACCCGGCAAGAAAGGGGTAGAAGTGATCGTCAACCTTCCAGATGGATCGACCAAGGAACTTGAACAGGGCGCGACCGTGGCTGATGTGGCCGCTGCGATCGGCGCGGGCTTGGCGCGAGCAGCGCTGGGCGGCAAGATAGACGGCGCATTCGCCGACCTGACCGATGAGGTGTCCGACGGCGCTACGGTGGAGATCATCACCGAGCGTTCGCCGGAAGCATTGGGTATCATGCGCCATTCGGCGGCCCACGTGATGGCGGAAGCTGTGCAGACGCTCTTCCCGGGGGCGCAGATCGGCTTCGGCCCGCAAACCGAGGACGGCTTCTTCTACGATTTCGAGCTGCCCCGTCCAATATCGCCCGAAGATTTCTCTGCCATTGAAGAGAAAATGGCAGAGATCATCAAGCGCGACGAGCTGTTCGTGCGCGAGGTGGTGACGCGCGACGAAGCGAAGCGCCTGTTCGCCGACCAGCGCCTGAAGCTGGAGCATATCGATGACATCCCCGAAGATGTTGAGCTGACGATCCGTCGCCATGGCGACTTCATCGACCTGTGCAGCGGACCACATGTGTCCTCTGCGGGCAAGATCGGCGCCTTCAAGCTGATGAAGACGGCGGGCGCTTATTGGAAGGGCGATTCGGACCGCGAGATGCTGACGCGCATCTACGGCACCGCCTTCTTCAAGAAGAAGGATCTGGAAGAATACCTGCATCGGCTGGAGGAAGCCGAGAAGCGCGACCATCGCAAACTGGGGCGCGAACTGGGCATCTACACCATGGACCCGCTGGCGGGCGTGGGGCTGCCACTGTACCTGCCGAAGGGTGCTCGCGTCATCCGCACGATGCAGGAATGGCTGCGCCGCGACCTGTACGAGCGCGGCTATGAAGAGGTCATCACGCCGCATATCTACAATGCGGACGTATGGAAGATGAGCGGTCATTACGACTTCTACGGCGAGAATATGTACTTCTTCGACATCAACGAGGGTACCGATGAGGACCCGCGCTTGGCGGAATACGGCGTGAAGCCAATGAACTGCCCAGGCCATGTGATGCTGTATAAGTCAGAACTGCATTCCTATCGCGACCTGCCGCTGCGCTACTTCGAGTTCGGTACGGTGTACCGGCATGAGATGAGCGGCGTGGTGCATGGACTGCTGCGCGCTCGCGGCTTCACGCAGGATGATGCGCATATCTTCTGCACGCGCGAGCAGGTGGTGGACGAGGTGTGCGCCATCTTGGATCTGGTCGAGCACATCATGACCACGTTCGGCTTCGAATACGAGGCGGAGATATCCACGCGTCCTGAGAAATCCATCGGCTCGGATGACATGTGGGAGCATGCGACCGAATCGCTGCGTCAGGCTTGCGAGATCAAGGGCCTGCACTACGACATCAACGAAGGCGATGGCGCGTTCTACGGGCCGAAGATCGACATCAAGGTGAAGGACGCCATTGGACGCACCTGGCAGTGCTCGACCGTGCAGATCGACTTCAACTTCCCCGAGCGCTTTGATCTGACCTATCGTGCGGCGGACAACACCGAGCAACGCCCATGGATGCTGCACCGCGCCATCTTCGGGTCCATCGAGCGGTTCTTGGGCATCCTGATCGAGCATTATGCGGGCGCGCTGCCGCTGTGGCTGGCACCGGTGCAGGCGGTGGTCATCCCCATCGCTGACCGCCATAAGGAAGCGGCGGCCGAGTTCGCAGGCGAGATAAAGGGCGCGGGCGGTCGCGTTGAGATATACGATCAGAACGAGCCGATGAAGGTGAAGATCGCCAAGGCCCAGCAGCAGAAGATACCGTACATGGTCATCTTGGGCGACAAGGAAGTGGAAGAGCGCAGTTGTTCGGTGCGCGAGCGTTCCGAGGGTGATCTGGGCACGTGGGAGCGCACCAAGTTCCTGGATGTGATCAGGGCCGCTTCCCTCTAGGCGAAGAGCTGTAGCGGTCGATACCGCGCAAGGTAAGAGAGGCCAGCAGCGGCATCAGCAAGACCGTGATGCCGCCCGCTGCTACCAAGAGCGAGGCCGTGTCTGCGGACATGGCCTCGGCATTCACGGCCACGTTGGTGACGGCCACGATGAGCGGCAGCGCGGTGGTGCAATACAGGGCCACGGTCGCACGTGCGCGCAAGGGCATGCGTGGATCACTGGCGGGCAGCCCGAGCGAGATGAAGATGGGCAGCGCGCGCACTACGAGCAGCATGCCGATGAACAGCAGCAGCATGAGCGGCTGCTCGGCAACGGCAGCCGGGTCGATCTTCGCACCCGAGACGATGAAGAACAAGGGGATGAAGAACCCGTAGCCGATGCCGTTGAGCTTATGCTCTAAGCTGTTGTCGCCGTGTGGGATGACGAAGCGTAAAGCGAAGCCAGCTGCGAACGCCCCCAGCACGATGTCCAGATCGAAGATGGCGGAGATGGCGATCAGCCCGATCAGCAGGATCATGACGGCGCGCACCGTCATCTGTGCATTGTTCTCGGCGTTGTCGGACACCAGCTTGACGATGCTGCGGCTCTTCTCGCGGATATGGGCCGGGATGATGGCCGAGGCCACCGCGATGGTGCAGAAGGCCAGCAGGATGACGGTGGTCAGCCAGCGGTCGCGCGTGGAGAGGATGAACGCGATGGCGATGATGGGGCAGATCTCGCCCCATGCTCCGTAGGCCAGGATGCCCTTGCCGATGGGGCCATCGGCGATGCTGCGCTCTTTCAAGATGGGCACGAGTGTTCCGAATGCGGTGGTGGTCAGGGCGATGGCCACCGAAAGCCAGCCGAACGCGTTTTGCTCGAACGAGGGGAGCAGTACGATGACCAGCACGGCGATGGCGAAGGAGACGATCCATGTGAGCAGGCCCCGCCGCGCTTGGCGGCCAGCCAGGTCCTTCGGGTCGATCTCATAGCCCGCCAAGAGAAACAGGAACCCCAAGCCAAGGTCGCTCAAGAGCTTCACCGCGTCCCCGATTTGCGCGATGCCTAGGACATACGGACCTGCCACCATGCCAGCGACCAGTAAGAGCACCGTTTCCGGTATGAGCTTGCGCGGGATCAACGATGCGGCGATAGGGCAGAGGAATGCTGCTATCACGATGACCAGCAAAGTTATGAGTTCCGTTTGCTCCATGGCGCTCCATCGGTTGGTTCTGTTGAGTATAGCCCTGGTGGCGGATGCTGCGCCGGGCATGCCATCGGAATGGAGCCTTCAGTGTTGCCGGACGGTAAAACGGTTGTTTGCGTTATGGTTACACATGCGCGAAGGGAGAGCGGTTCGCATCGTTTCGCGGCATCATAGGCTTCGAAGAGACCCCGAAGGAAGAGGTGTGCTATGAGTCAGGTTCTCACATCGACCGATTTCGATTCCAAGGTTCTGCAGGCAGACAAGCCCGTGCTTGTCGATTTCTTCGCCACGTGGTGTGGTCCCTGCAAGCGTTTGGGCCCGGTGATCGAAGAGGTGGCCGATGAGCTTGCTGGGAAGGTGGATGTGTACAAGCTGGACATTGACCAGAGCCCGGATGTGGCTGCGCGCTATAAGGTGAACAGTGTGCCCACCATCATGCTGTTCGAGAATGGCGCCATCAAGAACAAGACGGTAGGCGCTGTGCCCAAGCAGCAACTGCTGCAGATGCTCTAAAAGGATCGGATACGAGGGGCGACCTGGCTTGGGCGTACAGCCGAAGCGGGTCGTCCCTTCGCTTTGGAGGAGACCATGGGAGCTGAGAACACCAACCGTGAAGAGAAGGTCTATGACGTTGCCATCGTGGGGGCAGGGCCTGCGGGCCTGACCGCTGCCATGTATGCCGCGCGTGCGGGGCTGGATACGGCGCTGCTGGAGAACCTGTCTCCGGGCGGACAGCTTGCCCAGACCGAGCACTTGGAGAACTATCCTGGGTTCACGATGTCGCAGAGCGGCTACGAGCTCTCCCAGATCATGCATGAGCAAGCCGAGCATTTCGGTGCGCACACCGTCTATGATGAGGTGACCGATGTTGCCTTGGAAGGGCCGGTGAAGCGCTTGCATCTACCCTCGGGGCACATCGACACGCGCACCGTCATCATCGCCACGGGCGCCCGCCCGGCGAAGTTGGGCATCGAGCGAGAGGCGAAGCTGACCGGCAGCGGTGTGTCGTACTGCGCTACCTGCGATGGCAATTTCTTCAAGGGTCGCGATGTGTGCATCGTGGGCGGCGGTGATACGGCGGCTGCGGATGCCATCTACCTCTCGCGCATCTGCAACAAGATATACCTGTTCGTGCGCCGCGACGTGCTACGGGCCACAGCCATCTATTACGACAAGCTGAAGAACCTGCCGAACGTCCAGATCGTCTGGAACATGGTGGTCGAAGAGATCGTCGAAGAGGATGGTGCGGTGGCAGGCGTGCGCGTGCGTGACCGTTTGACCGGGAATGAGACCGCCTATGAGGTGGCTGCGCTGTTCGTGGCGGTGGGTACGGTCCCTAACTCCGAGTTTTTGGACGGCAAGATAGAGCTGGACCAAACGGGGCATGTGGTGGCCGACGAGACGGGCAGGACCAGCGTGCCGGGCGTGTTCGCGGCGGGGGACGTGCGCACGAAGATGCTGCGACAGGTGTCCACGGCGGTGGCCGACGGGGCGAACTGCGCTGAGGCATGCGCTGAGTACTTGCTGCAGCAACAGTCCTGACAACCTGATAGAATATCCCCAGACTGAACGCGCACCGTCTCCGGTGCGCTTTTTTCGCAGACCTAAAGGGATGATCATGCAAGATGTGAACATGCGCGAGAAGCTGGAGAAGTTCATGGAGGCCTATGCCGAGCTGCAGGCCAAGATGGGTGATCCGGCGATCCTAGCCGACCAGAAGGAATACAACCGCTTGGCGAAGGAATATGCCAGCCAAGGACCGCTCGCCAAGAAGGCAGCCGAATACGTGGGTTCGCTGGATGACCTGGAAGCGGCCAAGGAGATGCTGGCGGATGCGGACATGCGTGACTTCGCCCAGGAAGAGATAGCCCAGATCGAGGCGCGGCTGCCCCAGCTGGAAGAGGACATCAAGTTCATGCTCATCCCGGCCGATCCCGCCGATGAGAAGGACATCATCGTGGAGATCCGCGCTGCTGCGGGCGGCGATGAGGCGGCCATCTTCGCGGGGGATTTGTACAAGATGTACGAGCGCTTCGCCTCTGCCCAGCACTGGAAGACCGAAACGCTTGACGTATCGCCTTCCGAGGCGGGCGGATACAAGGAGATCCAGTTCAAGGTGAAGGGCGACCATGTCTATTCGCTGATGAAGTTCGAGAGCGGCGTGCATCGCGTGCAGCGCGTTCCGAAGACGGAGAGCCAGGGGCGCATCCACACCTCCACCGCTACGGTGGCAGTGCTGCCCGAGGCCGACGAGGTGGAAGTGGAGATCAACGAGGGCGACCTTCGCATCGACGTGTTCCGTGCGGGCGGCCCGGGCGGTCAGTGCGTCAACACCACTGACTCCGCCGTGCGCATCACGCATCTGCCCACGGGGTTGGTGGTGCAGTCGCAGGATCAGAAATCGCAGTTGCAGAACAAGGTGGCGGCCATGAGCGTGCTGCGTGCGCGTCTGTACGAGAAGATGCTAGCCGAACAGCAAGCGGCCGAGGGTGCGCAGCGCTTGGCGCAGATCGGTACGGGGGACCGAGCCGAGAAGATACGCACGTACAACGGCCCGCAGGACCGTGTGACGGACCATCGCATCGGCTTCAATAGCAGCTACAACGACGTGCTGATGGGAGACAAGCTGATGGATGTCATCACGGCGCTGTCGGCGGCCGACCGTGCGCAGAAGCTGGAAGCGGCGGTGTAGTGGAGCAGAGCTGGACGACGAAGGCCGCTCTGGATTGGTGCACGGGCTATCTTGAGCGCAAGGGCGATGAGGCTCCCCGGCGCTCTGCGGAACGGCTCGTATGCGATGCGGCTGGGATCGACCGGATGCAACTGTTCATGGACCCTGAGCGCCCGCTCTCCGAAGACGAGCGGGCAACGCTGCGTGAGCACGTGACGCGCCGTGGCCAGGGAGAGCCGCTCCAATACATCACTGGTGAGGCACCGTTCCGCTTCTTGTCGGTGCGGGTGCGGCCAGGTGTTCTGATCCCTCGTCCAGAGACCGAAGTGCTCGTGAGCGAAGTGCTCGCGATGCTGCCCGCGGCACAGGAGCGCAAGGTGGCGTGGAACGCCGAGGCGGCCGATGCGGAAGCGGCTGCGGTGGCAGCGCTGAAAGCGCAGCTTGCCGATGCGGGTGCAGTAGACGTGTCCGGGCGCTCTGCTGACGTGCCATCCGACCAAGCATCACTTTATGCCGATGTGGAGCATGCGTTTGTCCGAGGAGAAGAGGCGTGCGAAGAGGCCTCCGATGATGCGCCTACGCTGCTGGTGGCCGACCTGTGCACGGGTAGCGGTTGCATCGCGTGCTCGTTGGTGACCGAACGGCCCGATGTGCGCGCCATCGCGACGGACATCGCTTCGCAAGCCGTGGAACTGGCCCGTGAGAACGCTTCGGCGCTGGGCGTGACCGATCGGATGCGCGTGCTGGAAGGAGACCTGGGTACTCCCATTCCCGATCGCTATCTTGGACGCTTCGATGCGGTCGTGGCAAATCCGCCCTACATCCCTACCGACGTGATGGCGCAGCTGCCGCATGAGGTGAGCGATTTCGAACCGGAATGCGCGCTGGATGGGGGAGCTGATGGCTTGGATGTCTACCGACACATCGTGGCATGGGCGGCAACGGCGCTCAAGCCGCGTGGCGTGTTGGCGGTGGAGCTGCACGAGACATGTCTGGACCAGGCTGCTGATATCGCAGCGGGAGCGGGTTTCATGGATGTGCGCATAACGGATGACCTGGCGGGAAGGCCGCGCGTGCTGACCTGCCGATGGAAGGAATAGTGATGGAGGATCTGGCGTTGCAGGATCGGTTGGCGCGATCGAAGGATGTCGTGGCTGCCCTTGTCGGCGACTTCGTTCCCGAGGTCGCTATCGTGCTGGGGTCGGGGCTTGGTCCGTTGGCCGAGCATATCGCCGATCCTCTCTTCGTT
>CASTMW010000075.1 GCA_949450265.1 uncultured Eggerthellaceae bacterium | reverse complement strand
TACGCGAACACCGGAGGGAAGATCGACCTTGAAGAGCGTGACGGTAGGGCCCGCTACCCAGCCCACGACCTGTGCCATCACGCCGAAATCCTCAAGGGTCTGCTGGAGCAGCTGAGCGGTCTGCTGGAGCTCTGCTTGGCTCGCGCCGCTCTTCTTCGAGCGTGCGGGCCGCTCCAACAGCGCCATCGAGGGAAGCTGGAAGCCATCTTGCGGGATGGGGGCCGGAGTCTCGGCAGCGCGTGCCTTCGCCTTGCTGCTCTTCGCAGCACGCGGGCGGGATTCCTCTTCAGGAGCGCTGCGCCCGAGCTTGCGCGTCATGGGCTTGGTCTGCTGGGCATCCATGACCACCACATCATCGATCGATACAGTCATGTGAGGATCGGCCGCATCGACCACGGGGATCTTCGCCGCATCGGGCTTGAGCTTGCGCTTCTTCTGCCCTTGGGCGGGCAACTGGCGGGTCACGAACGCATCAGGTGCCACAGCGTCCACCGCTGGCGTTGCCACCTCGCTCACGGCAGCCCCTTCCACAGCATGGGACTCGACCGCATCCGGTCGACGACGGATACGCGCGGGCGGCGGTGCCAGCACCGACCCCGATGTGCCATCGAAGCGCTTGCTCGCGATATCGTGCGCTTTGCGACGCGCTTTCTCCAACAAACGCGAGATGGAGAAGCCCACGATGACCAGACCGATGATCATGACGCCCACGAGGATAACGCCGGTGATGATGCGACCGAGCGCCACGATGCCGATCCATGCGATGCCCGCGCCGATATAGCCTCCATAACGCTCTACCAGCGCAGGCAGAAAGAGCAGATCGGGATCATCAGTGCCGAGCGATGAGATGTGCGTGAAGAGCGCGATGAACCCAAGAAGGGCGATATAGAGGACAGCCATGCCCACCGCTGCTCGCAGCGAAAGGCGCTCCCGGCCCTTCCGGTACAGAAACGTGATGCCGATGATGGCCAAGATGAACGGCAGAACGTAGGAGCCAACGCCAAGCGCCAAGTGCACTGCCGCAGAGAGCGTGCCTGTGACCACTGCATCGTTGTCAGGCATGGCGGCCATGAGCATGAAGATGATGGCCGCGATGATGAATACGACGCCTGCGATGTCACGCTTGGCGTATTCGTCGAGGAATCCCGCAGTGGGTGTGCGCTCATCGAGCGACAGCCGCTTCTGAGAACCGTTCGCCTTCGCCTTCGATGAGCCTGTCGATCTTTTCCGCGCCAAATCAGCGGACCTCCAGCAGGTTCACGACCACCATGGGACGTTGCTTGGTGCGCTCCCAGAGCAGGGACATGATGCGATCGCGCACCGCCTTGCGCATATCCTTCAGCGTTGCATCCTTCTTGCCGAGCGTGCGCTTGATGGTCGTAGTGACGGCATCGGTGGCCTCTTCGGCAAGGTACCCGTCGTCGCCGCCCGTGATGCCATGCATCTCGATGATGGGTGCACCGACCAGCTTGTGCGCCTTCATATTGATGGCACAGGCAACGCTGGCGAATCCCTGGTTGCCCAGCTCGTTGCGCTCATCGAGTACATCTTGTGATGTGTCGCCGACCGACAGGCCGTCCACATAGACGATGCCGGATTGCACACCTTCGCCGCGCTTGACCCCGGCTGGCGTGAGCGTGAGCGTATCGCCGTTCTCCAGGATGAAGATGTTCTCTTCGGGCACCCCGGTTGCAGCTGCAAGGCGCGCATGGGCGCGCAGATGCGATGCTTCGCCATGCACGGGCAGAAACGCCGTGGGCTTCACCATGGACAGTACGATCTTGAGCTCTTCGGCGCCAGCATGCCCCGAGACATGCACGCGTGCGCGGGACTTGTCATAGACGTCCGCGCCGATCTTCGCCAACGAATTGATGACGCGCGTAACGGCCTTCTCGTTGCCAGGGACCGGCGTTGCCGAGATGATGACCGTGTCGCCCGCTTCGATGTCGATGGTCTTGTGCTCGCCGTTCGCGATGCGCGCGAGCGCCGAGAGCGGCTCGCCTTGGCTACCGGTGCACATGATGACCACGTTCTCGGGCGGAATATCGTTGATCTCGTAGGCGTCGATCAGATCCTCGTCAGCGATATGCAGATATCCCAACCGTCGCGCGATATCGGTGTTCTGGATCATCGAACGACCCGTGACGACCACCTTGCGCCCGTTGGCCACCGCTGCATCGCAGATCTGCTGCATGCGATGGATGTGGCTTGCGAACGACGCGATGATGACGCGACCAGTCGCCTGCGCAATGATCCGAGCCAGTGCCTTGCCCACCTCGGCCTCAGAAGGCGTGAACATCGGGTTCATGGCGTTCGTGGAATCCGACAGCATCAGGTCGACGCCCTGTTCACCGAAGCGCGCCAGCGCGGCGAAATCGGTGGTCACACCATCGATGGGCGTTTGGTCCAGCTTGAAGTCGCCCATATGCAGCACAGAGCCAGCAGGGCTTTGGATGAAGAGCCCCACCGCGCCAGGGATGGAGTGGTTCACGGCGAAGAAGTCGACCGTCATGCACCCCAGCTTGATCTGCTGGCCCGGTTTGATCTCGACGAGCTTGGCGTTCTTGATCTTATGCTCGGCGAACTTGCCTTCGATCAGGCCCAGTGTGAGCTTGGTAGCATAGATGGGAATCGTGCGATCCAGATCCTTCAGCAGATACGGCAGCGAACCGGTATGGTCCTCGTGCCCATGGGTCACCACGATGCCGCGCAGCTTGTCGGCGTTCTCCAGCACGTAGGTGTAATCGGGCAGGATCAGATCGATGCCAGGATGGTCGTCATCGGGAAACATCAGGCCCGCATCGTCAAGGATCATGTCGCCGCCGCACTCGAAGACAGTCATGTTCTTGCCGATGGCATCCAGCCCACCGAGCGGGATGATCTTGAGCTCGGCACCTGATGCTGCCTTCCCGCGTTTGAACTCGCGCTTGCCGCGATCGTCGTGGCGGCGTTTTGTCTGCTTGCCATCACGGCTCAAGTGAGGCCGCTTATGCTCGATGCTCACATGCTTGTAGGAGCTGGTGTCCTTCTTCGGCGATGCTGCTTGGGCACCCTTGCCGCTCCTCTGCTGCTTGGCCGCAGCGTTCTGCTTCGGCTGCTTAGTGGTGCTTCGGCTCCGAGTGCGGGGGTTCTTCGCCTTCTGAGGCTGCTCGCCCTTCGGAGCAGAGGCGCTCTTCCGGTTGTTCTCTGTCATGGTTCTCCTTGATATATGAAGCCGCCCGCACAAGCGGGCGATCCGTTAGTCGACGATGCCGCATTCCTGCATGATCTGCCGCAGCGTCTCCGTTTGCTCGGGCGTGGCATCCACCAGCGGTAGCCGCACGCCTCCCACTGGAAAGCCTGCCAGCGCGAGCGCTTCTTTCACCAGGATCGGGTTCGCGGTGACGAACAAGCCTTCCATGATAGGCATGAGTGCGTCGCTAGCGGCTTTCGCGGCATCCCAATCGTGCGCGGCGCACAGCTCGCAGACCTCGCGCATGCGCTGCGGAGCAACGTTGCCCAGCGTTGATATGACGCCCGAACCACCACGGCGCATGATCTCGTAGGTGGCTGAGTCGTCGCCCGAATATACGTCGAAGTCGTCGGGCGCACCGTCGATGATGGCCTGTATCTGATCCATCTTGCCAGAGGCTTCCTTGACGGCCACGATGTTGGTGCAATCATGCGCCAGCCGCAACGTGGTCTCTGCGGTCATATTGATGACGCATCGACCGGGGATGTTGTACAGCACAATGGGCAGATCGGTGGAATCAGCGATGGTCTTGAAGTGGGCATAGAGCCCTTCTTGCGGCGGTTTGTTGTAATAGGGCACGACGCACATGAACGCATCGACCCCGCAAGCGGCCGCATCGCGTGCGAAGCTGACCGTGTCGGCCGTGCAGTTGTCCCCCACATTCGCGATGATAGGAACACGCCCGCCCGCCGCGGCCACGGCCGTACGGAACAGTTCCAGTTTCTGCGGGTAGAACACCGTTGGGCTCTCGCCTGTGGTGCCGTTGATGACGAGCGCGTCGCTGCCGCCTTCAATCAAGCGGTCGACCAACTGCTCGGCTCGGTTCAGATCGAGCTCTCGCTCTTGATCGAACGGCGTCACCATCGCCGGGATCATGCGTCCGAAACGGGGTTGCGATTGTGTCATGTTCTGTCTCCTATGCGCATGCGGGCGACCATATCGCCCGATATGAGGATTATAGCCCTAAGATGCGCGTGATGCTGTTCGCAGGCGCAGCCAGTCACACATCCATCAGGCTCTCAAGGCCGACGACCAGACCGTGCAGATCGCCGACCGAGCGCACGCCCAGGAGCACCCCAGGCATATAGGATGTACGGTCCCACGAATCGTGACGGATGGTAAGTGTCTGGCCCATCGAGCCGAAGATGACCTCTTGGCTGGCAACGAAGCCGTTCGAGCGCACCGCATGCACCGGCACGCCTTCCACAAGAGCACCGCGCGCTCCCTCGGCACCAGCTAGTTCGGTCTCGCGCCCGGGTGCCGCGGACCTGCGACCCTCGCGCGCATCCGCGATCAGCTCTGCGGTCAGCATCGCCGTTCCCGACGGCGCATCCTTCTTGTTGCAATGGTGGTATTCCACCACTTCAGCTTCCGGGAAGAATGGAGCTGCGGCCTTCGCGAACTGCATCATGAGCACCGCACCGGTGGTGAAGTTGGGCGCGAAGAACAGGCAGGCGCCATCGGTGGCTTGCTCGGCCAAGCGCTCCAAAGTGTCGCGGGAAAGGCCGGTGGTACCGACGACACAGTCCACACCCGCACGCAGAGCACGCTCCACGTTGCCTTCCACCACCGATGGTTGCGTGAAGTCGACCATCACGTCGAAGGCAGCGCCAGCAAGGGCCTCTTCCACGCTGGCGAACACAGGGAATGCCCCTGCACCAGTAGCATGCGGGTCGATCCCGCATGCTACGCGCATATCGTCTGCCGCGCTGACCGCCTCGACAACAGCGGTGCCCATGCGGCCGCCGCAGCCAGCGACCGCGACGTTAATCATTGGTCCGATGGCTTCTACGCGGCGTGCGGCTTCCCTGTCCAGGACGGGGCTTGTCGTTCTTGCGATCGGCAGACCCATCGCCCTTCGAGCGCGACGCGCCCGCAGGAGCATCCGGCTTATCCAAGCGGTCGAGAGATATCTTGCCCGTCTTCGGATCCACTTCGAGCACCTGCACCTTCACTGTGTCACCGAGCGAGAGCACATCTTCGACACTGGCGACGCGCCCGTTAGCCACGCGCGAGATGTGCAGCAGGCCGTCCTTGCCAGCGGTCAGCTTCACGAAGGCACCGAAATCCTTGATGCCCACCACTTCGCCATCGTAAATCTCGCCCGCTTCGGGTTCCTTTACGATGTCGAGGATCATGGCCTTGGCCGTGTCCCCCGCCGCGCGGTCCACTGCGCCGATATGGATGGTGCCATCCTCCTGAATGTCGATGGAAGCACCGGTTTCATCCTGGATGCCGCGCACCACCTTGCCGCCCGAACCGATAACATCGCGGATCTTGTCCACCGGGATGACGATGGTCTCGATGCGCGGCACCGTATCGCGCACTTCCTGACGCGGCTCGGAGATGGTCTGCAGCATGGCGTCAAGGATGAACGCACGGCCTTCGCGTGCCTGTGCGAGCGCGCGAGAGAGGATATCGATGGAAAGGCCCTTTGCCTTATTGTCCATTTGCAGCGCCGTGATGCCCTGCTCGGTGCCGCATACCTTGAAGTCCATGTCTCCCAGAAAGTCCTCAAGGCCTTGGATGTCGGTCAGGATGACCGTTTGATCACCTTCCTTGATGAGGCCCATAGCAACACCGGAGACCGGTGCCTTGATGGGCACGCCCGCATCCATGAGCGCCAAGGTGGACCCGCAGGTGGATGCCATGGAGGACGAACCGTTCGATTCCAGGATCTCGGATACCACGCGGATGGCGTAGGGGAACTCTTCCTCATCGGGCAGTACAGGCAACAGCGCGCGCTCCGCAAGGGCACCATGGCCGATCTCACGGCGCTTTGGCGCTCCCATGCGCCCGGTCTCGCCGGTGGAGTACGGCGGGAAGTTGTATTGGTGCATGTAGCGCTTGTGATCGGCCGGATCGATGGTGTCAAGTCGCTGCCATTCGTTGAGCATGCCCAGCGTGCAGACGGACAAGGCCTGCGTCTGCCCGCGCTGGAAGAGACCCGACCCGTGCACGCGCGGCAGATACCCCGGCACGATGTGCAGCGGCCTGATCTCGTCGGCGGTGCGGCCATCTGCGCGTTCGCCCGTCTCGATGATCATCTTGCGCATGGCGCGCTTCTCGAGCGTCTTCAGAGCAGCAGCGATATCGCTGCCCCACGCGAGGCGCTCCTCGTCGGTGAACTGCTCTTGGGTGATGGTCTCCTTCAGCAGGTCGACCTTGCTCATACGTGAGAGCTTGTCGGCATCCTTCAGGCATGCCTCCATGTCGGCGAAGTACGGCTCGATGCGCTCGGCGATGACCGGATCGGGTTCGTGGATGGTGTATTCCATGGGCGTCGGGTTCGCCTTCGCGATGAAGGCCGCCTGACGCTCGCAGAACTTGCCGATGGCCTCCTGCGCGAACGCCATGGCCGCCAGCATATCCTCTTCGGATATCTCATCAGCGCCAGCCTCCACCATGGAGATATAGTCCGCCGTACCGGCGACCGTCAGCTCAAGATCGCTGTTCTCCATCTCCGTGTACGTGGGGTTCACGATGAACTCGCCCGTGTCGCGGTCGCGCCCGATGCGCACCGCCGCAGCTGGCCCATCAAAGGGAGCACCGCCCACGAGCAGCGCTGCGCTGGCACCGCCCACCGAGATGCAATCCGGTGGATTCTCGCCATCCACCACGAACGTGGTGGCCACGATATGCACTTCGTTCTTGTAGCCATCCGGGAAACCGGGACGGATCGGCCGGTCGATCATACGAGCGATCAACGTGCCCTTGTCGGAAGGCTTCGCCTCGCGCTTAAGATACCCGCCCGGGATGCGCCCGACAGCGTACATCTTCTCGATGAAATCCACCGTCAGCGGGAAGAAGTCATAATCTTTCTGCTGCTTGGAGACCACGGCGGTCACGAGCACGCTGGTCTCGCCACAGGTGACGAGCACGGCTCCGGTGGCCTGCTTCGCAAGCTCGCCCGTTTCAAGG
>CASTMW010000074.1 GCA_949450265.1 uncultured Eggerthellaceae bacterium | reverse complement strand
AGCCGCGGCGATCGATCCATCTTTGATGGTGATGATGGTGAAGTATGGCGTATGGCCGAAATGGCCCGAACGCATGCTCGTCAGTCCGTCAGCCGTCTCGCTCGGTATCGCAAGCTTCATAGTATTGCTCCTTTTCTCGCGCCGTTATGCGGCATCCTTTGTTCACGGATATGATACATCCCGAACATGCGCACATCCAAGCCGCCGCGCATTGCCAGCACCTTAACTGCTCGGTTGCAGTTCACACACACGTCGAAGCGCACGGCAGCAGCGCCTTACCATCAGACTATAGTCAGAGGCGGAAGAGGTGATGAGATGCGCATGAAGAAGGAAACGATAGCGTGCGGGTTGGCGCTCTTCGCCATGTTCTTCGGCGCAGGGAACCTTATCTTTCCCCCGTATCTCGGCATGGAAAGCGGCGTGCTCTGGCCGTTGGGGCTTGCGGCGTTCGTGCTGATAGACGTGGTGCTGGCGTGCCTGGGCATCTATGCGCTCTCTGCCGCAGGCGGCGGCGAGGTGGCCTTCAACCGTACCATTGGCAAGGTGCCCGCCGTGCTGCTGAGCGCCACCGCTATCCTCTGCACCGGCGTGTTCATCGCCATGCCGCGCACGGCAGCCACCACCTACGAGATGGCCATCGTGCCCAATTTCGGGGACGAGGTGGGCCTGCTGCCCTTCTCCATCATCTTCTTCATCGTGGTGCTGGCGCTGACCATTCGAGAATCGAAGCTGGTGGATGTGATCGGCAAGGCGCTCACGCCACTGCTTGTCATCGGCATCGTGGCGCTCATCGTGGCCGGTATCGTGCATCCCATCGGCCCTATCGGCGAACCCATCACCGCCCATGTCGTCCAGGATGGCATCGTGGCAGGATACCAGGCGATGGATGTCCTCTGCGTGATCGGATACGCCATCGTGCTGGCCGACACACTGAAGGCGAACGGCTTCACCGACCATACCGTCAAGCTGCGCATCCTCACGTTCGCCAGCCTCATCGCGGGCGTGCTGCTCACCCTGATCTATGGCGGGCTGACCTACTTGGGTGCCATGTGCGGGCACACGTTCGGACCAGGGCTCACGCAAGCGCAACTGATCGTGCAGATCACCCAGCAGCTTCTGGGCACGACCGGCGTGGCCATCCTGGGATGCGTAGTGGCGCTGGCATGCCTGACCACCGCCATCGGCCTCATCGGTGCCACCGCCTCCTACTTCCAGCATCTCACGCATGGGCGCATCAGGTATCGCAGCGGTGTGGTCATCTGCGTCATCGCAGGGCTACTCATCTGCAATCTGGGGCTCGACGAGATCATCAGCGTGGCCACTCCCATCCTCACGCTGGTATGCCCGCCTTTCATGACCACCATCGTGCTCATCCTGTTCGCGCGCCATATCCCCTCGAACCTGCTCTATCGTGGGGCTGCTTTGGGTGCCTTCGCAGCCAGCATCCCCCTTGCCGCACACGCTGCGTTCGGCATAGCGAATTGGGTGGAGGCGCTGCCTCTGTTCAGCTACGGGTTCGCATGGCTGCCCTTCGCCATCGCAGGCGGCATCATCGGCGGCATAGCGGCCCATGTGCGTGCGAAGCGCATGGCGAAGCCGCACCCTGCTACAGACGACACCACCGCATAGGCGCCCAGCCATCTTGCATGCCCGACCACAGCGCACGGGCGGCTCTGCCACGCCCAACCATCATTACCGATCCGTCATGCTGCCCACCGCCGCAACGGCATCGGGTATGATTGCCACCAAAGGCTAGCAATGAACACAGCGCCGGTGGGCTATTCCCGACCAGGTGCGACCGACCAAGGAGGTGTGCATGCGCGTCTTGCTCGTTGAAGATGATGCTGCCATCATAGGGGCCTTGGGCGACCTGCTCCGTACCGAAGGCTTCGACGTGGTGGCCACGGGCACCCAAAGCGATGCCCTGGCACAGTTATCCGCGCAGCGTTTCGACATCGCGTTGCTCGATGTGACGCTGGCCGAGGGCAACGGATTCGCCGTGTGCGCCGCAGCACGCAAGACAGCACCCAGCATGCCGATCATCTTCCTGACCGCCTCCGACGACGAATACTCCACCGTAGCCGGGCTGGACATGGGTGCGGTCGACTACATCGCCAAGCCCTTCCGCGCCCGCGAGCTCATCTCGCGCATCCGCGCGGCTCTGCGCCAGTCCGCAGGCACCGAACGCATCATCACCGTGGGCGACCTGCGCCTGGATGCCACCTCGGCTCAAGTGACAAAAGCGGGCCGCGAGCTGTTCCTGTCCGCCTTGGAGTATCGCCTGCTGCTCTGCCTAATGCAGCGCGCGGGCAAGCTGGTCACGCGCGAGAACCTGAAGGATGCCATCTGGGACAGCGCGGACGAATACGTGTCGGACAACGCGCTCAACGTGTACATCAAGCGCCTCCGGGAAAAGGTGGAGACCAACCCGTCCGACCCGCAGATCATCATCACGGTGCGCGGGATGGGCTACAAGGTGGGTGCCTAGATGGGATCGTATGCCTCCCTGGTGCGGCAAAGCGCCATCCTGCTCGCATTCACGCTGGTGGTGGTCGGGATAGCGCCCGCAGGAGCGAAGCTGTGGTGCGCGGTGGTGGGCACAGGCGCGCTCGTCTTCTTCATCGCGGTGTCCATCTTGCGCCACCGCCAGATCGGGCGGCTCTCCACCCAGATCGATACTGTGCTCCAAAGCGGCCGGCAGCTCACCTTTGACAAATGCCGCGAAGGCGATGTAGCCGTGCTGGCCAACGAATTGGAGAAGATGGTGGCGCGGCTAGCACGCACCACCGACCAGCTCGCACGCGAACGATCGGCACTGGCCGATTCCTTGGCAGATATCTCGCACCAGATCCGCACGCCCCTGACCGCTGCCGAGCTGATGGTCCCCCAGATCCAGCATGCCGATGATGCCAGCTCGCGCAAGCGTGCTCTGCGCGAGCTGGAGGCCCTGCTCGACCGTGTGGCGTGGCTCGTCACGGCGCTGCTCAAGATAGCAAAGGTGGATGCAGGATCCATCACCGTGCGCCAGGACCAGGTCAGTGCAGCGGCAGCCATCGGGCGTGGCGCCTCTCCACTGGCTGCCGCCTTCGACCTGCACGATGTGACGCTTGCCATCGACGTGCAGGATGGCGCCACGTTCCAAGGTGACGAGATGTGGACCGCCGAGGCCATCGAGAACATCCTGAAGAACTGCATGGAGCATACGCCCGCGGGCGGCACCGTGTCGGTCGTGGCCGCCGAGAACGCCCTGGCATGCACCATCGTCATCGCCGACACCGGTCCTGGCATAGCGCCCGAGGATCTGCCGCATCTCTTCGAGCGCTTCTATCGTGGCGCCCAAGACGCCGAGCGCGATGCAGGACCGACCCCGAACGGCTTCGGCATCGGGCTGGCGCTGGCCCAAGCCCTGGTGTCGGCGCAGAAGGGCACCCTGCGCGCCAGCAATGCGCCCGATGGCGGCGCCACCTTCCAGATCACCTTTCCGAAGCTCGTCGTTTGAGCAGATGACAATTCCGTAATGCGCGCGTCACGCCTGCGCAATGCGTCTCAGCCATACTCGATCCCATGATGAAGCCAGAATAGAAAGGCGAATGAGATGGACATCTTGACCGTCAGCCATCTGACCAAGGTCTACGGCGAAGGCGATGCCGCCACACGCGCGCTCGACGATGTGACGTTCTCGGTGGCGGAGGGCGAATTCGTGGCCATCGTGGGGTCGTCGGGGTCGGGCAAATCGACACTCTTGCACCTCATCGGTGGGGTGGATCGCCCCACCTCGGGCACCGTGCTCGTGAACGGCGTGGATGTCTACCGCGCCACCGACGAGCAGCTTGCGGTGTTCCGAAGGCGCGAAGTGGGGCTGGTCTATCAGTTCTACAACCTGGTCCCTGTGCTCAACGTGGTGGAGAACATGACGTTGCCCGTGGCGCTGGATGGCCGCCCTGTGAACGAGCAGCGCCTGGCTGTGCTGCTCAGCAAGCTGGGGCTGCGCGGGCGCGAGGGGCATCTGCCAAGCCAGCTCTCCGGCGGTCAGCAGCAGCGCGTGGCCATCGGGCGCGCGCTCATGAACGCGCCGTCGGTGGTGCTGGCTGACGAGCCTACCGGCAACCTGGACACGAAGAACAGCTGCGAGATCATGCAGCTTCTGCGCGAATCGAATCGCGAGATGGGCCAGACCATGCTAGTGATCACCCACGACGAAGAGATAGCGCTGGCCGCCGATCGCATGATCGCCATCGAGGATGGCCACATCGTGCGCGACGAGAGGATCCGCCGATGAACGCCATGTCCCGCTTCACCGTGAAGTCGCTGCGCGCGAATCGCGTGCGCACCGTCGTCACCATCTTGGGCGTGGCGCTGGCCGCCGCCCTGCTCACCGCTGTGCTCACGTCGTTCACCAGCCTTACCAGCTACCTCTACCATGCCGAGGAGGCCATCGCTGGCAGCTGGATGGCGCAGATCAGCTCATCCGATCGCCAGCAACTGCAAGAGCAGCTTGACGACGCGATCAACGCCGAAGAGGTGACCGGATGGGCGCTATTGCAAGACGTGGGATTCGCCCGCCTGAGCGAAGCGCAGCAAGACCTTTATGGCCCCAGCACCCCCGTGCTGAACATGTCGGGCGATGTGACACAGCTGTGCGCGATACGACCGAGCGAAGGTCGTCTGCCGCAGGGCCCCGACGAGGTGATGCTGCCCTCCACCTGGCAAGAGCATGGCGATACACGCTTGGATGGTCAAATAACGCTGCCGATCGGCTCGCGTGTGGCCGTGCTGGCGCCAGGTCATGAGGGCGAAGCAGCACATCCCGTGGAGGTCGGCGCAGAAACGCTCGGCATTGACGGAACCACGACCGCGCAGATACAGGCTGGATCCCACCTTGATTCTTCCATCGGCTATCTTGACGCTGCCGCTGATGGTGGCATCCTCAATGAAGAGGTCGTGGATACCACCGAGCGCACGTTCACCGTGGTGGGCTTCTATGACCGCAGCTCCTACGCCGCTTCCTATGCCGTTGGCCTGGCGGCCTTCACGGCAGACGACCCTGCGACCACCGGGCTTGCATCAGCCTATATCACGATGGACGGCATGAGCACCACCGAAGAGGTGGAAGAGCGCACCGAAGAACTGTTCCCGCAGAACAGCGCCATCCACTACCACACCAGCATGCTGCGCTACATGGGCGTACGCGGCACGGGCGCGGTGTGGAGCACGTTCTTCGGCATCGCGGGCACGCTAGCGACGGTGATCGTCATCGCGTGCGTATCGCTCATCTACAACGCCTTCGCCATCAGCGTGGCGGAGCGCCAGCGGCAGCTCGGCCTGCTCTCGTCGGTGGGCGCGTCAAAGAAGCAACTGCGGCGTGCCGTGCTCTTCGAAGCGCTGCTGGTGGCCGCTGCGGGCATCCCGTTGGGCATCCTGATCGGCTTCGGTGGATGCGCGATCACCTTCGCCTGCTTGGGTCCCGCCATCGACGCGATCGTGAGCAATGTGGGCGTACCGTTCGCCACCGTGATGGAGCCATGGGTGGTGGGCATTGCTGCCGCTCTTACCCTTGCAACGGTGCTCGTCTCGGCATTCGTACCCGCTTGGCGCGCTGGCCGCACGAGCGCCATCGAGGCGCTGCGCAACGTGGGCAGCCGCCGCATCTCGAAGAAGGCGCAAGCGCGCGCCGCCAAACGCACTGATGGCTCGCGCGTTTGGAAGCAGCAGAGCATCGCGGGACGCCTGTTCGGCATCGGCGGCATGCTGGCGCGCATCAATGCCAAGCGTGGCGTTTCAAAGGGCGCTGCCGCAGCGGCGTCGCTGGCGCTGGCCATCATACTGCTGATGACCGCCGGTTCGCTGAACACCTTCCTGGGCACGCTCATAGAGGTCGCAGGCGCTGATTACCGCTACGACATCGGCATCGGCAGCCAATACAAGCAGACCAAGGACGAATCCCTTGCAGAGCAAGCGGCAACGTATGCGCAAGCGTGGGATGAGCTGTGCCAAGCTCCAGGCGCACAACCGGTCGGGTGGGCCCTCTATGATGCGGTCGACCTTTCCGTGCCGCCCGCTATGGCGGATGCAGGGTTGCGTCAGCTTGCCGCCGATCAAGCGGACACATACAGCGCCTCAAGCGCTCAGGCCATGGGGCCAGCGGACGAAGGCACGCATGAGGGCGAAGGCGAGGACGCCTATCAGGTGATGGCGAACCTGTTCTTCTTGGAAGATGACGCCTTCGATGCCTATGCGCGCAGCCTCGGGGCCGATCCGGCCCGCTTCCACGACGCCGCACATCCGAGCGCCATCGCGAACAACAGCATCTACGGCAATGATGGGAGCATGTATCAGCTGAACCGGGTGTTCAGCGAACCGGGAAGCGCTTCGGTCAACGCATGCGCGGTGGATATCGCCGTGCTGGCCGAGGACACGCCACCCATCGTCAGCGCGTTCGCCACCCCTGCCTTGATCATGCCGCTCTCCATGATAGAAACGCCGGGGCTAGCTGTGGTCGACCCGCTCTTCAACGCTGGTTTCAACGTTGAAAGCGACGACCATAAGGCTGTCGCCGAAGAGCTCTCCAACATCGCTAGCAACTGCTTCCGCGTTTCGCAAGACACGGCGATCGGCTGGTGCTCCATCAACGACCACCTGGAAGAGGCTGACAGCAATCGGACGCTGGTCATGATCATCAATGTGTTCTGCCTGCTGTTCACGGGCATCCTGGCGCTCATCGCCATGGCGAATGTGTTCAACACCATCACGAACAGCCTCATATTGCGGCGGCGCGAATTCGCCGTCATGAAGTCGGCGGGAATGTCCGATCGCCAGTTCCGCGCCATGATCATAGATGAATGCGCGCGGTTTGGCATCCAGGGGCTCATACCGGGCATGATCGTGTCGGTCGTGGTGTCCTACCTGCTGTTCTTCATGGTCACCCAGTCGCTCTCGGGGATCGCCTTCAATTTGCCCTGGGCCTACGTGGGACTTGCCATAGCCATGACGGCGGCTGCCATGACTATCGCTGTTGCGTTCGGCATGCACCGCTGTCGCGCTGATAACGTGGTGGAAGCGCTGCGCATGGATAGCATCTGACGCCAGTGCATTTTTGCATGTATATCATCACATCATGAAGAATGGCTGCCTTAGAAGTGGCCATTCTTCATTGTGTATCGTCAATTTCCCTGATTCATCAACGAAGATTTCACCGCATCCATCGTTGCCGACATGAGGATAGC
>CASTMW010000073.1 GCA_949450265.1 uncultured Eggerthellaceae bacterium | reverse complement strand
CACTGAATACAGGCGGTGAATAATCCAAGAGAGCACACTTTTTGAAACATAACCCAGATAGTTTATGTGGAACAGCGGGAATTAAGCATTGGGGTGACTACTGGAACAACATAGAGAGAAACGTCCAAATACTGAAAGCTGCAATATAAACGCCGGAATCGGGGCCCATGATTGCACGGGTGAACCCGATTCCGACTTCCAAATCTCCCCGCAGGGAGTGGCTTTGGTTGAAATTATATCGGGTTTTGCGGGAATGTTCTAACGGATTCTGGTTGAAATTGGAAAAGAATCAGAATGGCGTACAAGAACGAATGCAACGGCGCACAAGATTATACCGCATAGCGAATCAAACTTTTCTCAGTGCGTCAGATTTGCGTGAAAGCGCGCCTGAGTTGGCTTCGCCCAACGAAGAAGGAGCGCTTGGAGCGCAAAGCTGATGTGCTGAGGGAAGTTTGTGGCGGAGAGGCAGGGATTTGAACCCTGGATACCCTTTTGGGGCATACACGATTTCCAATCGTGCTCCTTCGGCCAGCTCGGACACCTCTCCGCGGGCTGACGCTGCGATGCAGCAGCTAGATAGTATAGCGCAAGAAACGGCCGCGCGACACGGCTTTACGTATTAATTACGCCTACCGGGCAAAGAGCATCCGCCCGCAACAGCGGTCCTACACTGGCATGGAATGCGAGAAAGGACCTGCCATGCTCACCATAGGATGCCATCTTTCCACCGAAGGCGGATACCTTGCGATGGCCCACGAGGCTGAATCCATCCACGCCACCACCTTCCAGTTCTTCACACGCAACCCTCGCGGCGGCCGTGCCCGCACCATCGATCCGAAGGACCTGACCGCGTTCAAGAAGTATGCACCCACCGTGGGGATCGATGTCATCATGGGATATGCGTCCTACACCATGAACATGGTCGGACCCGATCAGAGCAAGCGGGATTTCGCTCTGGCAGAATTCGCGGAAGACCTTGCGCGCATGGAAGAGACGCCACATAACCTGTACGCCCTGCACTGCGGCAACGCCGAAGGCCAATCGATCAGTGCAGCATGCGAGCTGTTGGCCGATGCCATGAATGCCACGCTGCAACCCAGCCAAACGACCCGCGTGGCGTTGCTGACCATGAGCGGGCGCGGCACCGAGATCGGCAGCACGTTCGAGCAGCTGGCGCAAGTGCTCGCAGGGGTGAAGCTCCCCGACCGGGTGGGCGTGTGCCTGGATACCTGTAATCTATGGAACGCAGGCTACGACATCGTGGACGATCTTGACGGGGTGCTGAAGACGTTCGACGAGCAAGTGGGGCTCGACCGGGTGTTCGCCGTGCATCTGACCGATGCAGAATACGGCAAGGGGTCGCACGAAGGACGGCATGCCAATATCGGCGAAGGCACGATCGGTTTCGATGCGCTGGTCGCGGTGGTGAACCATCCCGCGCTTGCCAATAAGCCGTTCTACCTTGAGGAACCGCATGCGTTACTCAGCGAATACATGAAGAGCATCGACCGCTTCCGTACCGCGCGCAACCAGCATCGATAGCCAACATCGGTGGCCAGCATCTGTAACCGGGCGGCTCAGTAGTCAGCGCGCAAGGCGTAGTATCCTTCGCGGCATTCGACGAAAGCCGGAATATCGAACAGCGCCGACATATGATCGGCGGTCAGAATGCGCTCCTTGGGACCATCCGCAATCACATGGGCATCCTTCATCAGCACCACGCGCCCTATCTCAGGGATGATATCCTCCAGATAGTGGGTCACCAGCACGATGGCCTTCCCCGTCTGCGCAAGATGCCGCATGGTGCGGCGAAGCCAGAACATGCCTTGCGGGTCCAGCCCGGTACAGGGCTCGTCGAACACCAGCACACTGGGGTCGCTCACCAATGCGCGCGCCACCAAAACGCGACGCGCCTGCCCACTGGAAAGCGTGGTCGCGTCGCGATCGGCCAGCTCAGCGATGCCCAGTTGCTCGAACGCCTGCATGACGCGCTGGCGCTGGTCGGCGGTCACGGTGAAGCGCTTCGGCACGCCCAACGAGCCGAACAGGCCGCCCGCAACGATCTCATAGGCGGGCACATGCACGTTCATCTGCGATTGCTGGGTGGCTGAAACGTATCCCACCGCCCGACGCACCTCGTCCAGCACGATGCGATCGGTGCCACGGAACCGCACAGGCGGCTCTTCGCGATGCAGCGGTTGTATCTCACGCGTCAGCAACCCGATCAGCGTTGACTTCCCGGCCCCGTTAGGGCCCAAGAACGCTACCGATTCGCCTTCAGCGATCGAAAGGTGCTCTATATGCAAGATGCAGCGGCCCGCACGTCGGACCGCTGCATCCCTTGCTTCGAAGAACGGTGGCTGTTCTCTCACGCGCGTCGTCACTCGCTTTGATCCGTAACGGCTTCGCCCTCGGTCTCGGCCGCAGCATCTGGCTCCGTTGTGCCCGCGTCGCCTTCCACAGGCTCGGCATCGGTCGTGACGCCTTCGCCTTCGACCGCCGCGGCATCAACGTCATCGGCCACGCCTTCAACGTTCTCGACCAGCTCTTCATCGGCCGCTTCGTCCTCGGCGTTCTCTTCCTCTTCGGTCTCGTATGCGCTCATATCCACGTTATACGGGACGTTCTCGGGCATATCGTTGATGACCACGTCGCTGGCTTCCTCTTTCTCGTCCAGCCAGCTTTCCATCTTCTCGCTGGTCTGGGTGGAGGACGCCTGGGTGCGAATGTCGGCCAGGATGTCCGAGGGCACCTGGTCCACACTGGTGATCGTCTCGGGCACCTCGGCGATATCGGTGCACTTGATGATATGGTAGCCATACTGCGACGGCACCAAGTCGGTCATCTCGCCCACCTGCAGGCCGTCCAGCGCGTTCTGGTATTCCTCCACGAACGTGGTCATGCCATCCCAGCCCACGTCGCCGCCTTCCTCAGCCGAGCCAGTGTCGGTGGAGTATTCCTTGGCAGCCTCGGCGAAATCAAGCTCGCCGGACTTCAGCTTGTCCAGCACCTCTTGGGCTTGCGCCTCGTCGTCGGTGTCGAACAGGATGTGGCTGCTGCGGCGCATGGTGGTGCCCGCCGCATCGACCAGCTGGGTCTGCGCCTGCTCGATCAACGTGGCGTCATCCACGTTGGCCTCTTCGGTGAACTTGTCTTCCAGCTTCTGGTAGGCGATGCTGTAGGACAGCTGGTCGCGGTACGCCTGCTCGTCAGCATAGTTCGAGCCTTCCAGCGCTTCCTGCCACGCTTCGTCGCTGGAATAGTTCGCACGCACCTTGTCCACCTGCTCTTGGATCTCTTCGTCGGTGGCCGCGCAATCCTCATCGCCAGCGAACTGCTTGACCAGTTCGCGATCGATCAGGACCTCCAATGCCTCGTCGCGCTGCTTGGTAGGTGTGGAATCCATGTTGTGCAGGTACTCCGCCCAGGCGTCATCGTCTTCCGCTTCCGCATTGATGCGCTGGGTGTTGATCTGACGCGTGATGGTGTCTTCGGGGATCTCAGCCCCGTTCACGGTGGCTGCCACGCCGCCGGTCAAGCCGGTGTCGGGAGTAAGGCCCTTGCTACCGGTGCTGCAGCCCGCGGCGCCCACGGCGCACACGGCCGCCAGGGCCACGGCTGCAGTGCATGTGAGAATCTTCTTCATCTTAGCCTTCCGATGGTTCGCATGTCGTGTAACCGACCCATTTTCGCACACCATTCCGCATCGCGCACGCATTCCGGATGCCTTGACAGCAAATCCAGAGAATAACCCGAAAGGCTTCCGGCGGCGGGCCGGGGACTCTAGCGCTTCGCCGCTTTCTTGCGATCGGTCGCGGAGAGCAGGCGCTTGCGCAGGCGGATACTCTGCGGCGTGACCTCCACCAGCTCGTCATCCTCGATGTATTCCAGCGCCTCTTCCAGCGTGAAGGTGACAGGCGGGGTCAGCTGGATAGCCTTGTCCGCCGAGCTGGAACGCTGGTTGCCCAGGTTCTTCGTCTTCTCCACGTTCACCACCATGTCGCCTTCTTTGGCGGATTCGCCCACGATCATGCCTTCGTAGCACTCGTCGCCTGGGCCAACGAACAGGCGACCGCGCTCCTGCAGCGTATCCAGCGCGTAGGCCACCGCCTTCCCCGTGGACATGGCGATCATGCCACCATTCTTGCGGCCCATCATCTCGCCCGAATAGGGGCCATATTCCTTGAAATGATGGAAGAGCACAGCTTCACCATGCGTGGCGTTCAGGATGCGGGTCTTCAGGCCCATGGTGCCGCGGGTCGGGATGCGGAAGGTAAGGTGGGTCATGGATTCGTCGGAAGCCATGTCCTCCATGATGCCACCGGCGGTGCCCATCACCTCAATGGCCTTGCCAGCGTAATCGTTCGGCACATCTACCGTGGCCTCTTCGATAGGCTCCAGCTTCTGGCCGCCCTCCATCTTGTAGACCACGCGCGGGCGGCCTACCTGGAACTCGAAGCCTTCGCGGCGCATGGTCTCCATCAACACCGACAGATGCAGCACGCCGCGGCCCGCCACTTCGATGCCGCTCTTGTCCTCCAGCTCGTTGATGCGCATGGAGATGTTGCTCTCCTTTTCGCGCAGGAGGCGCTCCTTCAGCTGACGCGCGCCCACGATGTCGCCTTCGCGGCCGACCAACGGGCTGGTGGATGCTTCGAAGACGATAGCCATGGTGGGCTCTTCCACCGCGATGGGGTCCATCGTCTGCGGGGCATTCGGGTCGGTGATGATGTCACCGATGTCAGCGTCCTCGATGCCGATGACCGCCACGATGTCCCCCGCAGCAGCTTCGGGCACTTCGGCTTTGCCCAGGTTCTCGAAGGTGTACACCTTGCGGATCTGCGCGGTGCGCTCGGCGCCGTCGGGCTTCACCACCAACACTTGCTCCTTCTCGTGGATCGTGCCGCTGTGCAGGCGCCCCACACCGATGCGACCTTCGTAGCTGCTGTGGTCCACCGTGCTCACCTGCAATGCTAGCGGAGCTGTGGGGTCCACGTCGGGGCACGGAACTTCCTGCAAGATGGTATCCAGCAGCGGCACCATGTCCATGTTGTCGTCGTCGGGGGAAAGCCGCGCATAACCGTTCACCGCCGAGGCATACACCACGGGGAAGTCCAGCTGTTCGTCAGTTGCGCCCAGTTCCACCATCAGGTCGAACACCTTGTCCACCGCGCCTTCGGGGTCGGCGTTCGGGCGGTCTATCTTGTTCACCACCACCACGATGCGCAGACCGCGTTCAAGCGCGTGGGAGAGCACGAAGCGCGTCTGTGGCTTGGGCCCTTCGTAGGCGTCCACGATCAGCAGCGCGCCGTCGGCCATGTTCAGCACGCGTTCCACCTCGCCGCCGAAGTCGGCGTGGCCCGGCGTGTCGATGACGTTAATCTTCACGTCCTTGTAGGTGATAGAGATGTTCTTCGACAGGATGGTAATGCCACGTTCGCGTTCTTGGTCGTTGCTGTCCAGCACGCGCTCTTCAACCTGCTGATTGTCGCGGAACACATGCGACGCCCACAGCAGGCGGTCCACCAACGTGGTCTTGCCGTGGTCGACATGGGCGATGATGGCAACGTTGCGTATATTCTCTTGCTTCATTCTTGTTTCCGTTCGTCCTTCTTCGGCCGATCTTCTCTGCACATGTTTGGAGACGGTGCGCGGTGATCCGCCATGGCCGTATCGGCTGTTTCTGGTCTGGTTCTGATCTAGTCCTGGCTTGGTCCTGGTCTGATCCTGCTCTAGTCCTACTCTGGTCCTAACATCGGTCTTGCGTAGGTCTTATCCTGATCTTACACAGACCTGATCTTTCCTTCAAAAGACACGATGGAGCATCTTACTCTTACGGCAGCCCGAGCAAACCGAACCAGCACATATCGAACGCCGAATGCGCGCAAATCGGCCACCAGATGCTCTTCGTCCGGCAGTACAGACCGACCATGCCCAAGCTGAACACGAACGCAAAGGGCGCCTTCCATGGTTGGGCCATATGGCAGAGCGCGAACAGCAACGCCGTTACCAAAGCAGCTATCGCGCTCGCACGACAGCGATCGGTCAGCAACGGACATGCTGATACTGGAAATGTCTGTAGCGAGGATGGCGCCGTTAGATGCATCGATGTGAGGGATATCTGCGACAAGCGCGTTCGTTCTTTTTGATCAAGCATCTCTGTTTCTTGCCCAAAGACCCCTACCGTGTGGATGGTAGGTCTCCGCATGCGCACCTTAAAACCGTACCTTAGCAAGGGGAACAAGAAACCAGTGAAGGCGACCTCTTCCACCACCCCGGTCACCGTGCAATCGGCCGCAAGAGAAGGTCCTACCATCGCAGCACCAAAACAGAACACCGCAACCATGGCGAATATCCCAAGCAGACCTGTTTCCCTCCGAACGTCCATCGTGCTGCGTGCTCGCGCCGGATCATGCGATAACGCCGTGCCGCGTTCTGACATATGCGTTTTCGCGAAACACCCCATTCAACAACGTATACGACCCATGTTTCACGTGAAACATCTTTTCCGCGATCATTCGGTCAGCCTCATCGCTTTCACCCTGCTGCGAATTTCTCTACCATATTACTTCTCTATCGCATTTCTACTATATCCAGCCTGCTCAACCTTCCCCGTTGCCCCATTCGCGTTCCTTATCGCAAAGAGCTCGTTGCCTTCATTGCGAGAAGTCTTCGGGCGACAATCCTTCGATGAACGCATGGAACTCCTGCAATTCGACCTCTTTTGCCTTATCGTCCTTGAACAGATACGGAAACGACGCTTGTTCGAGCACCGTCTCGTCGATCATGAAGGGACTATCCTCGCGAATCGCCAGACTGAGCGCATCGGTCGGACGGGCATCAAGCTCGATCAGACGCCCTCCTTGCCTGAGTACCAACTTCGCGAAGAAGGTCTGCCCCTCCACGCGATCGATCACAACATGGTCGACACAAGCATCAAGGTTCGTTATGGCGTCGATGAAGAGATCGTGCGTCATGGGCCGGGGCAATTTGGCATGCTCGAGCGCGACCCCAAGCTGCATGGCTTCATTCGCACCGATCCATACGGGCACGATACGTGACTTGCCAGCTTGCTGGTCTTCGATCGGCTCAAGCACCAGCACAGCCGGTTGCTCGGGACCAGTGAATATGAGGGTTAGTACCCGAAGTGGCACCATAACTGCTCCTTATAACGGGCGCGCTCGGTCATCTTACCGCACGATCTTCAGCATCGAAACTTCGTCTGGAAGTCATCCAATAATTTCGCCATCTATCTAAAAAGCCTCGTACGAATGCCATCCGAAACCATCATCCGCAACCGCCAGCGCGCCGATCAGGCCGTTACCCGTATCTAGGAATCCCGTCCGACAACCATCCGCAACTTGCGTCCAACATCCAACTGAAAGTTTCATCTGGAAC
>CASTMW010000072.1 GCA_949450265.1 uncultured Eggerthellaceae bacterium | reverse complement strand
GTTGGCTGCGCGCGCCTAGAAGAACAACTTCACGCCGAAGTACGCCAGCACCAGCACACCCACGATGATGCGATAGACGCCGAACGCAGTGAAGTCGTTCTTCTTGATGTAGCCCATCAGGAACTTGATGGAGATGATGGAGACCACGAACGCTGAGATGATGCCCACCACCAGCACTGCGATCTCGGTCTGGGTCATCGCAAGGCCTTCCGCCATGAACTTGACGGTCTTCACCAGCCCCCAGCCGAACATGATGGGGATGGCCAGGAAAAAGGTGAACTCGGCCGCCGCAGTGCGCGAGCAGCCGCAGAGCATGCCGGCGATGATGGTAGCGCCACTGCGCGACGTGCCGGGCACGATAGCCAGCACCTGGAAGAAGCCGATCTTGAGCGCAGTCTTCCAGTCGATCTGATCGACCGTATGCACGCGAAAGAGAGCCTGTTCAGCGTCGTCACCGTCGTCTGCAGGGCGATAAGGACGCTGGGGCTGGGGCTGAGTGGCGCCGCTTTCGAACTGGTGGCGCATGCTGCCCTTGGGATGCCGGGCAGCATCTTCGACAGGCAGCCGAGCATGCTTGCCTCGCACCGGTTCCGCCACCGTCGCACGCACAGAAACGCGGCTACCGCGCCCCTCGGACCTGCCATTAGCGGGGCGTCTCTCGGATCTACTGTCAGCAGGGCGCCCCTCGGATTTGCCGTCACCGCTGCGTCCCACCTGCCGGTCGATGCGCGCCAGCGTTTCCTGGTCGAGCAGGTACGCCGCTTCACGCTTGCGGTTGCGCCGTTCCAGCGCGATGAAGATGACCCCGTACACGATCAGCATGGCAGCCACCACACCCGGATTGAACAGGTGCTCTTCCACCCAGTCGTCCAAGAGCAGCCCGAACACAGCCGCTGGCAGACACCCTACGACCACCATGCCCCACAACCGCCACGTGCCGCGGCGCTCTTCGTAGGTCTTCCGGGAGCTAAACGGGTTCAACTTGTGGAAATACAGGATGATGACCGCCAAGATGGCGCCGATCTGGATGACCACTAAGAACAGGCTGAGGAAGTCCGCGCTGACGTCCAGCTTTACGAATTCATCCACCAGGATCATGTGGCCCGTGGACGAGATGGGCAGCCATTCGGTAATGCCCTCGACGATGCCGATGAGCAGCGCCTTCAACGATTCGATGAAAATATCCATGCGAGCATTATACATATCGCAAACGGCTGGACCGAGCAGCCCACGAATGCCGGGCAAGGCTGCTACCGTATCGTTTGGATTCGCCACATCATGAAAAGGAGGAGCGATGATCGGAGGTGTTCATGACCCGACTCTATGACATGCACTGTCACCTTGATTTCGCCGACGATGCCACCGACGTGGCCGCCGCTGCGCAAGACGCCGGGCTGGTGGCGCTGTGCTCTACCGTGGTGCCCAGCAGCTTCGTTGCGGCCCGCGAAGAGTTCTCTCCCTACCCCGATATCCACGTGGCGCTGGGAATGCACCCGTGGTGGGTTGCACAGGATCGCGTCAGCGAAGTGGACCTGGCGCGCTTCGAGGCACTGGCTCCCGAAACGCCCTACATCGGCGAAGTGGGGCTGGACTTCCACAGCAAGCGCGGTGCCACGCGACAGCGCCAGGAAGAGGTGCTCTATCGCTTGCTGTCGTGCCTAGGCGAAGGCGAGCGAGGCAAGGTGGTGTTCCTACATGCGGTGCGCGCGGCCGATGCGGTGCTCGACATGCTGGAGCGCTGCGGCACCACCACAGCGCACACCTGCGTCTTCCACTGGTTCCAAGGAACGCCAGACGACTTCGGACGCGCCTTGGCCAACGACTGCTGGTTCTCCATTGGCATGCGCATGCTGGCCACCGATGCCGGGCGCATGTTCGCCAAGGCCGTGCCCGACGAGCGCCTCCTAGTGGAAACAGACAACCCGCCCCACGAGGGCATGCCCTACACCTTGGATATGTGGACCGAAGAGCTGCATAATGCCATGGTAGACCTGGCTAAACTGCGCGGATGCAGCGTAGAAGCGCTCAACGAACTCTTGACCGCCAACAGCGAGGCGATCCTAGCCCGCTGAACAACGTGTGCCGCACATATCGGTATACGCGCCCATGCCGTGCCACCCTGGGAAGTCCGGCTCGACCGTCACCGCCGTGTCACCCTGGGAAGTCCGGCGCAACCGCAGCAATGGAGCCACTTAGGAAAGTCCAACGCCGCTGATCCAATGGAGCCACCAATGGAAGAACCCGATGCCGCAGCATCGGGTTCTTGTCGTTTACGGGTTCAACAGGAAGAAGAGGATGATGCCTAACACGATGATGACGGGCACCGCCACCTTCACGAACAACGGAATGCCCGAAGAGGCTCCCCGCGCGGCCGCGAAGTCGCGCTTGCTGCCCATCGCGCCACCCTGCAAGCCGATCTGCGTTGGGCGCCGACCGCCTGCGCGTTGCGGTCCGGAGATGCGTTGATGACTGACGCTCAGCCCGTCCTGGCTACGCCAGCGTGACCCCGTCTCGGGCGCATCCAGCATCGGGTCATGCCGATCGCGCGCGTCGATGGTGTATCCGACGATCTCGCGCCGCTCATTGAACGCCCGCGAGTCGATGCTGCCACGTGCGTCGATCAGCTGACGATCGCTGCTGCGCCCCTGTCGACGCGCATCGCGCGCTTGCCGTCGTGCCGCCCATTCACGCGCCTGGCCATCGTTTTGAGGCTCAACGCTGGGATGGACGCCCTCTTGCATGCGCCGCCGTGCCGCTCGGGCACGTTCCGCATCCTTCGTGGCATAGTTGCGCCGGATGCGGTTCACGGATTCATTGCCCGAATCCATGTTGCGGAATTCGGGGAAGTCTTGGGTGAACGTGGGCATAGCCGCCTTCTTCCGCCATCAACAACTTCCCCGATTCTATCAGTTAGCGCATATTCCTGCTGCTATTCGGCGCAGAAGGACGCTGCTGCTGCGCATCGGAGCTGCTGCTCGACGATGACGAGGCGGTCGTACCGCTGCTCTGCCCCAGCGTTACCTCCACGTCCATCTGCTCGCCGTCGCGATCCACCTGCAGCGTTACCTTGTCGCCCGGGTTCTTCGTGCGTACGTCCAGCATCAGGTCGCTTGCGCTGCTGACGGTTTTGCCGTCGAAGCCGACGATGATGTCGCCCACTTTGATGCCGGCCGCTTCCGCACCGCTATCAGGGCTGACCGCCGACACATAGGCGCCCTCGTCGACCGAGAAGCCATAGCGCTCAGCGATACCCGCGTTCACCGTGGTCAGGTTCACGCCCAGCTGCGCATGCGTGGGCTCCTTGCCCTCGATGATGTCCTGCGCCAGTTGCACCGCATAGTTGACGGGAATGGCGAAACCCACGCCCGAATAGTTGCCGCTGTAGCTGGTGATCAGCGTGTTCACACCGATCAGCTTGCCCTGCGCGTCCACCAGCGCGCCTCCAGAGTTGCCCGGGTTGATGGCCGCGTCGGTCTGGATCATGTTGGGATAGATGGTGACCTCGCCGGTACTTTGGCCCAGCATGTCGGTGTTGGAATCCATGATCTGGCTGCGGCTGGTGGCTGACACGATGCCGGTAGCCACCGACTGCTCCAGACCGAAGGGGCTGCCGATGCTCATCACCCATTCGCCGATGGTGATGTTGTCGCTGTCGCCCAGCTCGATCGGGGTGAATCCGCTGCCATCCAGCTTCAGCACAGCCACGTCGCTGGAAGCATCTTCGCCGACCAGCTCGGCATCGTAGACCTCGCCTGCGATGGTCACCTCGTACTTGCTGCCGCCTTCCACCACATGGTAGTTCGTGATGGCGTATCCGTCATCGGACAGCATGACGCACGAGCCCATACCGCTTTGGGTGAGC
The DNA here is from genome assembly GCA_949450265.1 of uncultured Eggerthellaceae bacterium. GTDB lineage: Bacteria > Actinomycetota > Coriobacteriia > Coriobacteriales > Eggerthellaceae > Adlercreutzia_A. The sequence goes on along the minus strand of CASTMW010000072.1, from coordinate 3,900 downwards.
GTGTCGTCTTCCTGGTCGTAGCCATAGCCGTACAGCAGGTCGTAGATGCCGTTGCCGGTCGTCTGCGCCTGGTTGGAGTACACCATGACCGAACCCACCGATGGCAGGCACTTCGACGCCACCGCCTCGGCCAAGGACGCCTCTTCGCTGACCGCCTCTATGGACGTTGAGGTGGCCGCACCCAGCGTGGGACGGCTGCCGAAGTTGCCCGTGGCGATGGCGATGCCGAACGCCAAAGCGCACGCCAGCAGCGCACCGAAGAAGCCGAGCACGAACGTCTTGCCACCTGTGCTCTTCTTAGACTGTGCGGCGGCAACCTGCGCGCTGCCTGGTTGGTTCGGCAGCGGAGCGGTGTGGGCGCTGTGCTGCGCCGTGGTGCCCGTCTGCACCGGCTCACCTGGCACCGCATGCGCGCCTGCCGCAGGAGCGGCCTGATGCTGATGCGGCTGCGCTACCGCCGATGTCTGCGGCTGCTGCGCCGTCGCCGACGGTTGCTGCTGAGATGGGTCATACCCGTATGCCGCCTGATACGCGTGATGCGGAGCGGCCGGGGGGACCTGGCCAGAAGGCATCTGTCCTTGCGGGGATTGGCCCTGGGGCATCTGCTGGTCATGGTTGTTCATGTCAAACCTCCTTGTCGATGCCCGCAATCTACCACGACGCGCCACTGTTTCACCCTCTCGTTAAGGTACGTTCGCCCATTCGTCACCTAAATACACCATCTGGTGTACACCGAGGACATGACGCAGCATCCAATGCGGGCGCAGCGCGACAGCATGGTATACTTTGAGCGCTTTATTACAGTAGAGTGATGGCGTGGATGCGCCGCACGACGACCCATGAAAGGGAACCACCTATGAAGAAGAGGATCATCGCGATGGCTGCGGCGGCCACCCTGGCCCTGAGCGCCTTCGCCCTGGCTGGCTGCGCAGGCGGCGAAACCAGCGCAAGCTCCAGCAGCGCAGCTGACGATGCGACCGAGGTCAGCACGGACGGCCTGGAGCTGGTCGTGGGCTTCGACAACAGCTACCCGCCGTACGGCTACATCGGCGAGGACGGCCAGTACACCGGCCTTGACCTTGACCTGGCGCAGGCTGTAGCCGATATGAACGGCTGGACCATGACCCCCTACCCCATCGACTGGGATGCCAAGGACGCGTTGCTCAACGAGGGCACCATCAACTGCATCTGGAACGGCTTCACCATGGAGGGCCGCGAGGGCGACTACACCTTCAGCGATCCGTACATGCTGAACGAGCAGGTGGTGGTCGTGCGCGCCGATAGCGACATCAACAGCCTGGCCGACCTGGCCGACAAGGTGGTCATCACCCAGATTGACTCAGCCGCCTACGATGTGCTGGCGGGTGACGACGCTGCGCAGGCTGACCTGTGCGCCACCTTCAAACAGCTAGACACCATCAGCGACTACAACAATGCATTCATGCAGCTGCAGGCGGGTACCGTTGATGCCGTGGCATGCGACCTGAGCATCGCCGCCTATCAGATGGCCGCGAACGCTGATGTGTACAAGCAGCTGGATGAGGCGCTTTCCAGCGAGCACTACGCGGTGGGCTTCGCCAAGACCGATGAGGGCGCAGCCATCGCCGAGAAGGTGAACGAGGCGCTCGCAGCGCTGGTGGCCAGCGGGCAGGCTCGCGAGATCTGCGACAAGTACGCCGACAGCGGCGTTGACTACGAGGCCAACTGGGTGCTGAAGTAAGAAAGCCGATTTCGTTGGCACGACGAGGCTGCCTCGACCGACCAACGATTCAACCATTCTTAGATAGAAGGAGTTCATGTGGAGTTCAGCGTGATGATGGGTCTTCTTTTAGACGGCCTTGCGCTCACCGCGCAGATATTCGTCATCACACTGATAGGGGCGCTGCCACTCGGCGTAGTGGTGGCGCTCTGCCGCATGAGCCGCTTCAAACCAGTGGCGGTCGTCGCGCAATTCTACATCTCCATTCTGCGCGGCACGCCGCTCATGCTGCAGCTGATGGCCATCATGTTCGGTCCATACTACCTGTTTGGGCTGCAGATGGGCCCAGATTGGAAATTCTGGGCCTGCGACATCGGCTTCATCCTGAACTACGCCGCCTACTTCGGCGAGATCTACCGCAGCGGCATCCAATCCATTCCTCGCGGCCAATACGAGGCCGCCAGCGTGCTTGGGTACTCGCGGACGCAAACGTTCATGAAGATCGTGCTGCCGCAAGTGATCAAGCGCATTCTGCCCGCCATGGGCAACGAGATCATTACGCTGGTGAAGGACACGTCACTGGCGTTCGTGCTGGGCATCGCCGAGATGTTCAGCCAGGCCAAAGCGCTCGCCGCACGCGAGGTGTCCATGGTGCCCTACGCACTGGCCGCGCTGATCTACTGGGTGTTCTGCCTGCTAATCGAGTTCATCCTGAATCGCGTGGAGAAGCGCCTTGACTACTATCACAACTGACATGACCGCCGCAGCCAACTTGCTTGACATGATCGATATGAACGCCAAGACCATCGCGATCGGTTCCTATCCAGCCTCCAGCTGGTCCATCTCTATTCGCCATCGCAGGTAAATGATTAGAAAAATGCGCATCCGTGGAAGAAAAACTCGCCGAGACAACTATTCTCCAGCAAAGAACGCTGGGAAATGTGGAGAACACGGGGGATTCTTGCGCTCTTTTCCCTCACAAAGGACAAAATGGCCTAAAAAAAGTTGTCTGGGCGCATTTTTCTTCCAAGAGACACAGTTTTTTGAAAAAACTGATGCAAGTCCTCTCGAGATAGGCGATCCAGCGCATGAACTACGCACTGGACAGAACGCAGTACAGTGCATGGTACAGCATGCGTTACAGTACGCGGTACGGGGCACTGGACAGCTCGCGGTACGATGCGCGGTACATTGCGCTACATTGCGCGCGATACAGTACGCAACATATGACCCGATAAGGCCAGGCGATCGCCACAGAACTGGCACGCAGCACGCAAACATCGAAGGAGCGAGGTTCGATCATGGCAGTCGTTAGTTTGCAAGACGCAAAGAAGAGCTTCGGCAAGACCGAGGTGCTGAAGGGCATCTCGCTTGAGGTGGACAAGGGCGATGTGCTCGCCATCATCGGGCCATCGGGTGGCGGCAAGAGCACACTTTTGCGGTGTCTGACTATGTTGGAGACCCTGGATGCCGGGCGTCTTGCCTACGGGGATCTGGTGGTGGCCGAAAACGAACCGGGGCAGACAGCCACGTACGCTTCCAAGAAAGTGCTGGCCGAGGCGAAGACGCGCTATGGGTTGGTATTCCAGAACTTCAACCTCTTTCCGCACTATACGGTGCTGAAGAACGTGATCGATCCGCTGATCTGCGTGCAAAAGATGCCGCGCGAGGCCGCCGAAACCCGCGGGCGCGGCTTGCTAGAGAAGATGGGTCTGGCAGGCAAGGAGAATATGGTGCCCTGCGAGCTTTCGGGCGGTCAGCAACAACGCGTTGCCATCGCTCGGGCGCTGGCGATGAATCCGGACGTACTCTATTTCGACGAGCCCACAAGCGCGCTGGACCCCGAGCTGACGCGCGAGGTGCTGCGCGTGATCCGCGAGCTGGCACTAGAGCATATGACCATGGTCATCGTGACGCACGAGATGTCATTCGCGCGCGATGTGGCCGATAAACTGATCTTCATGGACGGCGGCATGGTCGTAGAGCGCGGCCGGGCTGTCGATGTTATCAACGCGCCCCAGCATGAGCGCACGCGCCTGTTCCTAGCAAACTATCAGCAGGACTGATATTCAGAGCAGCAACCGCGCCCTTGTCTCAAGGTAAGAGACCGTCGCTTTAGAACAGGCAGGCAGAACAGATATGTCTGTATGTCTGTATGTCTGTATGTCTGTATGTCTGTATGTCTGTATGTCTGTATGTCT
>CASTMW010000071.1 GCA_949450265.1 uncultured Eggerthellaceae bacterium | reverse complement strand
CCGGGATGGAAATGGGTGCCGCGCTGACGCACGATGATGTTGCCCGTGCGCACCGCCTGACCAGCGAACATCTTCACGCCCAAGCGCTTCGCCTGGGAATCACGTCCGTTACGGGTAGAGCCGAGGCCTTTCTTATGTGCCATGGTTACTCCTCCTCAGCCTTCTCAGCCGATGCCTGAGCCTTCTTGGCAGCGGGCTTCTTCTCGGCATCGTCCTTCTTGGTTGCCGTCTTCTTGGCAGCGGGCTTCTTCGCCGCTTCATCCTTGGCAGCAGCAGGCTTCTTCGCTGCCGTCTTCTTCTCGGATGCCTTCGCGGCGTCTGCCTTCGCCGGGGCCTTCTTCGCATCGTCGGCCTTCGCGGCATCCTTCTTGGCAGCCGCCTTCTTGGGCTTCGGAGCCTCAAACTTCTCAGAACCGACAGCGGTGATCTGCACGCGCGTCAACTCCTGACGATGACCGCGCAGACGCTTGTAGTTCTTGCGCTTCTTGAACTTGAAGACGATCTTCTTCTTATCCTTGAACTGCTCGAGCACCACAGCTTCCACCGGGGTCTGAGCGGCAGCCTGGGGATCGAGCTCGGTCTTCTCCCCATCCACAATGCAGATGGCATCCAGCGTCACCTTATCGCCGACAGCGGCGGGCAGCTTCTCGATGTTGATCTTGTCACCAGGGCATACCTTGTATTGCTTGCCGCCGGTCTTAACAATCGCGTACATTGATGTTCTCCTTGTATATGCCGTAAACGCAAGGATTCACTTTAACAATGACGCCCTTGCTCGTCAACAACATTTCTGCCAATGGGATGCTAATGGGCATCGGCCCAGGTGTGCGCCCATGACACATCCACTTCGAGCGGCACCTTCAGCTCCACCACATTCTCCATGGCATCCTTCACCACCTCGGCCAGCCGTGTCGCTTGAGAAGCGGCCACGCTGAAATCCAGCTCGTCGTGCACCTGCACCATTAGCTGCGCATCCAGGTCTTCCTCGGCAAGCCGACGATTCACCTCGATCATGGCCAACTTGATGATGTCGGCAGCCGTGCCCTGCATGGGATGGTTCATGGCCGTGCGCTCGCCCACGCCACGCGTGCGCTTGTTGCTCATGGTTAGCTCAGGGATGTGCCGCTTGCGACCGAACAGCGTTTCGGCGAACCCGCTGTCGGAGGCGCGCTGCACCGTCTCGTCCAAGAAGGCGCGCACGCCCGGATAGGCTTCGAAATAGCGGTCGATCATATCGCGCGCCTCGTCCATGGGGATATCGAGGCTCTGCGAGAGGCCGAAGGCTTGCTGGCCATAGACGATGCCGAAGTTCACCGCCTTCGCACGGCTGCGCAGCTGCGGCGTCACATCCTGCGGTGCCATGCCGAAGACGCGTGCCGCCGTATTGGTATGGAAGTCCTCCCCACTGCGGAACGCCGCGATCAGATGCTCATCACCCGATAGATGTGCGAGCAGCCGCAGCTCGATCTGCGAATAGTCGGCGGACAGGAACACGTCCTCTTCGCGCAGCGGCACGAAGCAAGCGCGGATCTGCCGACCGAAATCCGTGCGAACGGGGATGTTCTGCAGGTTAGGATTGGACGACGACAGACGTCCGGTGGCCGTGACCGTTTCGTGAAAGGCCGTGTGCACGCGCCCATCGGTGGCTCTCATGCGGGGCAGCTGGTCAATATAGGTCGATTTGATCTTCGCCAGCTCGCGATAGCGCAGCACCATGTTCGCAATATCGTAGGTCTTCGCCAGCTCCTTCATCACCGTGGCATCAGTGGAGTAGCCACGCTGGTTCTTCTTGAGGGGCGGGATGCCCATGACCTCGAAGAGCGCATGGCCGAGCTGCTTGGGCGAATCTATGTTGAACGGCTCGCCCACCTGCGTGAAGATGCTCTCGGCAAGGGAGGTCAGCTCGCCTTGGGCCGTCTCGCCCAGCTCTTCGAGGCGCTTGCAGTCCAGCGCCATGCCGCAGCGCTCCATCTGCAACAGAATAGGAACGAGCGGCAGATCGATGCGCTCATAGATGTCCTCAGACCCATCCGCTGCGAGCGCCCGGCGCAGCGGCTCGACCAGCAAGCGTGAAGCGCACGCGTTCTGCACCATAGCATCGCGCTGATCTTCCTTCTCTTCCAGCATGCCGCCCAGATAGCGCTGCGCCAGCTGGGCATGGGTGTAGTCGGCCACGGTGGAATTGAGCGCATAGGCCGCAAGCCCCAGATCGAAGGGCTTCATGCTCATCAACTCGATCTCGCTCACCTGCGCAGCCACGGCCGAATCGGCAGGATAGACGTGCTGCACCATCTCCTTGGCATCGAGCACCGAGAACGGCAAGGCCTTGATAAGGGAGACCAGGGCGCGCTCGGCCGATGCCCCTGAGAACACAGCGGTGCCCGCAGCCGTGCTCACCGCCACTTGCAGGCTCGTCTCGAAGAGCGAATCCTGGCCCGAATCATCCAGCGCCACGCCCACGCATTCGCCCTGTGCGATGGCGGCTTCCAGCATCTCTTTCGCCGCGGTGCCCTCGCAAAGCGGCCCAGGGTCGATCTCCGCCATCTCGGCAGTGGCATGGCCACCCACCAAGCTCAGGACGCGCGCAAGCGGGCTCATCAGCGAATAGGACTTGAACGCGCTTTCCACCTCGGACGCATCGAAGGCAGGAAACGAGATACTCTCAAGATCGAGCGGGAAATCAAGATCAGTCACGATGGTGGCGATCTGACGACTGAGGAACGCCAGTTCGCGCTCTTCCTCAAGGCGCTGACGTTGCTTGCCGCGCAGCTCGTCTATATGCTCGTAGATTCCCTCAATGGTTCCGTATTTCTCCAAGAGCGTGGTGGCGCTCTTGGGTCCCACGCCGGTCACGCCGGGGATGTTGTCCGATTTGTCGCCCATGAGCCCGAGAAAATCCGTGAACTGCGCCGGGGAGACCCCGTACTTCTCCATCACCTCATCAGGGCCCATGATGGCGACGTCGGTGATGCCCTTCTTGGTGGTCACAATCTGCGTGAGCTCGGTGGCCAGCTGGCAAGCATCCTTGTCGCCGGTGACCAGCAGCGTCTGGTAGCCCAGCGCCTCATCGCGCGCAGCCACGGTGCCCAAGATGTCATCACCTTCCCAACCAGGCACCTTCACGACCGGTATGCGCATGGCCTCGAGCAGCTTCTCTACCACTGGGAACTGGCAGCGCAACTCGTCGTCCATATGCGGTCGCTGCGCCTTGTAGGAAGGCAGCTCTTGCATGCGGAACTCCGGCTTGCCCGCATCGAACGCGCACACGAGCGCGTCAGGATGCGCGGTCTCCACGAACTTGCAGAGCATCTGCATGAAGCCGAACACCGCGTTCGTGGGCGTGCCGTCAGGAGCGGACATGGGCGTTTGGATGGCATGATAGGCGCGGTGCATCAAGGAATTGCCGTCGATCACGGCGACCTTCTTCGACATAGGACGTCCTTCAAAGCGCGGCGGTCATTCTTTGAAGAAGATTCTACCCCACTACGCGTTCCACAGATAGCCGACACCGCGCACGGTTTGCAGGCGGTTCGCCAGATCGGGCCCCAGCTTCGCACGGATGCGCCGCACATGGACATCGACGGTGCGGCTGCCGCCGTAGTAGTCGAAGCCCCAGACGCGTCGCAGCAGCGCATCGCGCGAATAGGTGCGCCCCGGATGCGTGGCAAGGAATGACAGCAGCGCATATTCCAGATAGGTCAGATCGAGCGGCTCGTCGCCCACCTTGACCTGATAGGTGGCCAGATTGATGGTCATGGCCCCCACCATGACCAGATCGGCCGAACTTGCCTCGTTGCCGGGCCAGAGCAGCTGCCGCACGCGCACCGCGCACTCTGCCGCGCTGGCACCGCTGACCACGAAATCGCTGCGCACCTGCACGGGCAAACGCAGATCCGAGACGTGGTCGGGCTCGACGATAAAGAACATGGCACCGCGCCCATCCTCGGCCAAGCGCGCTTGCACCTCATCGCACACCGAGGTCGCCCCTAGCGCTTCTTCGAAGATGACAAGGTCGTGGTCGGGATGCTGCGACATCAGCATGATGGCCTGCGCGGACGACCCGGCCGCCACTTCGACATCCATCTGAGAGAGCACCTGTTGGAAACGATGCGCATTCTCGAGCGAATCGGCAATGAAGATGACCTTCTTGCCGGGCATTCAGAGCACCGCCAAGAAACGATCGAGCTCCCATGGCGTGACGATCTGCTGGTAAGCGGCCCATTCCGCCCGCTTCGCCTCCACAAGGTAGTCATGGATATGATCGCCCAGGATATCGCGCATCAGCTTGCTGGCCGCGAACTCTTCCACCGCCTCGCCCAGCGTCTCAGGAAGACAGCGGATGCCTTGCTCGGCCAGCTGTTGGACACTCATACCCTCCATGTCCAGCTTCTCGGCCGCGCTGTCAAGCTCGAGCCCCTCTTCGACGCCAGCGAGCCCAGCGCCGAGCAGCACCGCGAATGCAAGATAGGGATTGGCCGCGGGGTCGGGGTTGCACACCTCGATGCGACACGCCTCGGCAGAGGCCGGACGATAGCCCGGAACGCGCACCATGGCCGACCGGTTGCTGCGCGCCCACACCAGCGCCGAGGAGGCATGCGCTGCACCGCAGAAGCGCTTGTAGGAGTTCACGTACTGGTTGGTGACCAAGCACAGCTCGCGCGCGTGCGCTAGGATGCCCGCGATGAAGCTCTTCGCCGTGGCCGAGAGGTTGTAGCCCGACGCATCGGAGGCATCGAAGAAAGCATTGCGCCCGTCACTGTCCGTCAGGCTCATGTGCACGTGCATCCCATTGCCGGGATGTTCCGCCATGGGTTTGGGCATGAACGACGCATGCACCCCGTGCTTCAGCGCTATCTCGCGTACCACCAGCTTGTAGGTCATCACCGCATCGGCCATGCTCATGGCATCGGAGTAGCGCAGGTCTATCTCGTGTTGAGACGGCGCCACCTCATGATGGGAATACTCCACCGGGATGCCCATCTTCTCCAGCGCGAGCACCGTATCGCGCCGCAGGTCGCTCGCGTAATCCAGCGAGGTCAGATCGAAGTAGCTGCCACGGTCGAGCACTTCGGTGCCGTGCGCATCTTTGAAATAGAAGAATTCGATGTCGGAACCGATGTTCACCATGAATCCCAGATCGGCCGCATGCTCGATCGCGCGCGCGAGCACCTGCCGCGGATCCCCTTCGAAAGGTGCGCCATCGGGCGTGCAGATGCGACAGAACATGCGCGCCACCGCATCGGTCTGCGGACGCCACGGCAGCACCTGGAACGTGGAGGCCAAGGGGAACGCCAGCATGTCGCTGTCTTGCGTGCGCGAGAAGCCCTCGATGCAGCTCCCGTCGAAGCCCATGCCGCCCGCGAAGGCGCCTTCAAGCTCGCCGGGCACCATGGCGAAGGACTTCATGTTGCCCAAAACATCAGAGAACCAACAGCGCACGAAATGGACATCACGGCCTTCGACTGTCTTCAGGACGAAGTCCTGTTCCGGGCTCAACTCCGAAGCCATCTTCTCATCCACACCGTCACCTTCCTCATGCTTCCTGCGACCATTATAGCCATGCGTGTTTCAGACAGGTTTCGCCCAGAAAAAAGGAACGACCCGTCAAGCGGGTCGTTCCAAAGAGCGCATCTTTTCGAAGAGAGGCTACTCAGCCGCAGCCTGCTCCCCTTCGGCAACCTCGGCAGCAACCTCAGCCGCTGCGTCCTGCGCCGCTTCGACAGCGGCGTCGCTTGCCTGCATATCGGTATCAGCAGCAGCCTCGGCGATCTGCTCGGCCTGCACCTGCGCATCAGCGTCAGCCTGGGCCTCAGCGGTATCAGCAGCCTGCTGCTCACGCTTCGCGGCACGCTCGGCCTCGGCAGCATACTTGGCAGCACGCTCTTCCTTGGCCTTCGCCTTGGCTTCGCGCTCGGCCTTGCGAGCAGCTTCCTTCTCGGCAGCCTTCGCGGCGCGCTCAGCCTTGCGAGCAGCTTCGCGGCTGGCCACCGTATCGGTAGCGTTGCCGAAGCGATCAGCAAAGCGCTGGACACGCCCGCCGGAGTCGATGAGCTTCTGCGTGCCCGTGTAGAACGGATGGCACACGTTGCAGATGTCCAAGCGGATCTCGGGCTTGGTGGCGCGCGTGGTGAAGGTGTTGCCGCAGCTGCACTTCACCGTGCATTCCACGTATTCGGGATGGATATCAGGTTTCATGGTCTCTCCTTTTCGGCACCTTGGTTTCCGACCAAGGCTTGAGCAAACTTGGCAATTCTACCATAAAAGGAAAGAAGTGACGAGCGCATGCGTGCGACAACAGGATCAGAGGACTTCACCACTGACATCGCCCCTGCGGCCACCGATGATCCTGCAGTCGCAGGCTCAGTCCAACTTGAGGTCCTTGAGCGCTGCGAACGGGCCAGCGGGAGCGGCTTGCTCATCGTGCGCGCACGCACAGGCACCCTCGTTGAGATTCTGACCGCACACAGGACAGAGCCCGGCGCAGTCCTCGGCACACAGCGGCACGCGGGGCACCTCCAGCACCAGGGCGGCTTGGATCAACGGGGCCAGGTCAATACGATGGTCAGCTGGCAACGTATCGAACTCGTCCGCTTCCAGATCGTCCAGATCGGCCTGCTCGCCTGGGATCAGAAAATATCCTTCGATCTGGCCTTCCACATCGTATTCGGCAGGCTCCAAGCAGCGAGCGCACGCACAATGGCAGCGCGCCTGCACCGTCCCAGCAACGAGCAGCGCGCCTCCGGTGTTGGTCACGTCCACCTTCCATGCCACTGGCGCATCGAAGATGTGGTCATCGGCGCCCAGATGCAGATCGAACCCCGGCGCAGCGCCTTCGAAAGAGCGCGTTGCCGCAGGCTCGAACAGATCCTTCGGTATGTACAGAAAAATGGGTGCGAGCACTAGCGCGGCACCGTGGAGTTCTGGTTCAAGCGATCGCGCACCCGACGCACTTGCCCGAGCACGTTGTCCAGGCTCTGCTCCACATGACCGAACACCTCATCGGCGTAATCCTCGGCACCAGCACGCGTTTCGCGCTCCAGCTCGCGCGCATCCGCCATGATGGCTTCGGCCTGCTGCTGTGAGATGCGCACTATCTCCTGTTCGCTGGCGATGGTCATGGCCTGGCTGCGCGCATCCTCGATCAGGCGGTTCGCCTCAGCTTCGGCGTCGTCGAGCAGCGCCTGCCGCTCCCGCACGATCTGACGCGCCTGAGCGAACTCGCTGGGGAACAGGTCGCGGATCTCGTCCATTATCTCGAACGCCGCGGTGATATCCACCTGGCGCATATTGCTCTTGCCGAACACCGTCTTCGAGTCTTCGAGCAGGATCGAAAGCTCTTCGAGAAGACCCAATACTCCGGTTTCGTCCATCTTCGTTCTCCCTGGTCCGTTTCAATGGCATGCCTTGCAAGCCCATGCAACAGGCATATCTGCGAATGATACCACAACTGGCCCGCTGCCGGGCAACATTACAACGATCCGCCCGCAAACGAGAAATCACCTTCGCCCCGTTCGATAGCGGCGAAGCGCTCTTCGTCCTCTTCGGTGAGAACCGTTCCTATCTCCACCTTCAGATCCATGAGCGCTGCAAGGTCTTCCGTAGCCATTTCGTTCGCACGCTCAGCGGCAGCGGTATAGCGCGCCCATGTTTCAGCATCGGCGTCCATCTGGTAGAGCAGAAATCTCACGTACTCAAACAATCGGAAGTTGCCCGGCTGCTGCTCGACCTCGGCGATCAGGATATCCTGCGCCTTCTCCTTCTGCCCTTCTTCATAATAGGCCACGGCCAACGCACGATGATCGAGCACCGCCTCCGGCTTGACCGATGCGCAGTAGTCAATGATCCTTTGGTACTCTCCCGCCTGTTCGAGCGCTTTTACCGCGCCGACGCTTCCCGTTCCACCCGC
>CASTMW010000070.1 GCA_949450265.1 uncultured Eggerthellaceae bacterium | reverse complement strand
CGTAGAGGAATCCGTCCGCTTTCCCCTGCACGACCTCGGTCACGCATGCGCTCTCGTCGGCCAAGCGGACGATCTCGGCGTTCGTCAGGTTCTTCGTGGCGTACACATCACCGGTCGATCCCGTCTTCACCGCCACCACCTTGCCCGGCTGGTCAAGGTCCTCGGCGCGCTGGATGCCCGCATCAGCGTTCGCCAGGATGGCCAGCTGCGCCATGGCATACGGGTCGCTGAAGTCGACCACCTCTTCGCGCTCGGGCGTGATGGTCATGGAGCTGATGACGCAATCGGCCTTGTCAGTCTGAAGCGACGGGATCAGCCCGTCCCAAGCCGTGTTCTCCACCACCAGCTCGTAGCCGTACTGATCGGCGAAGTCCTGTATGAGATCCACGGCGATGCCCGCCGGTTCTCCCGCATCATCCTTCGTTTCGAAGGGCGGATACGCAAGCTCCATCGCCACGGTGAGGACCGGCTTGCCCTCCTCCGTGCCAGCTGTGTCCGTTGGCGCCGCGCAGCCACCAAGCGCCGCTGCGAGCACCACCGCCGCAGCTGCCATCGCCATCCTCTTCATCATGATGCCACCTCTTCTTCCTTCTGGCACGCATCCGCGAAATTATCCCTGATCCGCAAGAGCAGCGCGCCTGTCGCTGTCAATTCATCCTTCGTGATGCCCTTCATCTGCACCTTGAGCAGCTCCTTCGATATGCACTCGAAGCTGCATCGTAGCGCCCGACCCTCATCGGTCAGGCTCACCTCAATCCGGCGGCGGTCATGGGCGCTCTTCTGCGTGCTCACGTATCCCGCATCCGCCAGCTTCCGCACCAGCGCCGTGACCGTCGAAGGATCGCGATGGATGCGCTCTGCCAATTCCTGCATCGTGATCGGCTCGCCCGCGAACAGGCACACAAGGATATCCCCGTGGGAGGGCACCAGATGGGCAAGTCCCGCCCGATGCAGCAGCTGCACAAGATAGCGATTCGCCGCCGAAAGCGTCTGCGCCAGGCAATTCACGAAGCTCGCCGGATCGCGAAACGCTTCCTCTTCAAGCGCATGGTCCGTTCGCATGCTCGTCCTCCGATCGCTATTTCTCCACCACGGCGCCCACCGGGCAGACGTTGTGGCAGTTGCCGCATTCGTCGCACCACGCTCCCCGGATGCGATACGGGCGTCCCTCCACGATGGCGCGATGCGTGCAGGCCTGCGCGCAGACACCGCATCCGATGCACGCGTCGGTGATGCGAAAGCCTGGCTCTTCGAAGGTCGCGCCACCCCAGCTGAACCGCTCGCGCAATATCTTGTGGTCCATATGCACCAGGTTGAAATCATACCGGTATAGCTCGCCCCATGCGCGTTCGAGCACCAGCACCACGGTCTCTGGATACTTGTTCGTATCGTAGACCGCCACCGCGAAGCGCGGGTCGCGCGCCGCATGGTCGGCCACCTCTTCAGGGCTTAGTTCGCGCACCTGGCCGCTCACACGCACCATATAGCCCGGCTGGAAATGCGGCATGTTGTCCTCATCCCATACGCACGGACCCTCCGTCTTCTCGCCGCAGACCGCCAGATGGCCGCCCTCCACCATCTGACGATGGAACGGCTTGCCGCTCATCGTGCGCAGATAGAGGCCTGCATCGTCGTAGGCAAAGAAATGAGCGATGCGCGCATCCACGCCGCCCTTCCCGTCCAACGTAGAGAAGCTGCAGCACCCTATCTCTTCGAAGAGCCCATATACATCCTCGATCGAGAGCATCTCCCTCTCCTTTCCTCCCTGACAGGCTTCGGTCATATCCTTCCCTGCTCCACGCGCGCTGTGATAGCCTGCGCATAGCGTTGCATCAGATCCATGCCGAACAGCTCCGTGCAGTCCTCAGAGACGTTCGACACGCTGTTCGCATCGATGAAGACAGGTCCGTCCGGCCCTTCGATGACATCGAAGCTGCCGAAGACGAATCCGAGCGCATGGGCGGCACGTTCAGCGTCGCGGCGAAGAGCATCGGGGAGATCCTTGTAGGCCTCATACGTACTGCCGAACCGATAGGCTGACAGGCCGTTCTCTGCGATGCTGCGCTTCACCGCCAACACCACCGCTCCATCCACGATCTCGATGCGCGTGATGAACCCGCGCACGGGCTCGATGTATTCCTGAACGAGGAACACGACATCGGGCGCTGTCTTCAAGAACGCTGTCGTTTGCTGCGCATCCTGCACGAGGGCCGTGCAGGTGGTCCGGCCGCCGCAGAGCGGCTTGATGATGCACGGGAACGGCATGCGCACATCCGTAAGGACCGCAGGCGTTCCTTGCGCATAGAGGCGCGGCACCACGATGCCCGCTTGCGCCAGCGCAGCAGCGGCCGCCACCTTGTCGATCTCGTAGCGATGCGCGCACGGTGGATTGAGCAGGACGATGTCGGTGTCGGTATCGGTATCGGCAAGAGCGGCCATCAGCTCGTCCATATGGGCAAGGGAGGCCTCATGGCCGCGGAAGGCAGCGCTCGCGAACACGCGGCTGATCACAACGGTGCAGGCGAGCGCCCGCTCGATGCAGTCATCGCGTTCCATGTCGATCATGACCACCTCAACGTTGGCAGGCTCTACCGCACGGGCCAGCTCTGATGCGAGCTTATGGTCCGACCACTCATCGGACTCGTAGAGGATCCCTATCGCCATCCTCTCCTGACCTTGCATCATGACCATCCTTCCGCGCCATATAGTTTGATGTCAAAGTGTTTGGGAGATATTACTTTGACATCAAAGTTTTGTCAACGGTGATCCTGCTGGCGGGCGACCATGGCCCAAGACGATAGCAAGGAGTGGCTCACGCAGGGAACTCTTCTATGCTCTCCAGCTGGAACGTGCGCGTGGCGATGTGCTCGGCCAAAGGATCCGAATGCGTGGTGAAGACGAGCCCTGCCCCGCTTCGCGCGCAATACACCAGGATCGCTTTCCAGATGCGCGCCTGGGAAACAGCGTCCAGCATGGTGGATATCTCGTCGGCCACAACGTAGCGCGGGCGCGCCATCAGAGCACGCGCAATGCAGAAGCGCTGCAATTCCCCACCTGACAGCTCGTGCGGGAATCGGCTCAGCCAGTGCGGTTCGATGCCGAGCGCCTCCAGCGTATCCGCATCCTCATCGCCCGCCTCGCGCAGCGTGTCACGCATGCGCAGACGCGGGTCGACCATACGCTCGGGGTGCTGGCCGATCAACTGCACCGGGCATATCCCCCGCGCACGGAGCGGTTCCCCGTCCACGAGCACCTGCCCGGATGCGGGCATCCGATACCCTGCGATAAGGGAGCACAGCGTGGTCTTCCCCCCGCCCGACGGCGCACAGATGCGCACGCGCTCTTCGGGATGCACGACGAGCGTCACCCCGTCGAGCACCGGCTCGCCTTTGCGATAGGCGAAGGAGATGTTACGTGCCTCAAGCATCGGCATCCACCGTGAACCCGTTCTGCGGCAGCGCCCGCCACAGGCGTCGGGCCGCCTCCGAGCGCAGGAGCTCCTCTTCGCGGAAGCTGTCCACCGATGTCTCCTCCACCACGGTACCCCCCTCAAACACAGCAACGCGATCGGCCACGTTGAGCGCCAATTCTATGTCGTGCGTTATCAGCAGCACACCCCCGCCGCTATCGGCGAACTGGCGAAGGTCGTCCATCGCCTGCTGTGCCAAGCGCGCATCCAATCCCGGCGTGGGCTCGTCGGCTACGATCAGCGAAGGGTCGTCCATAAGCGCGCAACACAAAAGGACCCGCCGTGCCATGCCTCCAGAGAGCTCATGCGGGTACATCCGCTCCACTGACGCATCCAGCCCATAGCGCTCGAATAGGTGCTGTTGGCGCTGCGCACGCACCGCTGCATCCTTCCTGCTGACCGCCCGACCGCGCACCTGCTTGCCAACGCGCATCAGCGGGTCCAAGCTGGTCACGCTCTGCGGCACGAGCGAGATGCCATGACCGCGCAAAGCAGCCAGCCCATCCGCTGTCATGGGCTGCCCTTGGAACCAGATGCGTCCGCACACCTCGGCATTGGGCTCGAACAGGCCCAGGATCGCATCGGCCATAAGCGATTTGCCCGCACCCGATGCCCCCACGACGGCAACGATCTCGCCTTCATGAACGGCCACGCTCAGATCGCGCACCGCGAACACCGTTTGCTGCGGCGCCGAGAAGAAGCCTCGGATGCCGCTGTCGCTGTCATCGTACATGCGAAAGGATACGCTCAGGTCCTCGACCTGCAGCAGATGATGACCGCCCGCATGGCGGGACGCAAGGGCATGCGTATGGTGATGATGGAGCTCACCGGATGCGTGCGCCGAAGCTGTCGTGCGATCCGTCATGTCTACTCCTGACCGCTCGCCGGATCCATCAGCGTACGGATGCCATTGCCCACCGCGTCGAAGAGCAGCACGACCAGGATGAGCGCAATGCCTGGGAACACCGCCAACCACCACATGCCCGCCGACAGGTACGACATGCTCTCCGACAAGATGATGCCGATGGCCGGTTGCTCGGGCGGCAGCCCGAACCCGAGAAAGGTGATGGCGGCCTCATGCAGGATGGCATGCGGGAACATGAGGATGAGCCCCACGATGAACTGCGGCAGGATGGCGGGCACCATATGATCGCGGATGATGCGGGCCTGCGAAACGCCCAGCCTGCGTGCGGCTGTCACGTAGTCGGAAGTGCGGCATTGCAGCATCTCGGCCCGCAGCACGCGCGTGAGCGAGGGCCAATGGGTCAGCGCCACGCCGATCGTGACGCCCCAGAAGCCCTTTCCGAGCGCGAACGAGATGAGGATGAGCAGCACGATATGCGGGATGCCCATCATCAGGTCGATCAGCCATGAGACGACCGCATCAGCGCGACGGCCGCCAAAAGCGGCAAGGGCCGCCAAGATCAGCGCGATCGCCGACGATGCGCACGCTGCGAAGAGCCCGACGCGGATGCTCGGCGAGAGGCCAGCAACGGTGCGCACGAGCATATCACGCCCCAGCTGATCGGTGCCGAACGGATGCGCGAAGCTCGGCGGCAAGCCCTTCTGTGCCAGATCGGTGCGCATGGCTGCCGGTTCGAGCACGAACCCTGCCACCACCGTGGCCACCAGGATGACCGCCGCGATGACGATGACCACGAACGTCCAACGACGATTCGCCACATGCCGTTGTCGTGGCGCATGCAGCATGGCCATTACTGCTTCAGCCATGAGCGGCCTTCGTTCGCATCTTCGGGTCGATGAGGCCATAGAGAACATCAGCGATGAAATTGCCGCCGAAGACGAGCGCGGCCGACACGAGCGCGATGCCCGCCAGAAGAGCTGTATCGCCACCGATGCCCGCCGTGACCGCCGCCTGGCCGAGCCCGGGATAGCTGAACACCTGCTCCACCAGCACACTGCCGCCGAATATCTCGGCGATCTGCGCGCATTGCAACGTGATGGCGGGCAGCGCCAGGTTGCGCAACCCATGGCGCATGATGGCCTGCGACTCGGATGCACCCCGAGCACGAGCGAAGCGCAGGTAGGGCGATAACAGCACATCGATCGCCTTCTCGCGCGTATGCAGGGCGATATTGGCCACGCCCACCAACGAGAGCGTGAGCGCGGGCAACACGATATGATGGAGCGCATCGGAGAGGGTCACCTCAGCCGCCGCCTTCCCGATGGGCGCCGAGAACCCTACCGGGAACCAGCCGAGCGCCACGCTGAACACCATGAGCATGAGCAGCGCCACCCAGAACGTGGGGCTTGCCGCCAAGACGAAGCAGTAGCCCTTCACGATGCGGTCGACGACCGATCCGCGATGCGCCGCAGCCACCACCCCCAACACGAAGCCGATGACGCCGCTCAGCACCCATGCGATGGACATGAGCGCGAGCGAATTGAGCGCACGCTGGGCGATGATATCCTTTACTGGCGCATTGAACCGCAGCGAACGGACATGCCCGTTGGCATGTCCGCCGAGCGAGGACTGCAGAGCGACTGGATGCGTCCGGATCCCCCGCGTTCGCCTCTCGTCACTCCCAATACCACTGGTCCACATTGTTCACGAGCGACCACCCATGCCCATGCGGGTGCGGCTTCTGAGCCGCCACCGACAAGGCCGTTCGCTTGAAGTAGAGATGGTCCACGTTGCACAGCCATACCCATGTGGCCGCTCCTTGTGGCGCGAACCCATTCTGACCATCCCACTGGGCCGCTTGCCACGCAGGATAGGACGCCTCGATGGTGTCAGCCGCCAACGCCGCATCCATGTGCGCATCCACGTCCGCGCTCTCATAACAGGCGTAGTTGCTCTCGGAAGGGCCGTAGTGCAGCGAATACATCTGCACAGGACTGTTCGCTCCCCACCCCCACAGCACCGGATCGGTGTACTGATGCGCATAGATGCCGTCCGCATCGTAGGTCCATCCCGAACCGATCGGCACCACCTGGATGCCCACCGCCCGCATCTGGTCGGCGAAGTCGCTCGCGAGCGCCTGACGCACCGAATCGCCAGCGCTATAGTACAGATCGAAAGCGGCGCGCACGCCATCCTTCTCATAGATGCCATCCGGTCCGCGCTGCCATCCCGCATCTTCCAGAAGCTGCGTCGCATCCGCCGGTGAGGGCAGCGCCTCCATGTCGGGGTTGTACCACGGCATGCCATCGGAAACGCTGTAGGCGGGCGTCCCATAGCCGTTCAGCACCCCGTCGATCATGCGCTGACGATCCACTGCCACATTGATGGCGCGTCTGAGCGCCACATCGGCGGTCACATCGTTGCCCGCATCCAGCGCCATATCGCCCTCCACGACGCGCAGCGCGCCTGCGCCGATGGAAGGCAGCGAGATACCCCGCGAATCCACTGATTCGCAGTTGAGCACCTCGTATCCGACAAGCTGCACCGCATCCACCACAGTGGCTGCGGTGTAGGCCACATCCACCTGGGCGGCACTTGCCGCCGCGAGCGATGCGTCCTCTTCCATGAACACCACCACCACGCGCTCCATGAGCGGGGCCTGGCCATAGTAATCAGGATTCGCGCGCAGGATGACCTGCTGCCCTCGATCCCACTGTTCCAGCATGTAGCGACCACTCCCGATCGGATGCGATCCGTAGGTAGCCTCATCGTAGGCATGCGCGGGCACAATGCCCACCACCGCCAAGGTGTAGAGCATGGCGTTGTAAGGCTTGTTCAGATGGAGCACTACGCGCGTATCGCTCTCGGCCACCGCTTCGTCGACCATGGAGAGATCAGCCTGAGCCGCCAGGTTCGCATTGATGCCATTGATCGTGAACGCAACATCGTGCGCCGTCAGCGGCTCCCCGTCGGTGAAGCGCACATCATCGCGGATATCGAAGGTCCAAGTCAGACCATCCGCTGCGCATTCGTAGGACACCGCCAGATCGTTGACGAAGTTCAGGTCGATGTCGGTGGTCACCAAGGTCGACTGGATCAGCGGCTCATGCACGTGCTCGCCGCATCCCCAGCTGAACAAAGGGTCGAACCCCGCTTCGGGCTCTGACGAAGGCGTCATGGATACGATGACCTCGGTGGTATCCCCCGAGACCGGGCCGCCAGCGCCTGCAGGAGCGCCATCCGTATTACGCGCGCCCGCGCATCCCCCGAGCGCCAGGGCAGCACAGCTCGCGGCAGCGGCACCGAAGAACCCTCTCCGCGTCACGGATCGCGCCATGGTCACCCTCCCTCTCAATAGTGTTACGTATTCTGCAATCGTAACACAATCTCAGAGGAAGATCGCCATCGCGATGCAGCAAAGGCATCCGACAACGGTCACCGCAATATCTTTCGCGGAGACGGGATGGGCCGAAAGGTGCGTGCGTTGCACCCCCGGCAACCCATAGCACCGGGCATCCATGGCCATGGCCAGCGCATCGGCGCGGCGGAACAGACCGACGAAGAGCGGGATCAGGATGGCCACATGCGAGCGAACGCGCGCCAGGATAGGACCATCCGTGAGCGGCGCGCCACGCGACCACTGCGCATCGCGAATGCGCAGGTACTCATCAGCGGTCACCGGGATGAAGCGCAAAGCGATGCCGAAGACCATGGCCACATCGTCCACCGGCACCTTGAAACGGCGCAGGGGTGCCAAGAAGCTCGCCAGCGCATCGGTCAGCTGCGTGCTCGTGGAGGTATAGCACAGGATCAAGCTGGCCCACACCAGAAGCAGGATGCGGACAGCGAAGAAGAATCCGCGATCCAAGCCCTCCACCCGAAACGAGAAGCTCCCGTATTCGAAGAGGAACGCATTGGCCACCACGGTGAACGCTGCGATGACATAGACCGGCACGACCACCTT
>CASTMW010000069.1 GCA_949450265.1 uncultured Eggerthellaceae bacterium | reverse complement strand
ATGATAAGCGGCTATGACATACACCATATTAATATCCGCTCCAGTAGCGCGCACAGGTTATAGAACCACAGGATGTGCGAGTGCAGGAACTGGGCGCCCTCAATCAGGTTGCGCACCAGGCGTGCGTTGTTGGAAATGGTGATGCCGTAAGCCTTCTCGGCTGCGATGGAAGAAGCATGCGTATGCGAGACCGGGCACACGCCGCAGATGCGCTGCACGATCTGAGCAGCGTCCTCAGGCGTGCGGTCCTGCACGACCAGCTCCATGCCGCGGAAGCAGCCACCGGAGACCCAAGCGTCGGAGACAACGCCGTTCTCCACTTCCATCTCAACGCGCAGATGGCCCTCGATACGGGTGATGGGATCGATGATAGAACGCGTCATTACTTCTCACCTCCCGCTTCTTGCTCGTAGTTGGCCACCATCACGTCGGCCGGAGCCGCCGGATGATGCGTGTTCTCTTCGGTCAGCTCTTCGCTGATGACCGGACCACCCTTCACAGGGTCGGCATACGTACCGATGGAGCGGTCAGGGTGCTCCTTGTCCCACTTACGGATGGGCTCGAAGGGAGCGCCACCGTCCATGCGACCGGTCTTCTTCATGCCGAAGCCGTGCACAACAAGCGCCGCCGCCACGATGCCGGTGAGCACCCAAGCGACCGGTTCGGGTTGGAACTTAAGACCGCCGATTCGCAGATCGCGGAAGCGGTTGTAGAACGGCGTGTTCACCTGCACCCAGTTGTCGCCCGGATCGTTCGGGTTGGCCTCGCAGCACCCGATGCAGGGGCTACCAGCCTCAACGCACCAGGAACGGCGGTTGTTCCAACGGGTGATGGGGCACATGGCCTTGGTCTGCGGCCCGCGGCACCCCACCGGATACAGACAGTAGCCCAGCGCTTCCTCTTCGCTGCCGAACTCGTAGACGAATTCGCCGTTCTCGAAGTGGCCGCGACGGGGGCAGTTATCGTGGATGGTCTGATCGAACAGGCTGGACGGTTCGTTGAAGTCGTTCAACTTCACCAGCGACGGGTCCTTCAGCATAACCACGTCGACCAGTACCTGCATCATCCATTCCGGGTTCACAGGACAGCCAGGGATGTTGATGACCGGCGTATCGATGCCCTCCTTCTCAAGGAACATCTGAACGCCCATGGCCTGAGACGGGTTCGGATACGCCGCGCACCAACCACCATTCACTGCACAGGAACCGACCGCCATCACCGCGTTCGCGCTAGCAGCAGCTTGGGCCAGAGCCTCGTTGCCGGTCTCCCCTGCGACCCGCAGCGCGTTTCCGTTCCACGCTTCCAGGACCGCGCCCTCGTACACCAGAACGTAGTTGCCCGCTTCGATCGTCTGCTTCTTCGCCTCTTCGACCGACCAACCAGCCGCAGCCGACAGGGTCTCCGAATAGTTCAGCGAGATGACGTCCAGAACGACCGTTGCCACATCGGGCGTCTCGATCTGGGCGAATGACTCCGTGCATCCTGTGCACGAGGCCCCCTCGATCCAGATCACTGGGTAGAGGTCGCCAGACGTGGCTCCAATCACGGACTGTTCGAGCGCCTCGGCGATGCGCGGGATGGCCAGCTGCGACAAACCTGCCGTTGCAGCGATGCCAGCGCATAGCTTCATGAAGCTGCGACGGCTGACCCCACGCGACTCGAGAACGCTGAAAGCGTCCGTAGTCGTGGCCTGATCTACCATGTGTACACCTCCCTTAGGTGTCCTCGTCTTGTACAACGTTTCGTATTGTGCCGTCATCGGTGCACCCGCAGGGACGGCAGGCGCTCGCGTGGTCCGAAAAGCGCCGCGAGATGTCGCAAAATGTTACGTATTCGTTTCCGCGTAACATTCATAGGCGCCAGAACAGGGCTTTAACGAAAACGCGCCCCAGCACCGGCAAGAACCGTAACAAAGATGTTTATAATCGATGGAAAACGACGGGGCCAACAGAGGACCACCAGAAAGCCAACGGAGGATCGATAGAGAACCCCGAAGGATCAGTGAAGGCTTGACCACCCGTACCGATCACCCATAAGGAGGGGCGATGTCAGAGATCGACCGCACCATAGCATTCCTCGGACCGCGTGGCACCTACACCCACGAAGCGGCGAACGTCTTCGCCGATGCGCTGGGGCTTGCCGCACCCGACCTTCTGGAATGCGCCTCGTTCGACGAGGTGTTTGACGCGGTCGACCGCGGACGTGCGGCCTTCGGCGTGGTGGGCAAGGAGAACTCGCTGGAAGGACCGGTCACGGCCACGCTCGACAACTTCGCCTTCCGCTCGTCGGCAGTCATCCTGGCGGAGACGGTCATCGACATCCACCATTGCCTGGTCACCGCGCCTGGCGTTTCCATCGCCGAGGTCCAGACCGTGGCGTCGCATTCGCAGGGCCTTGCGCAATGCCGTCGCTACCTGAACGAGCGCCTGCCCGGTCGCGCCACGCAGATCATGCCCTCCACTGCCGAGAGCGCCCGTCTGGCTGCCGCCGACCCCACCATCGCAGGCATCGCCAACGAGTTCGCCGCACAGCTGCATGGGTGCGACGTGGCTGCGCGCGACATCGAGGACCATCTGGGCAACCAGACGGCCTTCGCGCTGATCGGACGCCCGGGGTCGGCCCCACAGCTGACCGGCACCGACTACAAGACCACGCTGGCGCTGTTCCTGCGCGAGGACAAGGCCGGTGCGCTGCACATGATCCTCTCCGAGTTCGCCTATGCGGGCATCAACATCACCATGCTGCAATCGCGTCCGCTGAAACAGCAGTTCGGCGACTACATGTTCTTCATGGAGTTCTTGGGCAAGGACATCGACCCTGACGTGCAGACCGCGCTGTCCTGCCTGCGCTTGAAGCTGCGTGAAGTGAAGGTGCTCGGCTCGTATCCGGTGATCGGCGGCGCTGCTTAGAGCGCGAGGATCTCTAGGTGCTCGAAGAGCACCTTGCAGGCGATGAGCACCAGCACGATACCGCCTGCCACGCCTGCGGCTCGTTGGAAGCGCACACCGAAAAGATGGCCCACCACAACGCCTGCCAGCGAGAGCAGAAACGTGATGCCAGCGATGATGCCCGCCGCCACCCCAATGTTCACCTGCATGAGCGCAAATGACACGCCCACCGCCAGCGCATCGATGCTGGTGGCCACCGCCAACAGCGCCAGTTCGCGCACGTCCAGCCGTTGATCGGCAAGAGGGCACGCATCCTCGGGCTCTTCGCGGATGCTATCCCAGATCATCTTGGCACCCACTGCGGCCAAGATAGCGAAGATGACCCAATGGTCAATAGGTTCGATCAGCTGCGAGAAGGACGAGCCTAGCACCCACCCGATGATGGGCATGATGCCCTGGAATACCCCAAAGAACGCCGCGATGACGACGGCCTGCCCCCAGCGCATGGAGCGCATGGACAAGCCCTTCGCCACCGCCACGGCGAACGCATCCATAGACAAGCCCACCGCCGTCAGGCAGAGCCACGCGATATCCATGCTGCTCCCCTAAGCGCGCGGGCAAACGATGCGACCGACCACGGCGCTCATGCTCCGCGCAGAAGGTCGTCGATATGGCTGAGGTCGCGCTGGAAATCGCGGATGACCTCGTCTTCCAATTCAGCGTATTCGGCCGAATCAAGGGCCTGATAGGCAGCCAGCTTGTCGAAGAGGTTGTCGCGCGTGACCGGTTGGTAGCGCCGCAGCATGAGTCCGGTCTTGTACGCCTCTTCCACCGAATAGATGTCGACGCGGGGCATGTTCGCCGAAAGCCGCACCAGATCGTCCCGGTCGATGCCACGCAGGGACGGATGCTCCTGCGCGATGTCCTCCCATATTTGAACGCGCTCGACCTCAGTGGGCAGCTCGATCTGCACGAGCGTCATGGGTTCGAGCATATCCAGGAAGAAATCGTCGATGGCGCCCACATCTGATGCAGTGGCCATCACGTGTACCTCGGGGTTCTCCACCGCCGAGCGCACCAGTGCCACCGCTTCCCGCGCCCCGCGCGTCAGCGACATCATGAGGAACGACCCGTTCTCATCCGACATATCCGCACCCGGCGCCGACCAGCAGTCGATGTCCTCCAGCACCAGCACGCCCCCAGCCTTAAAGGCATCGCGCAGCCCTTCCCCGTTCGGGATGTCGATGGCATGCGCGCTGACGCACAGAAGCGGCATCCCCTGGAAGTTCTCTTCCATGCGCATATGGATGGTGGGCATGTCCAGCTCGCCCAGCGTGGCCATCATGAAGCGATTCGCGTCCTCGCGCGCATCGCAGCGGAACAACAGGGTGTCCAGCACCGGCGTGGCGGGCATGCCATGCAAGCGGTTGAGCATGGAAACGAGCTTCGCGAAGTCGGGGTCGTCCTGCATGCCGATACCCATGGCGTTCATAGTGCGGATGGTCTCCACGTAGCCTGCCACGTTCGAGTAGTCCAGCTGCGGCACCGCTGTTGGCTGCGGCAGCGCGCTGGTAGTGGCCAAAAGCTCGGTCTTACCGTCGATGTCGTCCTGGATGATTTGTGCCATATCCTCCAGATCGTCCCGAGAAAAGCCGAACTCTTCCAGCTTATCCATGGCAAGGCTGTGCAGCTCTTGGGCGCACATAGTGATCTCGTCGGTGGAAAGGTAGGGCTCCAGACGCTCGAAGATGTATTCGGCCAACGAGCGTTCCTTCTGGGTGCAGGCCAGCGCCCACGCCTCCTTCAGACCGGAGAGCGCATCCTCACTTGGACGTACGCCGTCCACATGCGCCTCTTCGAATGCAGCCATGTACAGGTACATGCCCAAGACTGGGTCGCCCGCATCGCAGGCAGCCTTCGCCCGTTTCAGATAATCCTTGATGTTGTCCAAGGGACCACCTCCCTGCGGAGCGGTCCCCGGTGCGTTCTCTGTCATACGATCACCTCGCGTGCATGCTCTGTGTTTTGGCTCGTATTCTATCGCATGGCACCCGTAGACGGGAGAGCGGAGGGGCCATCAGCGGCCGTTCGCATAAAAACCCTATGCAGCACGTCATGCGTCCTGGGAGCCCCGATCGACATGATCATGGCGAAGGTTCGCCAGCGCCTGACCAAGACGCAGGAAATCGGCCATCGCAAGCGTTTCCCCCCGCACCCCACCGTCGATGCCAGCATTCGCCAGCAGCGCACCGGCTGCACCCGCCGCCATCACATCGCCGCGGCTCGCGAAGAACGAGCGCACCGAGTTTGCGATGGTCTTGCGCCGGGCGAAGAAGGCAGCATCGGCCATCTGACACGCCGCGCGCACGACAGAGGCTGCGAGGGGGCGCCCATCCGCATCCTCGCACTCGATGCGATCCAAGCGGATCACCGTGCTGTCCACCCGTGGCTGCGGCATGAAGCTGCTCGGTGGCACGCGGAAGCTGCCGCTCGGGCGGGCGAACATGCCAAGTTTCACCGTGTAGGCACCGTAGTCCTTCGTGCCCGGCACGGCGCGCATGCGTTCGGCCACTTCGCGCTGCACCATCACCGTGGCGCTTCGCAGATGCTCGAAACGCTGGAAGAAGCCCAGCACCACCGTGGCCGCCACCGCATAGGGCAGGTTCGCCACCAGCTTATTCGGCAACTCGCAGGCGATGCCGCCATCGGCCAGATCGGCGCGCGCAGAGGCCAGGTCGGCCTCGGTCAGATCGAGCGCATCGCATCTCAGCACGCAGAAGTTCGCGCAGGCGCCCATGGTGTGCGCCAGGACCGGCAGCAGCTCGGCATCGCGCTCCACAGCCACCAGCGAGCGCACGCGCGGCGCCACTGCGGCCGAGAGCGTACCGATGCCCGGTCCCACTTCCAGTACATCATCGGTGGGTCCTACCTCGGAAAGGGCAAGGATGCGCCCCACTACCCCGTCGTCGATGAGAAAGTTCTGCCCGAAGCGCTTCTTGGGTGCAAGCCCGAAGCGGTCCAGCACCTCCGCCGTAGCGCGCGGTGCGGCCAGCGGCGATGCCTTAGCCGTCATAGAGCTCGGCATCCTCTTCGATCGTGCCATCCGCATCGATGCGACCACGCCAGTCGAGCACTCGGTCAAGCGTGAAACCGGCCACCGCGAACGCCGAGCGCACGCAGCCGACCAGCGGATCGATGCCGTGCGGGTCACCGCCCTCGCCCACCACATGCAGCGCGAGCGGCCGCTTGGCGCCCTGGCGGCGCACATCAGACCAGTAGTAGGGCTGCAGGCGATCGAGCAGCGCCTTCAATTGAGCTGGGGGTCCTGCGAAATACACCGGCGCTACCACGATCAGCTCGTCAGCAGC
Organism: uncultured Eggerthellaceae bacterium; assembly: GCA_949450265.1. Classification (GTDB taxonomy): domain Bacteria; phylum Actinomycetota; class Coriobacteriia; order Coriobacteriales; family Eggerthellaceae; genus Adlercreutzia_A. The sequence continues at coordinate 2,603 of CASTMW010000069.1, read as the reverse complement.
ATCCACATGCTTGCGCACCTCGGCCATATCGTCTGCGATCACGCAGACATGGGCATGCGCATCGCTTGCGCGCACCGGAGCAGTCGGGGCCAGCGGGTCGTCCGCATCGGGGATGGGCAGCGCCCCATCCGATCCGGCTTCCGCTGCGCGCTTGCACGCATCGCAGCCGATGCAGCCCGCGATGTTCACGCTGGCGATGGCCACCAGCGAGGCCCCGTCCTGAGGCGCCTCTTCGATGCATGCGTCGAATATCTCCTGCGCCAGCGCCGCACACCTACCTTGCACGCGGGGCGAGCCGACGATGATCGTCCTATGCATGATGAGCCCTCTGCCATGCCGTGGGCTCACGATCCAACAAGCCCACCGCATTGCGGTACGTGCAAGCCAGCAGCGCTTCCCGCTGCTCGGCGTCCGCCTCGGGCAGCAGATGTTCCGCCAAGCGCTGCGCCGTCCATATGACATGCGCCGGTTCGCACGTGGTGCCCCGCAGCGGTTCGGGCGTCATGAACGGGGCATCAGTTTCCAATAGCAGCCGATCGAGCGGCACCAGCTCGGCCGCCTGTCGGATGCCTTCGAGCTTCTTGAACGTGAACGCGCCGCCGAAGGCAACGTAGCAGCCAGCCTCCACCCATCGGCACACCTCGTGCGCATCAGAGGTATAGCAATGCAGCAGTACACCCGCATCAGGAAAGCCCGCTTCCTCCATGATGGCGAACGCGTCGTCGAACGCCTCGCGCACATGCAACACGATGGGAAGCCCCGCAGTATGGGCCAGATGGACCTGCTCGGCGAAGACGCTACGCTGGATATCGCGCGGCGAGTGGTCGTAATGGTAATCCAGCCCCACTTCGCCCAGCGCGCTCACCCGCTCATCGTGCAGCAAGCGCTCCATCTGAGCCGCCGTATCCGCATCCCAGCCCTTAGCCACGTGCGGATGCACGCCCACCGCGATGCGCACGTGCGGTGCCGCATGCCATCCCTGTCCACAGATACGCGTGGACATCTGACGGATGTAGAGCTGGCAAGCGCGCTGCCACTCTTCAAGATCGTCGAAGGTGCTCGTGCCATCATCGCCGAGCGGATCGACCATGGCCTCCACGAACCGCACGTCGTGCGCTCCTGCGCGCGCGAGCGCCAGGCCGGGGTTGCGCAGCATGTCCAGATGCGCGTGCGTATCCGCCACCGGCGTGGTCAGACACGGCGCGTCCACCACCTTCCATGGCCGCCCGTGTTTCTTCGGTTTCTGACGGAAGTATTCGTCGATGAACTCAGGTTCGCCCTGCTCTTGCTCCTGCGCAGGTTCGGGTTCGCCCTGCTGCTCAGCGGATGGGCTTGCCGCCATATCCGTCATGGCTATTCCTCCACCGTCTGGATCTTCTCGACATCCAGACGCGGGAATAGCGGATCGCCCACTTCTACCATGTTACCCGCGGGAAGCTGCCCCCACGCGGCAGCCGCTTCCACATCGGTCACAGATGCGATGTCCGCAAGCCCCAGCCGTCGCCAGACCTCGGCAGAAGTGTTCGGCATGAACGGTTCCATGAACAGCGCGATGATGCGGATGGCCTCCAGCGCGTTATAGATGACCGCCGCCAGCTCATCAGCGCGCGCCGGGTCCTTGGCCAGCGCCCACGGCGCGCTCTGCTCCATGTACTCGTTGGCACGATGCGCCAGCTTCTGCACCGCCTCAGCCGCCGCGGTGAAATCCACGCGCGCGAGCGCCTCGTCGTAGCGGGCATAGAGCTCTTTTGCGATGGGTTCCAGCGGGTTGTCGGGCGCATGCTGTGGCAGCACGGGCACCTGCGCATCGAAGTACTTCTTCGTCATGTTCGCCACGCGCGACACCAGGTTGCCCCACGTGTTCGCCAAATCGGCGTTGTAGACCTGCACCATGCGCTCCAGCGAGATGGAGCCATCGGCGCCGAACTGCACGTCGCTCATGAAGTAGTAGCGATACGCGTCCACCCCGAAGATGTCCACCAGATCGGCCGGGCGCAGCGCGTTGCCCTTGCTCTTCGACATCTTCTCGCCCTTGGTGAGTAGGAAGCCATGGCCGAACACCGTGTGCGCCACCGGCAGGCCCGCCGCCATCAACATGGCTGGCCAGATCACGCAGTGGAAGCGCGTGATGTCCTTGCCCACGAAGTGGCATTGGAACGGCCAGCGCTCGTCGAATTCGTTGCCGCGGGCATCGTCGGCATACCCGATGCCGGTCATGTACGCGATCAGCGCGTCGGCCCACACATAGGCCACATGCCCCTCATCGAAGGGCAGCGGCACGCCCCAATCGAAGGTCGAGCGAGAAATAGAGAGGTCCTTCAGGCCGCCCGCCACGAACGAGACCACTTCGTTGCGGCGGCTCTCAGGCCGAATGAACTCGGGACGGCGCTCATACAGCTCCAGCAGCGGCTGCTGGAACTCCGACAGCTTGAAGAACCAGTTCTCCTCCCCCGAGGCCATCAGCTGCACGGGGCGCTTGCAGTCGGGGCACACGAAGGCGCCCTCCTCGTCCTTCTCCAGGTCGCTCTCGGCGTAGTAGGTCTCCTCGTGGACGCAGTACCAGCCCTCGTAGGCGCTCTTGTACAGCCAGCCGGCATCATGCA
>CASTMW010000068.1 GCA_949450265.1 uncultured Eggerthellaceae bacterium | reverse complement strand
CCGCATCAGCGTTTCAGCACCCGGGAGAGCGGCAGTGCCAGTATCTCCACCAAGATGCAATTCACTAAAGCGGTACCGAATACCATTATGGCGTAGGTGATGGCGATCGCACCCAGGTCAAGGCCGTTCATCAGGCCGACGATGAGCGCAAAGGTGTAACCGGACACCATGGTGGAGAGGAACGTGGAGACAAGGGGATTCAGGTCCAGCTTGCCCACCTTGAGCGGTATCAGGATCAGCAGACCGCACACGGTAGCGCCTAGCGTCTCGGAAACGATGTTGACCCACGGCGTGGCGTTCAGCATGGGGATCTGGCTTATGAGGCCGGTCAGCAATCCGATGACAGCAGCTTGGCCGACTTTCGGGCGCACGAGGATGATGGCCAAGCAATACATGGCGATCATGAAGTTCGGTTTCATGCCGCCGAAGCTAAGGAACGACGACACGGTCAACTTCAGCACCGCTCCCGCTGCAAGGAGCACAGCGATCAGGATGAGGTCGCGCACGGAAAGCCCCGAAGCCTCTTCCGTGTGAACGGTGCGCTTGGGTGCGGCAGGTGCAGGTGCGGTGGCGCGCGGTGCGCCTTGGGGAACCTCAGTGATCTGCTCCATCGTCTCGGTGGCCATGGGACATCCTTTCTTTCGATACGGTCTATGGCGCAAGCCCATTGAAAAAGCCCCCGGCGGATCACCGAGGGCTTGCATGTGAGAGCTCACGCTTGGATGATCCGTCTATTCAGGCTTGCTCCACCACCATGCACCAGCGAACGCCGAAGCGCTCGCGCTAAGGATATGTGCATTCGCGTCGATCAAGCCGTCTCCTTCTCGGATATGCAAGCTGGCAGCGATGATAGCACGTTGTGCGGGATATGCAACGTTCAATCTTTCGAACGTGCAAGAAGCTCGCGCGCATGAACCAAGGATGCTTCGGTACCGCCACCAGAGAGCATGCGTGCGATCTCCTGCTCGCGCGCCTCGGAGCGCACCTCGACCAACTGCGTGCGCGCAACGCCCTCATCCTCCACCTTGCGTACCACGTAGTGCTTCGCAGCACGAGCAGCCACCTGCGCAAGATGGGTGACCACCAGCACCTGATGGGTGTGCGCAAGCCGTTCCAGCACATCGGCCAGCGCCACCGCCGTCGCGCCGCCCACCCCCGCGTCGATCTCGTCGAAGACTAGGGTCGAAACGTCGTCCTTGTCCTCCATCACCACATGCAGCGCCAACAGCACGCGCGAAAGCTCGCCGCCCGAAGCGATGCGCGAGAGCGGTCGCGCCTGCATGTTCTGAGCCGGTCGAAAGGCCAGCTCCACCTTATCGGCACCCGTCGGGCCCCACTGTGCGCGCGGCAGGGGCTCCACGGCGCACGACACCTCGGCGCTGCCCATCTCAAGCTCGGCCATCACCGCGCACATCTTCGCTGCGAACGCAGGAGCGGCATCGGCACGCGCAGCGCTCAGAGCGGCCGCATGCTGTGCCAAGGCCGCCTCGGCACGGTCCACCTGCGCTTGCGCTTCGGCTTCCAGCCTCTCTCCCTCATCGACCATCTGAACGCGCGAGCGCGCCTCATCAGCACGCGCCAGCGCATCGGCGACCGTAGGACCATAGGAGCGCAAGAGCCCTTGATAAGCCGCAACGCGCTCCTGCATGCGAGCTAGTTCCCCAGGCTCGAACTCCACCCCTTCAGCATACGCGGATACCTCGCGCGAAGCGTCCTCAAGGAGGAAGATGGCCTCGCGCAGGCTATCCGCCATCTGCCCGAGCGCCTCATCGGCGCGCGCGCCCTCTTCAAGCGCAGCCAGCGCCGCACCGGCACGCTCCAGAGCGCCGCCATCACCGCCCAGCGCTTCCCGAGCGCCTTGGGCAGCCCGCGCCAGCGCCTCCACATTCTCCGCCTTCTTGAGCGAAGCCGTCAGTTCATCATATTCCTTCGCATCGGGAGCCACCGCTTCGATCTGGCGCAGGATAAACGATGCCTGTTCCAGCTGCTCGGCACTGGCCTGCGTGCCCGCGCGCACCTTATCCAAGTGCGCTGCTGCTGCCTGCGCCGCATCGAAAGCCTGCTGATATGCCTGCACGAGCGCATCGGTATCGGCCCACGCATCCAACATGCGCAGATGGCTGGCAGGGCGCAGCAACTCTTGGCTATCGTGCTGGCTACACAGATCGATGCTGGGCGCGATGACCTCTGCAAGCTCGCCCACGCTTGCCATGCGCCCATCCATCTGAACCCGCGAGCGGCCATCGGACGTGACGCGGCGCCGCACGACATGCTCAGCATCATCGAAGAAGAAGCGCCCCTCCACGCACGATTCCGCTTCGCCTTCGCGAACGGCAGTCCGATCCGCGCGCGCACCCATCAAAAGTTTGCACGAGGTGAGCAGCGCCGTCTTGCCCGCGCCCGTCTCACCGGTCAGCACCGTCAGTCCCGCAGCAGGTGCGATGGTCGCCTCGACGATCAGCGCAAGGTCGCGAACGTGTATCTCGTCGATCATCTCTTCTCCTTCGCCCTCTGCGAAACGTGCGCGCAGGTACACTTAACTTCGTCTGCTACTCCCATATGCAGCGTTCTTGCGATTGCCGAACGCGCTTCCCTTGCGGGCGCTCTTCTTCAGATCGGCCAGCACGTCCTTCTCGGATACATCCTCCACCGCCGTGCGCAGCTGCACCACCTGATCGCGCAGGCGCGCAGCCTCTTCGAAGTCCATGCCCGCAGAAGCGGCCTGCATCTCTTCTTCCATGGACATGATCATCCGCATGACCTCTTCGCGCGAGAGCTCGGCCAGCTCGCGGTTGATGTCCTCGGCGCTCAGGCCTTCCGATTCGTCCACAATGGAATCCATGATGTCGTTGATCTTCTTACGGATGGTCTGGGGCTGGATGCCACGCTCTTCGTTGTAGGCCATCTGGATGTCACGACGACGGCGCGTCTCGTCGATGGCGCGCTTCATGGAATCGGTCACCTTGTCGGCATACATAATGACCTGCCCCGACACGTTGCGCGCCGCACGGCCGATCGTCTGCACGAGGCTGCGATGGTTGCGCAGGAACCCCTCTTTGTCGGCGTCCAAGATGGCGACCAGGCTGACCTCGGGAAGGTCCAAGCCCTCGCGCAGCAGATTGATGCCCACCAGCACATCGAACTTGCCCTGCCGCAGCTCGCGCAATATCTCCACGCGCTCCAACGTGCCGATGTCCGAGTGCATGTAGCGCGCACGGATGCCCTGGTCCAGCAGATGATCGGTCAGGTCCTCGGCCATCTTCTTGGTCAGCGTGGTCACCAGCACGCGCTCGTCGCGCGCCGCACGCTCGCGCGCCTCATCGATGATGTCGTCGATCTGGCTCTTGATGGGCCTGAGCACTACTTCCGGATCCAGCAGCCCCGTTGGGCGGATGATCTGCTCCACCGTGGCCTGGCTGACCTTCTCTTCGTAATCGCCCGGTGTTGCGCTCACATAGATGAACTGCGGCACGCGGTCCTCGAACTCATCGAAGCGCAGCGGACGGTTATCCAGCGCTGAGGGCAGACGGAAGCCGTGCTCGGCGAGCGTCACCTTGCGCGACCGGTCGCCCTCGTGCATGCCGCGGATCTGCGGCACCGTCACGTGGCTCTCGTCGATGATGCACAGGAAATCGTCAGGGAAGTAGTCGATCAGCGTATAGGGCGGCTCGCCGGGCGCACGTCCATCCAGATGGCGCGAGTAATTCTCGATGCCCGAGCAGAACCCCATGGTCTCCAGCATCTCAAGGTCGTAGTTCGTGCGCATCTCCAGCCGCTGCGCTTCAAGCAGCTTGCCTTCGGCGTTGAACTGCTCCAAGCGCTCGCGCAGTTCGTCGCGGATGGTATCCAGCGCGTGCTCCATCTTCGGACGCGCGGTCACATAGTGCGACGCTGGCCAGATGGGGACCGCATGATAGGAGGCCAGCACCTCGCCAGTCACACTGTCCACCTCTTCGATGGTCTCTATCTCGTCTCCCCAGAATTCCACGCGAATGGGATTGTCCGCATACGGTGGAAAGATATCCAGCGCATCGCCGCGCACACGGAACGTGCCGCGCTTCAACTCGTAGTCGTTGCGATCATATTGGATATCGATCAGCCCGTAGATCACCTCGTCGCGATCGGCAGGCACATCCTTGTCAAGGAATACCGCCATGCCCGCATAGTCCTGCGGGCTACCGATGCCGTAGATGCAGCTGACCGAGGCCACCACGATCACGTCGCGCCGCGAAAGCAGGGCGCTGGTAGCGGCATGGCGCAGCTTCTCCACCTCTTCGTTGATGGATGCATCCTTCTCGATGAAGGTATCCGAGGCGGGCACGTATGCCTCGGGCTGGTAGTAGTCGTAATAACTGACGAAGTACACCACAGCGTTGTTCGGGAAGAACTCCTTGAGCTCGGCGGCCAGCTGCGCTGCCAGCGTCTTGTTGGGCGCCATGATGAGCGTCGGCTTCTGCACCTCTTCGATCACCTTTGCCATGGTGAAGGTCTTGCCGGAACCGGTCACACCCAGAAGCGTTTGATAGCGAAGATCGGCGCGAACCCCTTCGGCCAGCTTCGCGACCGCCTGCGGTTGATCGCCCGACGGCTCGTAGGGCGAGATCACCTTGAGCGCAGCGCTGGATGCAGCCTCGGCAGAGAGCTTGCCCGGCATCTCCATGCCTTCGATATTGCGCAGATGCGTCGACATGTGCCTCCTGAATCCAAAAGACCCGGCATCACCTTTCGGCGTGCCGGGTCTTACTGTGTTACCGCAAAAGGATCAGCGTTGGTAGTTCTTCCACCATGCCGTTACCTCATTGTAGAGCTCTTCTTTGGTGGAGTCGTTGTTGAACACCACATCAGCCGCTTCGATGCGATCGGCATCGGTGATCTGCTGGGCGATGCGGCGACGCACATCATCTTCGTCGAAGCCGGAAGCCACGGCGCGCTGGATACGCAGATCCATCGGTGCCAATACGGCAAGAACGGCATCGGCAGACCATGCGAGCGACGTGGAGCGGTTCTTGAAGACCGAGTATTCCACAGCCACAGCTTCCACGCCCTGCGCTTCCAGTTCGTCCACCATATCGGTATAGGCTTCTTCGATGCGCGGCATGGTGATGCGGTTGAGCTTGCGCGTTTCGGCCGGGCTGACGAACGCCTTGGCTGCCAAACGCTGCCTGACCACTTCCCCATCCTCATCAAGGATGTCGTCGCCGAAGGCTTCCACGAGCTCTTCCTTGACGATCTCCCATTTCAGGACATCGTGGCCCACCTTATCAAGGTCGATATAGGCCAAGCCCTGGTCGGTCAGCGCTTTGCGCGCCGTGGATTTGCCCGCTCCCATACCGCCTATGATGAAGATCTTCTTCACCGCGTCTCCTTGCTCGTGTGCTAGCGCTATTCAGCAGCAGGTTCGTCAGCAGCCTCGTCGGTCACCACGACAGCTTCCGCCTCGGGCGTGTCAACGACATCCACCTCGGTCACCTCAGCAGCAGGATCGGCCGCTTCGATGGCGTCCACCACGGCTTCTTCGGTCTCGGCAGCCTCATCATCGCGCTTGCGCGGCTTCGGATCCTCCACCACCACGCTCTCGTCGATCTCGATATCGTAGCCCAGCTCTTCTGCAGCGGCCTTCATGGACAGGCTGATGCGGCGGCGGTCCGGATTGATCTCCATGACCTTCACCTTCACGTCCTGACCCTGCTTGACCACCTGTGCCGGGGAATCGATGTGCTTGGCAGCCATCTCGGAGATGTGCACCAGGCCCTCGATGGAGTTGCCCAGCTCAACGAAGGCACCGAACGGCACGATCTTGGTGACGGTGCCATCCACGATGGTGCCCACCGGATAGTTGTCGACCAGTTCCACCCACGGATCGTCGGTAGTCTGCTTGAGGCCCAGGCTGATGCGCTCACGCTGCAGGTCGACGTCGAGCACCTCGACCTCCACCTCGTCGCCCACCTTCACGACCTCGCTGGGGTGGTTGACATGGTTCCAAGACAGCTCGGAGATATGCACCAGGCCATCGATGCCGCCCAGATCGACGAAGGCGCCGAAGTCCACGATGGAGGAAACGGTACCCTTGAGGCGCATGCCCTTGGACAGCTTCGAGAGGATCTCGGTGCGCTCGGCCTTGCGGCCCTCTTCGAGCAGCACGCGGCGAGAGAGCACCACGTTGTTGCGGTTGCGATCCATCTCGATGACACGCGCTTCGATCTCGGTGTTCAGGTACATGTCCAGATCCTTGACACGGCGCAGGTCCACCAAGGACGCCGGCAGGAAGCCGCGCAGGCCGATGTCGAGGATCAGGCCGCCCTTGACCACTTCGATGACCTCGCCCGTGACGACCTCGCCCGCCTTGAACTTCTCTTCGACGCGATTCCAGGCGCGCTCGTACTCGGCACGCTTCTTCGACAGGATCAGGCGGCCATCCTTGTCCTCCTTCTGGAGCACAAGGGCTTCGATGTGATCGCCCAGATTCACGATCTCGGACGGATCGATATCCTTGCGGATGGACAGTTCGCGCGACGGGATGACACCTTCGCTCTTGAAGCCGATGTCAACCAGCACCTCGTCGTGCTCGAGCTTCACCACCGTCCCCTCGACCAGGTCGCCCTCGTCGAAGTCGGTCAGCGTGCCATCGATCATGGCATTGAGCTGGTCGTCGGATACGTCGTCGAACTGGATGACGGACGTGTTCTTGATCTCGGTCAAAACGGACCCCTTTCAGAAATGAGGGACCCCGTTCCAATAAGCAGTCGTCTTGGACAGAAACTTACATTACTCGGGGCCGATACATTGTCTTGCTTGCGATTTCACAAGCCTTCCGAGTATATCACGCATTACCGCACTATCATCGCTCTTTCATGAACTTTTTCGCCGTTCACCGATCAATGGCGAAGACGGTCCATCGGCTCCCGCAAAAACAGCATCACCACTGATCGTCATAGGGCACGATCGGCCACGTGCCCGATTCGCTGACCTCATAGAAGCGACCAGTCTTCGTATCCGCTTCGAACACGGGGATACGACCGCTCTCGCACACGGTGCCATCGATGTAGTAGTGGCTCTCGCCATCGTGGTAGATACCGTGGAAGCTAGGATCGTCCGCCACCACGGATGTGCCCACATGGCCTGCGACGATGGTCATGCCGCCTGAGAAACGGCCGATCTCGGCAGGATACTTCTCGGTGTAGGTGTAGTCGTCGGTCCCCCACTCCCACAGATCGCCTGCTTCCTCATCGATGCCCGCATGCACGAAGATGATGTTTCCTTCCACGTGATAGCGCGGAAGACCCTCCATCCAAGCAAGATGGCGGTCTTCTTCAGTCTCGTCCTCGTCATAGAAGCCCGCATCCGCATCGCCTTCGATGGGCCATCGCCCGCTCAGCGCCATGTCCTCATGGTTACCGAGCAGCGCCACCACCTTATCCGTGCCGTATTCAGCCTGCAAGCCCATGATGCGATCGAGCACCGCAGGGCCATCAGGACCACCATGGATGTAGTCACCCAACAGGATCAGTTTGGCATCACCAGAGAGGTCCACGAGCGCCAGCGCATCCTCGAACGCATCCATCCAGCCATGTATATCGCTCATCGCGTATATCCGCATGCAGGTCCTCCTGTCGCATAGCCCTTCGTCACTCGCGTTGTCTCAAAGCATGCCGCCCTCCTTCGCTCCCGCGATGCGCTCAAGCGTAGCATGTGCGGCCCGAACAGCTCCACGACCAAGCGTCAATCCCCGATCAGCCACCATCATATCCAATATCCTCATCAGTTCGTCCGCACTGTAATCGGGAAACGACATCTGCGCCTTCACCCGCGAAGCGAAGCCTGGATTGGCTGCGAAGAGCTGCCCGAGCTTCTCAGCATATCCCGCGAAGATGACTACGACCTCATCGCGCAGCTTCTCCATCTGATCGATGATGGTAGCGATGGCCTCACCGTCCAACTGCCCATAGAGCACCTTCATCTCGGAGAATATGTCAGCGTCCACATCGTGGCCTATGCCCATGACCTTGTAATACCTCATGCGCACACCTCCGCTCGATCCTCTTCCTCAGATCTACGAGCATAGCTCTGAGCATGGGCATAAAAATGCCCCAACGCTACCGGGATCCGGCGTTTCCGGGTAGATTATCTACCTGAGCGCGCGTCACCAATGAGACCGAAGCCATAAGATGCCAGAAGGTCACATGTCCCGAAACCACCCTACGGACGCCGAGAACATCTACCGCATCTGCCGCATCGCAGCGAACGAGCGCGCCGGTAACGGGCGCTTCAGCAATCATGACAAGGCGACAGCCGCGCTGACCGAGATCGGGCACCCCATAAGCGCCAGCTCCATCAAGGATTACGAGAGCGGCAAGACCCCCGTGCCGCCGGAGACCGTAGTGGCCATGACACAGGCCTATGATGCGCCACGGCTACGCTACCTGCATTGCGCGCAGCGTTGTCCGCTCGGCCCTCACGTGATGGATGGCGTGCTCGAAGATGACGATATCTATAAGACCTACTTCGATCTGGAAGGCGCATTCCAGCAGATCGACGACATAGCGCTCGAACTGCGCGAGATCATCGCCAACGACGCGCTGAGCGACAGCGAAAAACCTGCGCTGAACCGCATCTTCCAAGCACTCGAAACGATCATCGAGAGCACGCAGGAGCTGCGCATCTGGACGGAGCGGACATGTGTCGACGGAGCGGACCACCGTAGCGAAGAAGCAAATGGGCATGCCTGAGAGCAGCGATGCTGGACGGAAACCCCGCTCGCAGATACCGCCTATCTCGAATGTGGCCGAATTTGCTCTTGCGAACATCAGGATGTTCACCTACAATAGCTGAGCGCTTTAAGCGCGGGTTCTTGAAGTGCGCCATTAGCTTAGTTGGTAGAGCAGGGGACTCTTAATCCCAAGGTCGAAGGTTCGAGTCCTTCATGGTGCACCACCGAAAC
>CASTMW010000067.1 GCA_949450265.1 uncultured Eggerthellaceae bacterium | reverse complement strand
GATCGGTTTCATTGGACAACATCATTAAACGAGCAGCATCACTAAAGGCCCTGGAAGTTTTCAGGGCTCTAGAAGCTCAGATCCTCCAGGCGCTCGAAGATCGGATCGATGCGGGTCAAGAACGCACGCGGATCGAAGATGGCATCCAGCTGCTCAGCCGTCAACATGGCGGCATCCGGGTCGGCCTCGATGTTCTCACGAAAGCTGGGACCATCCACAGCATTCTGGATATCCTCCCACACACGCATGGCGTTGCGCTGCACGATCACGTAAGCGTCCTCGCGCGTGAGCCCAGCGTTCACTAGCGCCAGCAGCACCTTCGACGAGAAGATCAGCCCGCGCGTGCGCCACAGATTGTGCTCCATCTTGGCCGGGTAGGTCTGTAAGCCGTCCAGCATCCACTGCATCTTGCCGAACATGTAATCCAGCGCGATGAAGCTGTCGGCCAGCGCCACGCGTTCAGCGCTGGAGTGGCTGATGTCGCGCTCGTACCACAGCGTCACGTCGTCGAAGGCCACCTGCGCGTTCGCCTTCACCACGCGCGCCAGACCGCACACGCGCTCGGCGGTAATGGGGTTACGCTTGTGGGGCATGGCCGATGAACCCTTCTGGCCACGCGTGAACGGCTCTTCGGCCTCGATCACGTCGCTTTGCTGCAGCAGGCGCACCTGCATGGCGATGCTCTCCAGCGTGGAGGCCGTGCACGCCAGCGCAGCGGCCATCTGCGCATGGCGGTCGCGCGCGAGTACCTGCGTGGAAAGCGGATCGGGCGCAAGGCCCAGCTTCTCGCACACGAAGCGCTCCACGAACGGATCGATGCTGGAATACGTGCCCACCGCGCCCGAGATAGCGCCCACCGCGCACACCTCGCGCGCCTGCTGCATGCGCACCAGGCACCGGTGCAGCGCCCACGCCCAACTGCCGAACTTCATGCCGAACGTCATGGGCTCGGCGTGGATGCCGTGCGTGCGCCCCACACAGAGCACATCGTGCATCTCGATCGCGCGGCGGCGGCACGTCTCACCCAGCTGGCGGATGTCATCGATGATGATGTCAGCCGCCTGCACGATCTGATAGCTGAGCGCTGTGTCACCTAGATCGCTGGAGGTCATGCCGTAGTGCACCCAACGGCTGGGCTTCTCGGCCCCCTCCGGCACCTCGGCGTCGATGTTCTCGGCCATGTTCGTGGTGAAGGCGATCACGTCGTGGTTGGTCACCTGCTCTATCTCGGCGATGCGCGCCGCGTCAGCCGCCGCATGGTCGCGGATCCACTGCGCCTCTTCGCGCGTGATGCCACATTGTCCCAGCTCCGCCTGCGCCTCGCACGCCAGCACCTCGATCTCGCGCCAAATGTCGAACTTGTTCTGAAAGTCCCAGATATGGCCCATCTCTGGCCGCGTGTATCGATCGATCATGATGAAGTCCTCCCTCTCTAGAGCGACCTGAAGATGGCGCGCACTTCGTCGAGCACGCCGTTGTCAGCCACGACGATCACCTGATCGCCCGGGAACACCGCCAGGTCAGGCGCGGCCACTTCTGCATCGTCCTCGTAGGCCACCGCCACCGCCAGCGCTCCCTCCGGCAGCTCGATGTCACCCAACAAGATGCCCTCTTCGTCGGAATGGCGCCGCATATGCCCCACAGTGAATTCGGTCAGCGTGACATTGCCATGCGAGAGCGACGTGACCACCGACACGTTGCCCAGAAGCGCCTCTTCCTCGATCAGATTGGCGATCAGCGTTGTGGAGGACACGCATTCAATGCCCACCTTGCGGAAGATGCGCAGATTCTTCGGGCTGTTCACGCGGCCGATCACGCGGTCCACATGGAACACGCGCTGGGCGATCTCGCACGCCACCAGGTTGGTGTCGTCCTGGCCGGTAGCGCCCACGAAGATGTCCGCGCTGCGGATGCCCGCATCCTCCTGGAAGCGCGAATCGCAACAGTCGCCGCAAATGATGAGATAACGCCCCTCGAGGGCCACCGACAGCGCGTCGGCCAGCTGCTTGTTCTGCTCGATCACCGCCACTTCGTTGCCGCTTTCTAGCAGCACGTTGGCCAGGTACGAGCCCACTTTCCCACCACCGGCGATAACGATATACATCTACTTCGCCTCGCCTTCGCGTTGAGCGTCCGCCAGCAGCCCCCGCACGTCGCCCACCGCCGAGACCACCGGCACGCCAGCCGCCGCGGCCGTATCGTCGCCCACCGCCTGCATGTACTTCTGGAAATGCGGGATATAATCGTGGCGGATGCACGCCAGCACTGTGTCGCCGCTATAGAGCACGCTGTCGGCCGTGGGGATGCTGCTTGCCGACCCGTCACCACGCTCGAACGCGATGATGCGCGCATCGTGCCCGCGCTCCAGTTCGCCCACACGGATCGACCTCGGCGGCCCGGACGCATCACTGCCCTCCAACCGCAGGCTGAACTCCAGCACCTCGCATTCGCCGAACGTGGTGATATGGCTGCCGTGCCCGCTCATCACCTTGCTAAACATCTCTTCGGCCACCAGCGACGTGCCGCACACATAGTCGATGCCCAGCTGCATGTAAGCGCGCTCGCGCCCGGGATTGTACAACCGCGCGATCACGTGGCGCACGTCGAACAGGCGGTTCGCCACCTCGGCGCACATCAGATTGGTATTGTCGAACTGCGTGACCGCCGCCAACACGTCGCATTCCTCCACGCCAGCGCGCACCAGCGCATCTTCATCGAAGCCGATGCCCTGCACCGTGGAGCCGTTGAAGTTGCGCCCCAGGTTGGCGAACGCATCGGGCGAGCGGTCGATGCAGCACACGTTGTTGCCAGCATCGGAGAGCATGAGGGCCAGCTGAGACCCCACGCGCCCGCACCCTACTATGATGACGTTGCTCATGGACGGACCGGACGGCGCTAGATCTTCGACATCTCGTTCAGAGTGTCGCGATACCAGTTATCGTGATTGGGCGGGCAGTACTTCACCGCGTTGACGTAGCTGATGGTGTAGCCGTAGATCTCGGCCAAGCCGCGCACGTGCGCATTGATGGCCGTGCCCCAATCGCCCCAGGCGCCATTCGTCCAGCCCCAGGCGTTATGCGACGCAAAGCAGTGGCGCCCCTTGGTGGATTCGGTGTTGCTGATGGCAGGCGACCAGCGCGGATCAACCCCGTTGTTCCAGGCAGCCTCGGCGAAGGTGGCACCGCATCCAGCCAGAGGACTGCCAGCCAGGTACTTGTCGATGCGCGCGCTCCATTCGCTGACGAACGCGTCGTGGCCCACCGACCAGTCGACGGCGTACACGCCCACCCCGCCGTTGGCTGCAGACTTGGCCTGCGCCGCCTGCACGCGCTGGAGAACCTGAGCGTCGCGGTCCTTCGCTGCCTGCTCGGCGGCGATGCGAGCCGCTTCCTCTTCGGCCGCTATTTCGGCCACGCCGCCGGAAACATCGCGCGATGAGGTTTGCGCCAGAGCTGCGGTGGCGGAAAGATCGGCTTGCGCTGCGGTGGTCTGTGCGGGCGCATCGGTGTGGTCCGCATGCGGCGCCATGGCCGTACCGCCAGCAGAAGCAAGGCCCAAGCCTGCCCCTGTTGCCACCAGCACCGCCATGCCCACGGCAAGCACCACCTTGGCAGCCGAGCGGCTGGCGGTCACAACGCTGGGACGCGCCACAGCCACGCCATGAGCACCCACCGCGACCGTGCGCGCAGCAGCGCCGCCACTATGCGCACCTGCCGCCCGCGCCGTCTTCCTGACGCCTGCGGAATGCGCTGCTCTGTGCATGCTCTTTGCCAACTGTCCTCTTCCGTACACACGAACGAACCCGCCGAAGCGGAAGCAGCTGGCTTTGTTGTGAGTGGATGTGCTGCCGAATGGTCACTGATATGTCGTGGAAGTATTCTACCCCATATTCGAGCGACGCACATCAACAATTCGCCACCGGTTGCGCGCCAAGCCGCTGGTCGGCCTTGCACAGCCCGCCCGCAGCGCCATCGCGCACTACACCCGACCGGCCCGACTGGGCGCAGCTCTACACCCTATGCGGGCAGCTTCTGAACACGCACCTGGGAGATGCGGCTACGACGCATCTTCTCGATCTTGAACTCGTGCCCGTCGACCACCACCACGTCCCCGGGCTTCGGCACGCCATCTAGCGCTCCCATCAGCCACCCGGCCAACGTCTCGTAGTCATCAGAGCATTCGACCGGCCAGCCCAGCTCCAACGCATCCTCCACCGGGAAGCGCCCATCGGCACGCCACACGCCTGGCTCCACGAACGTCAGCAACTCGCCGCCCACATCGCTCTCGTCGGCGATCTCGCCCACGATCTCCTCAAGGATGTCCTCGACGGTTATCAGGCCCTCGGTGCCGCCGTACTCGTCCACCACGACTGCCATCTGCTGATGCTTGGCCTGCATCTCGCCCAGCAAGGGGATGACGTCCTTTGATTCAGGAACGAACATGGGCTCGTACATGAATCGCGTCACCGGATCGTCGATGCTGCCGTCCATGAGCGGACCGATCAGGTCCTTGTAATGCACGATGCCGATGATGTCGTCGATGCTATCGTGGCAGACCGGCAGGCGCGAATAGCCCGTGCCGCGCATGCGTTCCAGCGCTTGGCGCCCCGTCTCGTCATCTTCCACCAGCATCACGTCCACGCGCGGTGTGCAGATGGCACCGGTCATGGTGTCGCGCAGGTCCATGATGCTGCCGATCATGCGCTTCTCGTCATCAGCTAGCGCGGGTGCTTCGTCGATCAGCCCCAATATCTCATCTTCGGAAACCTCAGCCTTGCGCCCGGTCAGGCGTTCGAAGAAGCCCTTACTGCCACCTTCACCCATGTCGCGCTCCTACAAGAAGTTCTTCAACGGCGTGGTCTGCAGGTATCCCATGATGGCGCCCGCGTTCGATTCGCCGTACAGACCGCCGTAGAAGTAGGCCAGGAACACACCGATGGCCACCGCCAGCAGCAAGCTGAGGATGATGCCCACCAGGCCGCACACACGACCCGTGCCCGCGCGCGGTGCCATGCCACCCTTCTTGTGGTAGCTCTTGGCCAACAGGATGGCCACGATGGCCAGCACCAACCCGAGCGGCGGGATGAACGCAAGCAGGATGGAAAGGATGCCCAAGATGAGCGACACAGTGGCCTTGCCGCCCTTCACCGGCACCAGCGGAGCGTACCCTGCGGGATCGGCATAGGGATCGTACGGGTCGGCGCCATAGCCATAGGGGTCATAGGCGGATCCTTGGTCGAAGCCGTGGCCGTACATGCTGGGGTCGTACGGCTGATCGGCACCATACGACGCTTGCCCGTACGACTGCTGACCGAACTGCTGGGTATACGGATCGTAGGGCTGCATCTGGTTCGGATCGTAGGGCTGCGCTTGCGCCGAATCGTAACCTTGCGGCGGCAGATGCGCGGGGTCGTAGCCCCGCATCTGCATATGCGCCGGGTCATACCCTTGCATCTGCACGGGATCGTAGGGCTGCATCTGGTTCGGATCGTACATGTGAGCGGGATCGTAGACATTCATGCTGTCGTACGCTTGCAAATAAGGGTCTGGCATCTGAACCTCTCCGTACACCACTTCTTGCGCGGGCACTTCAATCACCTGCTCTTGGATAGGAGGTATCTGATCGGACAAGAACTCGACCGAGAACGGTTGAGTATCGCTGTACAAGGGCGGGACCGCCAGCTGATCGGGATGACCCAACTCAGGCATCATGTGGCCAGCGTACCCGTATTCGGGAAGCGCTGGCTGCGCATAGGGCGAGCCGCCATCCGTAGGAATGATCTGGCCGGTGGTGCTGATGAGCGGCACGCTAGCCAACAGCTCTTGCGGCGTAGGGAGCACCATGGGCGCTTCCCCGAACTTGGGAAGGTCGTTCAGCAATTCCGGCTTGGGCGTATAGTCTATCTGCGTGCGCGGAAGCGGTGCTTCCGGAGCTGGCTCTGGCTCTGCATCGCGATCGCTGTTCGTCAGCGCCGCCACGGCCGATTTCAAGCTCTTGATGGGGGAGCCCCACCGACGCTTCTGCTCGGGCTCCTTCGGCGTGAAGCCGACCTGCTCGCCCATGGACGCATTATGCGAGACACGCGTTAGCTGATCGCCCGCCACAGGTTGG
The DNA here is from genome assembly GCA_949450265.1 of uncultured Eggerthellaceae bacterium. GTDB lineage: Bacteria > Actinomycetota > Coriobacteriia > Coriobacteriales > Eggerthellaceae > Adlercreutzia_A. The sequence goes on along the minus strand of CASTMW010000067.1, from coordinate 2,836 downwards.
AGGGCATCCCCATAGCCGATCGGACCCGATTGCATGGGCATACCAGGCACGGCAGCGAACGAACCCGATTGGGAGGGCATGGGAGCCTGCGCGAAGCTCTGCAACTGCTGCACCTGCTGCAACTGCTGCGGCTGCACGGATGCTGGTGCGGGCTGCGGCTGCGCTTGAGCTTGCGCTTGCGCTTGCGGTGCCGGTGCAGCAGCCTGAGCCTGCGGCACGGCAGCGGGAACAGCGTTGGCAGACGAAGCTGCAGACGTTGCGACCGACGCTGGCGCGGGGGCAACCGGTGCAGCGGCCGCATCAGTGGATACGGGAGACACGCCCACCTGTGGTGCAACGGATGCGCCAGCAGCACCAGCGGTGCCAGCAGCCATGGGTGCCGCCCCACTAGGGTTGATCGCAGATGCGCCAGTCAACGGCTGGGCGGGAACGCCCGTACCCGCCGTACCCGCCACGCCCGCGGATGCAACGCCGGATGCCAGAGCATCGGAGCGAAAAGCCGCAGCAGCCTGCAAGGAAGCGGGGTCAAGAGCCGGAAAGCCCATGCTCTGCCCGGCGAACTGGTTCCATCGCGCCTGGGCCACTGTTTGAGCAGCCGATTGCGCCGCCGACTGCGACAGCACCGTGGCCGCTTCTCGCAGCACCTCGGCGCTCTCGCGCGCCGCGTCCACTGCATCGCGCAGCACGGCGCTCTGCGCATTGGATCCGCTGGACCCGCGCGACGAGCGCCCCTTGGAGGTCACCGCGCCCTTGGCGCCCTTCGCCTTGGGGGCAGCACCCTGCTGTTTGCTCTGCTGCTTCTTGTTGTTGCTCTTCTTGGCCATCCGTGTCCTTGGATCGGAACCGCCCATTCACATAGTTGCAAGTAATTGTACTGTAACATGCCGCCGACCGCGGAAAATACGTGAACTCAGTACAAAACGAACCGCCCGCGCACCAGCCATCTCCCAGCCACACACCAATACGCCCAATAGCGCTCCAACAACACCGGAAGCCCCAGCGCACCATCGTGTGCCGGGGCTTCCTTCTATCTCCGATCAGACGCTGGCCGCTGAGCCGAGAGGCAGCCTGCGCCTGATATGAGCCGTGCATCATAGCGCCGTGCAGCGCCGCTCTACGCCTTCATGCAGCGCCGCTCTATGCCTTCACCAGATCAGCCTTCACGCCATCGTTGCAGCCGATGACCTCCTTAGCCTTCAGGTCGGCGATCTGCGCATCGGTGTAGCCCAGACCCTTCAGGATCTCTTCGTTGTTCTCGCCCAGCTTCGGTGCCCGCTTGTATTCGGGCGTGAAGTTGCTGAACGTGCAAGGGATGCCGATGGTCTTGAAGTTGCCGCGCGCATCGCCCTGATCGATGGTCACGATGGTGCCATCGCTGTTAAGGTCGGGGTCGTTCTCCAGCTCGTTCCAGTCGAGCACCGGGCCGACCGGCACGCCCTTGGCGCCCAGCTCCGAGGTCAGCGTGTACTTGTCATACTGCATGGTGTATTCCTCCACGCGCTTGTACACCTCGGCCTTGTGTTCGTCGCGCGCGTTGGCGGTGGCGAACTTCGGGTCGGTCAGCCAATCTTGGAAGCCCATGGCGTTGCAGAAGTTCTCGAAGCCCTTCTGCGACTGCTGGATGACAATGTACACGTAGGCATTCGGGTCGGTCTCCCAGCCCTTCGCACGGTAGCACCAGCCCAGCACCAGACCGCCCTCGGCGTTCTCAGCGCGCGGGATGGCCTTGCCCCACTTGTACCCGGGATAGCATGCGTAGTAGGAAAGCTCGCCCAGATTATCCAAGATCAGCTGGTCGCGCAGCTTGATGCGGCACAGGTTCAGCACAGCGTTCTGCATGGACTGGTAGACGTAGCAGCCCTCGCCGGTATGCTGGCGCTGCACGAGCGCGGCCAGGATGCCGATCAGCAGGTGCATGCCGGTGTTGGAGTCGCCCAGCGCCGCACCCGACTGCGTGGGCTGGTCGTGCGTGCCATCGTTCCAACCAGTAGTGGAAGCCGCACCACCAGCGCACTGGGCCACCGGTTCGAACGCCTTCACATGTGCGAAGCGGCTGCCCTTGTTGAAGCCCTTCAGCGAGGCCATGATGCACTTCGGATTGATCTTGTGCACCTCATCCCAGCCGAAGCCCAGCTTCTCTACATCGCCAGGGCCGATGTTCTCCACGAAGATGTCAGCATCAGCCAAGAGTTTCGTTAGGATCTCCTTGCCAGCCGGGTCCTTCATGTCCAGCGTGATGGACTTCTTGTTGGCGTTCAGCTGCAGGAAGTACAGCGAATAGCTGCCGTCCACGTCATTCATCTCGTTACGGGTGGGATCGCCGCCATGCACCTTCTCCAGCTTGATGACCTCAGCGCCCATCCATGTGCGTGCAGCTAGGGCCAGATTGTACCTGCGTCCAGTCAATGACCTTGATGCCCGCCAGCGGGGCGTTCGATTGGGTTGCCATGTTGCCTCCTTTTGTCGCGCCATCCATCAGACCGCTGCCGGGGATGGCCATTGCGATCGCCTACCGTGGATCGTTCTTGAACAGGGTAGTTCGAGACGATGGAGGGAAGACTAGCTGCGCGATCTTTGAAACGGAAGCGGCGAAGCCCCGATACGACATCGTTACCTGAAAAGGACATCATCTGATGGGCGGCGAATGCCATCCAACGAGCACCATCCTGTCGCTCCAGAACGATGTCAGCGAAGGCCCTCAGGATGGCAGCAGTCCGACCAACGAAAAAGGACCGGCACGCAGCCGGTCCTTCAAGAGCATCAGAAAGCGCGGTCTGCGCTTGAACTGAACCCCGATAGTGGGACTGGAAACAAAAGTTTCCAGTCCCACTTGCTT
>CASTMW010000066.1 GCA_949450265.1 uncultured Eggerthellaceae bacterium | reverse complement strand
TTGACCTTCACGCCGCCGCCGTCGATGAGCAGACGCGCCTCCCCGGCGCTTGCCGCCAGACCTGCTTGCTGGAGCAAGCCGGGCAGATACACCACGCCTTCACTATTGAGCGGCAAGGGCTCACCGAAGACCGGAACATCATCGGGCGCTTCGTGCGCCTTGAACACCTTGTCAAAATGGGCCTCGGCTGCCAGGGCGGCCTCTTCCCCATGGTAGGACGCCACGATGTTGCGCGCGAGCTGGCGCTTCACCTTGTTCGGATGCAACGATGCGTCGGCCAAGCCGCGCTCGATGGCGTCGATATCCTCCACATCCTCGGTGGAGGCCAAGCGGAAGTACTTCACCATCAGCTCATCGGGGATGGACATGGTCTTGCCGAACATATCCTCTGGCGCATCGGTCAGGCCGATGTAGTTGCCATAGCTCTTCGACATCTTGCGAACGCCATCGGTGCCTTCGAGCAGCGGCAAGGTCAGGCAGACCTGCGCGGGCAGGCCCATCTTCTCCATGAGCTCGCGACCGGCCAGCAGATTGAACAGCTGGTCGGTGCCGCCCAGTTCCACGTCTGCCTTGATGACCACCGAGTCGTAAGCCTGCATGACCGGATAGAGGAACTCGTGCAGACTGATGGGCTGGCCGGAGGTGTAGCGGTTATGGAAGTCATCGCGCTCCAAGATGCGCGCCACCGTGAAATGGGAGAGCAGCTTCAGCAGCCCTTCCATATCCAGATCGAGAATCCATTCCGAGTTATAGCGCAGCGTCGTCTTCTCCGGGTCGAGCACCTTGAACGCTTGGTCCACGTAGGTTTGCGCGTTCGCCTGTATCTCGTCACGGGTGAGCTGGGGGCGCGTGGTGTTACGCCCGGATGGGTCGCCGATGAGCGCCGTGCCATCGCCGATGATCAGCGTAACCTCATGCCCGAGGTCTTGGAACTGGCGAAGTTTGCGCAGCGGGACCGCATGCCCAAGATGGATGTCGGGGGCAGTCGGATCGACTCCGAGCTTCACGTTCAGCGGAACACCGCGCTCAAGCTTCTCGATCAGAGCGCTTTCGGGAACGATCTGCGCCGCGCCCGATCGTATGATATGGAGCTGTTCTTCGGGCGAGAGCATCCCGCATCCCCTTTCTATCGTTGGAAACCTTGGGGATTATACAACACCGCGGAACAAGTGGCCGCTCGTCGTGTTCGGGAGCTTCGGCTCGGCGGGGCGCCCTTCGCGTGCGCTTTGCAGAGCATGCACCGCCCGCCCGACCGCTTGGGCCGTGCGTTCAGGATCGAGCAGCGTGGCGTCCACCATGAACGCGGTCACGCCCGCATCCAGCAGATGTGGAAGGGCCGGCACAGCATCGAGCGGGACGCTGTTGAAGATATGCCCGCGCCCGAGCGCATCCGTGACAACCGGGAAGCGGTACTCCTTGCGGTCGCGCAGGTGGCTTTTACTCATGCGGCGCGTGCAGGCGGTGCATCGCTGATCGCACGGGCCAAGGGACATCAAGGGGCAATGCTCGGTGACCATCAGCTGCAGCGCACCGGATACCTTGATGCCGAGCGAAAGCGGGCTTGCTGCCGCGAGCCGTTCGATCTGGTGGATGTTGAGCTCGGGCGAGAGCCATGCGCGCGTGGCGCCGAGCGCGGCTGCCATCTGGATGGAAAGCGCATTGGTCAGCGGCAGTTCCGCGCCCACTTCAGGTGCCGCTTCCAGGGCGGCGGCATGCACGAGGCCGCCAAGGCTCTCCACGAGCAGCGGCTTGCCCGGTTGAGCATATTCCCACGGATCGCACCCCAGCGCCGCTTCGCGCGATGCGCCTGCCGCATCATGGGTGATGGCGGGCATCTGCATGATACAGCCGTGCGGATACGACGCCTGGGAGGCACTGGTCTGCAAAGCCCCTTCCATGGTCGCCTGACCGCGCCGGTAATCAAGCGCAGGAACGTACACGTCGGCAGCACCTGCGCGCTTAGCCGCTCGTGCGCAGTCGGGATTGGTGGTCAGAGCGCAGACCACAGGATCGGATGTCGGCCGTGTTGCCTCGGGGATCGCACGCGATACCTGCCGTGGCGGGCGCACATGATGATCGAGCAGGATAGATTCACGAAGCTCGTCGAGCGCATCGGCGCGAAGATGATGCAACGTTGAGAATCCCATGCCCACGCCACCATCGAGATCGACCGCGCAGGACGCCAGACGGAAGGGAGTCTGGCCCATGCGGCCAACATGCTGGCGCACATCTTCCGCGGTCAGCTCCTTCGAACGGGCAGACTGCACAGGATCGCCCTGAGCGACGCAGCGAAGACGGTCGGCGGGCAGCTGGTGTTGCAGGCGCCTGACGACAGCATCTTCGACCGGCGTGCCATCTGCTGCGCTTGCCTGCGGGACCTCGAAGGTCATCTTGAGCGGCTGATCCAGAAGCGCGCGCACCGCACCATCGAGCGGAATGCATGGCTGGAACGGGTCAGATCTGAAAGCAGCTTGAGCACTGCGCACGCGGAACACCCGGTCAGCAGCGCGCACCGAGCGCACCTTCGCGTCAAGCGCGATGCGGGCGACGCGGCCTTCCATGGAGAAGCCTTCCGGGATCTGTTGCGCAGCGCGGCCCTTGCTGGTCCAGAACTCCACAATATCGCCTGCCACCAGCGGTTCCTCGCACACAATGGATGCGATCCCATCGCCGATCGCCTTGACGCGCCCGATGAAGACACCGCGGTTGTTCGGTCGCTGATAGCTCATGATGGCGTTGGAGCGATCGTGCTGTAGATAGGCGGTGGTGAAGCCACGCGTGAAGACGGAAGCGAGCATGGCACGATCGTTGTCATCCACCCCCGGGTCGCCCTCCATCAGCGCGTCGAGCGCTCTACGATACACCGACGTGACCGCATGCACGTATTCGGGCGACTTCATACGCCCTTCGATCTTGAAAGAGGTCACGCCCGCATCGACCAGTTCCGGGATCAGGTCGACCCCACAAAGGTCCTTCGGCGAGAGCAAGAACTCCCCCGGCGCGTTCGGTGCATCCTCTTCTTCGCAGACCAGCGCGTACGGCAGACGGCATGCCTGAGCGCATAGGCCGCGATTGGCAGAGCGCTGGCCGATCATGGATGACATGAGGCACTGGCCCGAATAGCAAACGCAGAGCGCACCGTGCACGAAGACCTCAGTCTGCATATGGTGCTGAGCTGCCAATTCGCTCAAGCGCGCGATCTCTTCCATCGAGAGCTCGCGCGCCAACGTGACCCGTTCAACTCCCACGAGCGCTGCTGCTTCGATGCCCCACGAATCATGGATGTTCGCTTGCGTGGAAAGATGCACTGAGCACGCAGGAAACGCATCAGAAAGGCGACGGGCGATGCCGATGTCCTGCACGATGAGCGCATCGGCTCCGGCAGCGTAGGCATCATCGGCGCACGCGAGCACCGCATCGACCTCGTCGGGCAGCACCACGGTATTAAGGGCAACATAGACCTTCGTTCCGCGCAAATGGGCGTAATCGCACGCGTCCTTGAGGGTGTCCTTGTCGAAATTGTCAGCATTGCGCCGCGCGTTGAACGCGCCTAGGCCCACATACACCGCATCGGCACCCCCACGCACAGCGGCATTGAGCGCGTCAGGGCCGCCAGCAGGGCTGAGCAGTTCGAGCGTCGTCATTTCTGGAGCTCGGTTGCTTTCTGGTCCGTTTCGGTGAGCTTCGCCACAGCCGCATCGTAGCTATCCTGGATATCCTTGATACGATCAGTGTAAGCCGCCTGGTCCATCGGCTGGGATGATACCACGTTGTCGTAGAGTTCAATGTAAGAGCTGAGGGCATCTTCAAGGCCCTCGCACGCTTCCAGATACCCGTCGCGCAGTTCCTTGAGGTCATCAGGCGCATCTTCCTGACGCATTTGCTCGATGACCTGGAACGCGTTGTCAGCCTGCGTGCGCATGCCGACGGTATCGTTGCGCGAAACGGCGTCGGAGAAGCCTTCGAGCTTCGCGGCCAGATCGTCGGACATCTGGCTGAGCAAGGACATATACTGCCGATTGGCGGTCACGCTGTCCTCTTGACTGCTGGTGGTTTGCGGTGCGGTGCAAGCAGCCAGCGCCACGGCAAGGACCGCAACGCAAGCCACAACGAAGGTCGTACGGATGAAGCGCATCATGCATCTCTCCTATCGGAGGTAAAAGTGTCGCATGAGATTATACTGCAATGCTGCCGATGCGAAGATACAGCTCTCCTACGGTCGAGCGGGTACGGGTTGCGAGGTGGCAGCGCTGCTACTGGTGGCCGCGCTGCTCGACGATGAGCTACCACCAGGAGAAGGTTTCGCGGTGGTGGCTGCCGAAGAAGATGATGCAGCAGGCTTGTTGTTCTCGGCTTCTTCCTCTTGCCTGCGGCGCTCTTCCTCTTCCGCTTCCTGCTGCTGCCTGCGCTCTTCGTAATAGGACCACGAACCCTTGCCGATGTGGTTCTTCTCATCCACATAATCCTCTTGGTATTCGGGCGCATCCGCAGTGGGCCACTGACGAATCTCCTGCCCTCGCAAGATGACGTTCATAAACGCAGGGAATGCGCTGGCCGCCGTTGCATAGACCGGACGCGCTTCATCGTAGGTGGGTGCCCGGTCCCCCAGCCAGATGGCAACGGACATTTGCGGGGTTATGCCCACAAACCAGCTGTCCTTGTTGGTTTCGGTGGTGCCGGTCTTACCAGCAACAGGCTGGCTGGTGGCAAGCTGAGCCGCCGTGCCCGTACCGCCGGAGATGACGCCTTCCATCACCTCGAGCGCCGCAACGGCTACTTCTTCGTCGAGGACCCGCTCCCCTTCGGGGTCGGAATTATCCACGATGACGTTGCCTTTGCGGTCCTTGATCTCCAGGATGCACTCGGGATCGTAATGGATGCCACCGTTCGCGATGGTGGCATAGGCGTTGGACATCTCCAAGGGATTGACCGACGAGATGCCTAAGGTAAGGCCCCCCACTTCCTGAAGGTTGGAGTTGATGCCCATGCGATGCGCCACGTCGATGACCTTATCGACGCCTACCGACATGATCAAGCGCATGAAAGCGGTGTTGGACGACACGGCGAACGCAGAAGAGATGGGACGAGTGCCATAGTCCTTATTGCCGCTGTTGTGGACGATCTGATCGGTGCCTTCCACTTCGTAGTTCCTGCCAGCATCGATGACAGTGGCAGGATCGATGCCCTCTTCAAGGGCCGCCACCAACGTGAAGGTCTTGAAGGACGAGCCGGGCTGGCGACCCGAACCGCCTTCGCCGGTAGCCATGTTCACCTGATCGGCATCGTAGGTGTCGTTGTTGCCACCCACCATGGCGCGGATGTAGCCTGTATCAGGCTCGGTGGCTACCATGGCCACTTCGAAGTCGGAACCTGCCTGCTGCACCTTCTCGGCCGCAGCTGCCTCGGCCGCAGCCTGCGCATCCACATCCAACGTTGTGATGATCTCAAGGCCGCCTGAGAAGAGGTCGGCTGTGCTGAACGCATACTTGCCATCGGTGTTCTGAAGCTGATTGCGCACATAGCTCGTGAAATAGGGATACTGCTTGATACCGGTCATGGAGAACTCCGTGGGGTTCAAGACCAGCTCTTCGGCCTTGGCCGCGTCCGCTTCCTCTTGGGTGATGTAGCCGTTCGAGGTCATGCGGTCCAGCACAAGGTTGCGACGCGCTACGCAATTCGACGGGCTGTTGATGGGATTGTTGTACGTGGGCGACTGCGGAATGCCCACCAGTGTGGCGGATTCGGCCAGCGTCAGATCGGCCGCATGCTTGGAGAAATAGCGCTGCGCGGCTGCTTCGATACCGTAGGCGCCCGAGCCGTAGTTGATGGTGTTCAGATACATGAGCAGTATCTGATCCTTGTCGTAGAGCTCTTCCATCTTCAAAGCGATGTAGACCTCGCGCAGCTTGCGCTTGAAGGAGATATCGGTCATCTCTTCGGAGAGAATGGTGTTGCGAACGAGTTGCTGGGTGATGGTGGAGCCGCCCTCGAGCGCGCCACCGGTGATGTTGTTCACAAGCGCGCGGGCGGTGCCCATGGTGTCGAAACCGTTGTGCGTGTAGAAGCGCTCGTCCTCAGTAGCAACGGTGCCATGCTTCACATAGTCCGTGATGACGTCCGCCTCGACAGGATAGCGATTCTCAAGCTGGAACTCAGCGAGCACCGTTTGACCGTCGGAGGCGTACACCACCGAGGTGGCGGACGTGTTAAAGGCGTCCGAATCGGTGTAGTCGGGCAGGTCTTCGAGCCATGTGCTGGCCAGAGCTGATACTCCGATGACACAGGAGAGCGCGACGGCAGCGACGATCGCCAATATAGAAAGTGCGATCACCTTGCCGTTCTTCTTCTTGATGTTATGACGTTTCTTGACGGCGCGTGATGCCACTCATGCTCCTTCTCGCGGTTTCGCAACATTCTAGCATCCGGCTAGAGGGAGATGGGATCCATCATAGTAAATCCGTTATTGCACGCAGCAACCGCTTCCCAGGTCAGCGCAGAGGCGACCGTCGCGGGCCAGCGCATCGGTGGCATGGGCAATCTGCTGCGCCACTGCCTGGGGGGCGGTGCCTCCCTGCGAGGTCCGCGCATCCACAATCGAGCGAAGGTCAAGGCAGCGGAGCGCATCGGCTTCGAACAGGTCGCATTCCGCCTGAAGATCATCTAAGGAGAGGTCCTCCAGATCACACCCGCGCTTCTCGCACAGCAACACCAGATGGCCGACCACCTCGTGAGCTTGTCGGAAGGGCAGGCCCTTCTTCGCAAGGTAATCGGCAAGGTCGGTGGCAGCCAGATACCCCTCGCCTGCTGCACGGCGCATGACATCGGCATGCACCGTCATGGTGGCTATCATGCCGGTCGCGCAGGTAAGGCAATCGATGAGCGTATCGGCCGCATCGAAAGTGCATTCCTTGTCCTCCTGCATATCCTTGTTGTACGCGAGCGGCAGGCCCTTCAGCGTGACTAGGAGCGAGACCATGTCCCCCACCACACGACCCGTCTTGCCGCGGATGAGCTCAGCAAAATCGGGATTCTTCTTTTGCGGCATGATGGACGAGCCAGTGGAATAGGCATCCGAAAGCGTGATGAAGCCGAACTCTGCCGTAGACCACAGAACGATCTCCTCGGCAAGGCGACTCAGATGCACCGCCATCACACTGCAAGCATGAAGGAGGTCCAGCAGAAAATCGCGATCGGAAACGGCATCGAGCGAATTCTCCGTGCAAGCGGCAAACCCGAGCTCGTGCGCGGTGGCGCCACGGTCGATCGGCCAGGTGGTGCCCGCCAAGGCCGCCGAGCCCAGCGGGCACGTATCAGCTGCGCGGTATGCGGCAAGAAGGCGCTCGTGGTCGCGGGCGAGCATCCACGAATAGGCGAGCAGATGATGCGCGAAGATGACGGGCTGCGCATGCTGCATGTGTGTGTAGCCAGGCATGATGACCTGATCGGAGCGCTGCGCCTGCTCGATGAGCGCTCGGCGCAGGTCAAGAGCGGCTTCCATGAGCTTGCAGGCAAGAGCCTTCGCGTAGAGGCGCGTATCGGTCGCGACCTGATCGTTGCGACTGCGCGCCGTATGGAGCCGCGCGCCCGCATCGCCGATGCGCCGCGTCAATTCAGCTTCGATAGCCATATGGATATCCTCACCGGAGATATCGAAGGCCAGCGTGCCGTGCTGGATATCCTGCTGGATGGATGCAAGGCCCTCACAGATGGCGTCCGCATCGTGCGCGCTGATGATACCCTGGGCTGCCAGCATATGGGCATGCGCGATGGACCCGGCAATATCCTGCGCGTACATCCTCTGGTCGATCGGAAGCGACGCGCCGAAACGCTGAAGGAACTCGTCTTGCCCCGATTCGAACCGCCCACTCCACAACGCCATGCTCACACCTCCGCCGGTTGCTCTTGGTACATGGCAGCCTCGGCGGCGCGCACGATATCCGAGTCTTCGCCGTCTGCGGTATGCGATGCCACCCCGACCGTCTTGAACTGGTCCATCTTGGCGTTCATGGCGATCCGGTTCTGCGCCCACACCTTGCAAGGCAGCGTGTGGAGGTCGATGAAGCCCTTCGCGGCACCGTGGTCGAACTGGTCCGAAGCATCATAGGTAGCCAGCCCATGGTCGTAGAGCGAATAATCGCTCGTGCGTCCCACCGCCACGCAGCTGCCCTTGTAGAACTTCAAGCGAACGGTACCGGTAACGCATTGCTGCGTATCCGCGATGAACGCATCGAGCGCCTCCTTGAGCGGAGAGAACCACAGGCCGTTGTAGACCTGTTCGGCCCAACTCTGCTCTATTCCCAGCTTGTAATGGAGCACACTGCGCTCAAGGCACAAATCTTCGAGCGCTTTGTGTGCACAGATCAGCGCCAAGGCCCCCGGCACCTCATAACATTCGCGGCTCTTCACGCCCACAAGCCTGTTCTCGATCATGTCGATGCGACCATATCCATTGCTCCCCGCGATGCCGTTCATCGCGCCCACGATGTCGAGCAGTGCCATGGGCTGGCCATCCAGCGCAACGGGCACGCCCGCCTCAAAGGTCACTTCGACATAGGCGGCAGCATCCGGAGCGCTTGCCGGGTCCACCGTCATGGTGTAGATGTCCGAAGGCGGCTCTGCCCACGGATCCTCCAGCACGCCACATTCGATCGCACGGCCCCACAGGTTATCATCGATGGAATAGGGCGATGTCTTCGTGGTGGGAACCTCGATGCCGTGCGCTGCGGCCCACGCCATCTCTTCCTCGCGCGAGCCGAGGTCCCACTCGCGCACCGGCGAGATGATCTCTAAGGATGGATCGAGCATAAGGATGGATGCCTCGAATCTGACCTGGTCGTTGCCCTTGCCCGTGCAGCCGTGCGCGATGTACTTCGCGCCGAACCGATGGGCTGCATCCACGAGATGCTTTGAGATCAGTGGCCGCGACAGGGCGCTCACCAACGGGTACTTGTTCTCGTACATGGCATTGGCAGCCAGCGCACAGGCCAGGTATTCCTCCGCGAACGTCTGGCGCATGTCCACGATGATGCAATCGAGCGCGCCGCTCTTGATCGCCTTCGCCTTCACCGCTTCGAGCCCTTCATGGTCTTGCCCAAGGTCTCCGGCCACCGCGATGACATCCAGGTCATATTCTTCGATGAGCCATTTGATG
>CASTMW010000065.1 GCA_949450265.1 uncultured Eggerthellaceae bacterium | reverse complement strand
GTGTCTTTTTCCGCCAAGCGCAGCGCATGAGTAGTCCTGCTTGAAGGAAAGGAACCCGGCCACCCGATCAGTCCCCGAATCGGAGTCGATGGCCAGGATGAAGTTCTGTTCTTCGATCGAAGCAAGGTAATCGTCTACCGTACCTTCGGATCGCGTCCCCGCATTCGACCCCAGATCCTTCTGCGTCGAACTTCTACGCTGGGATAACGGTGGGATGAAGGCGTCATCGTACTTCACGAGAAGTTGATGGACCTGCTCGATGAGCGCAGAGTTGGACAGGCCGTTGCGATACTTGAAATGCATGCAGGATGGTCCTTTGCCGAGCGTGCGGTTGACATTAGGGTCATTCTAGCAAATGGGCTCCCAGACCCGACAAGCAAGATGGCTTTGGACGAGATGCGGGCCGGATCCCCTGTTCCCGATCATACTGCGCGACCTATACAGAAGAAGGACCCCCGTGGGGGTCCTTCGTTGGAGCGAACTCCGAAAAGGCTTGGGCAACGTACCTCGTATTAGGCAACCTGCCTCATAGTGGGTAACATGCCCGCTGAGCGAAACGCCTTACGGCTGCTTCACACCAGCTGCCTTCTCTTTGCCGAGGCCCATGCCGCCGAACACGAAGAAGTAGATGAACGGCAGGAGCATGGCGATCAGCATGATCGGCAGAGCCATGTCCGTCTTCGAGAAGCCGGGAATGGTCAGCGGGCAAACGATGCAACCGATGAAGTTGATGATGACCACGCCGATCATGATCCAGAAGCGGCCGTTGCCATCCGTCTCGGACAGCGGATTCTCTTCGGTCATCTTCTGCAGCTCGTCCATGGTCTTGCCGCCGGTGTTCTTGACGAACAGCAGGGTGCAGACCAGGCCCAGAACGAACGGGATGAGCAGCACGAGCACGACCATGGACCAGTTGTTGCTCATGGTGCCGTTGACATCATGCTGGAACATGGCCAGACCCGCAGCAGCACCCAGAACGATGGAAGAGCCGGAACCACCAAAGCGAGCGAACGCCTGGCACCAGGAGGTACCGGTGTTGCGCAGCGTGGTGGGATAAGACTCGGGCATCAGCGGCTGAACAGCGGTGATGGCGTAGTTCAGGCAGAAGCCGAACAGCAGCATCAGGAAGATGCAGGGAACGAAGTTGCCAGCAGCGGCGCCAGCCAGCGGCGCGCCGTTCACAGGAGCTTCGCCCGGGAACATGGGCACGAACACGGAGCAGGCGATGATGGCGACGATGCACGCCACCCAGCCGATCCACAGAGCGCGCTTACGTCCGATGGCGTCGGAGATGAAGCCGACGACGATGTTGGAGGCGATAGCCGCAACGTTGTTCCACGTCTGCAGAGTAACGGACTCAGCAGCGGTGAAGCCATTGCCCTGGAACCAGGTGGGGATCCAGGCGTTCATGCCATACACGCAGAACTGGCCGACGAAGTAAGCGGACCAGATAGCGCAGGTAGCAACGATGAACTTGCTGGAGAACAGCACAGCCGGGCCGCTCTTGGCAGGCTTCGGCGGCACGATCAGCAGGTTGGGATCGAACTCGACGTCGACGTGACGCGTCGCAGCCACGATCTGGGTCAGACGAGCGCAGGCCTTGTCCTTCTGGCCATGGTTCGCATACCAGTGCGGCGTCTCATGCATGCAGAAGAACAGCACGATGCCGTACACGACCGGCAGAGCGCCGATCAGGTAGCAGATGCGCCAGTTCTCAACAGCGGTAGCGCCAGTGGCCAGCGTGATCTCGCCATCGCACAGGCCCGGGATGATCGGCACAGGGTTGCTGCAGACAGGAGCCGCAACAAGACCAGCGATAACCCAGCCCATGACCATGAAGGCCATGCCGAACGTAACGAAGATGCCGCGCTGCTTGGAAGGCATGCTCTCGGAGAACACGGTCGTAACGACCGGGATGCAAGAGCCAACGCCAAAGCCAGCGATCAGACGGAATGCGCAGAAGAAGCCATAGTCGGGCGCGAATGCCTGAGGCAGCGTAAACAGACCATAGAAGATGACCGCGATGGTCAGCATCTTCTTACGACCGATAGCGTCGGACATGATGCCACCGACAGCACCGCCGAGCACCATGCCCAGCAGGCCCCACGTGGTCAGAGAGCCAGTCAGAGCCGCGATGGGCTGACCGCTGGCGATCTCGTTCGCAAAGAACGTCGGCGCAACATAGGTGTTAGTGGAATTGACGATCATGAAGTCATAACCGTCGAAGATCATCGCGAATGCCAGCAGGACGAAGACGATCCACGTGTGAACGGAAATGCCTGCGCGGTCGATGACCTCAGATACTGTGAACTCTTTACCGTCCATCAATACCCCCTAGATGAATGAATTAAAGATTTGCGTCAGCCGAATGGCTGAGCACCTTGCAAATGGTGTTCCCTGCGCAGTAGCAAGATCGGACTTACGACGCATTCACGAGAGAGATTACGTGTGCCTCAAATATCTAGGGCTGTTGAGGTACCCGTAATGAGTGCTACGGCCGGTGACCAGCCTGCCGTCATCCTCCGAGACTTACGTCACAGCCGACAGAAACGACTGCGCGTAATCCTCCTTTCGCACTTCTTCTTCGTGATTTACGAACACGTGCGGTAATCCCCTGGATTACATCACGCAGTCGCAAATCACCCTGCGTAAAGGATATGTGATGGGATGATGGAGGTCAACATATTTCGACCACAATCTAGAACATTTTTCAGTGCGATGGAGCCCCTATCATCCCTGGAAAACGGTATACTATAAGGTATGAATATGGTCGCGTGGCGCAGCGGGAGCGCAGGTGCCTTACAAGCACAAGGTCGCAGGTTCAAATCCTGCCGCGACCACCATAGAACCTTCACGCCCTTCGGGGCGTTTCTTATTCTTGCAGTCTACAGGCTTATAGGGCTGCTGCTCAAGCTCAAGGCCTGGCACCTACACGTTGTCCATAGGACGGCCTTCGGGCTTCACCACCTGCACTAAAGGCGATCCTTCGCGCTCGAGCCGCTGCACCTCTTCGTAGGTATAGCCCTTATTCTCGATCACGCGCTTCTTCAGACGCTCCCACCACGTGGCGCCGCGCACCTCTTCGCATTCGGATTTACCTTTCCATTCCTCTTTGATGAGGATGGCCACCAACGTGATGACCGCCACACGCAGCTTCGTTAGATCGGGCACGTGGATCTCGTAGCACAGGCCCTTATCGCGGAACAGGCGCTCCTTCACGTGCACGTCCTTCTTGTTGTACGTGGTCTTCGTCTCGCAGACGAAGTCGAACGGAGGGTTCGCTGCCGATCCGTACAGATCCCACAGCATGCCCTCCACATAGTAGTGCTTGTTGATGACGTACGTGTGCAGGATATATTCATAGCGCTCGAAGCGCAGGAAGTAGTTCAGCGTCAGGTTGTCCGGGCGAATCAGGCCGTTCTCGCCGCCCATGCGCCCGATGACGGACACCTTGTCCTTTTCGCTCTTCCAGCCGTTCTTGCATTCGAAGCGGTAGAAACGCTCGCCGTCCTCGTACCACGTGTCGAAATCCTCGTGGCGTGCGATGGCATCTTTCTGCAGGTAGACCTTATTGAACTTCAAGGGAAGCCCCTTCGCCGTTTACGGGAACATATCGTGCATCACATTCTACAGGGAAACGCAGGCGCACACGGCGTAATATATGCGAATACAGAATGCACGGGCGAAGGAGCCGATCATGACCACTTCACAGGTTTCTATCATCAAGGACGGCAGCGCGTTTCTGAACGGGCGCTTCGTGGATGCCGACATCCGCATCGACGGGGCGATGTTCGCCGAGGAAGCGGGAGCGAAAGGCGGCACCATCGACGCTGCGGGATGTTATGTGATCCCCGGGCTGGTGGACTTACATTTCCACGGCAGCGCGGGCGCCGACATCAGCGATGGCGACCTGGATGGGCTACACCGCATGGGCGCCTACGAGGCGTCGCGCGGCGTGACGGCCATGTGTCCGGCCACCATGACGCTGTCCGAAGAGCAGTTGACCGCGGCTGCCGAAGCCGCTGCCAGCTACGTGCCGGAAGCCAACGAGGCCGACCTGGTGGGCATCAATATGGAAGGACCATTCATCTCGCCGTCCAAGGTGGGGGCACAGAATCCCGACTACGTGCGCAACCCCGGCGTGAACGAGTTCCGACGGTTGCAGGAGGTGTCTGGCGGCCTGTTCAAGCTGGTGGATATCGCGCCGGAAGAGCCTGGCGCCGATGCGTTCATCGAAACGCTGGCCGACGAGGTGCGCATCTCTGTGGCGCACACCTGTACCGATTACGACACGGCCTCGCATGCGTTCGACGCGGGGGCGAAGCACATCACACACCTGTACAACGCCATGGACCCCATGCACCACCGCAAGCCAGGCCCTATCCCGGCCGCAGCTGAGCATGAGGATGTCACCGCCGAGATCATCGCAGATGGCGTACACATCCATCCGGCCATGGTGCGCCTGGCGTTCAAGCTATTCGGCGACGACCGCATGATCCTGATCAGCGACACGCTGCGCGCGGCTGGCCTGGGCGATGGCGTATATGACCTGGGTGGCCAGGATGTGACCGTGCACGGCTATGAAGCACGCATCGACAACGGCGCGCTGGCGGGTTCGGTGAGCGATCTGATGCGCTGCTTCTACGTGGCGGTGCGCGAGATGGGCATCCCGCTGGAAAGCGCCGTGAAGGCTGCCAGCGCGAACCCGGCGCGAGCGCTGGGCTTGGCGGACCGCTACGGCAGCTTGGATGCCGACCATGTGGCCGATGCGGTGCTGCTGGACAAGAAGACCCTGGAGGTGCGGCAGGTCATCCTGCGCGGTCGCGCCATCCTGTAACTGCGAACCCGGTAGCTGCGGCAACCCCAAACCGCAAACCCCAGTAGCGCTGACCGGAACCGCATAAGAAAAGGAGCGGACGTATGCCCGCTCCTTCAAAGCGTATATCTGGAAGTCCGAGCTGAAAGACCCTTACAGTTCGGGCAGGCTGGCGGCAGCCACCGACTGACCCACGCGACGCATCTTCTCGTCGGGCAGCGTGACCGTGATCTGCGCATCCAGCTCGGGGTATTCCTCGGCCAAGATGCGGTTGCATTCGCCAATCAGCAGGTCCCCGCCAGCACCCGACGCCACGCGTCCCAGCACCAGCAGCGTCTTGATCTCATAGAATTGACTATACAGCACCAGCGTGTGTGCCAGATAGCACCCAATGGAGCGATAGATGTCCAGCGCGTCCTGGTTACCGTCGTTCGCCAGTGCCTGCACTACCTTCAGCTTCTCGGCGGGCGAATCTTCCGGGTTCAGGATGATGTTGGCCGCTGGAGCCAGCTTGATGACCGCATCCTGGCTGAAGTACTTGCAGCCCACACCGAAGTCGGTTGACCATTCGTCCTGCATGGCGTGCGGAGACAGGTCCACCGGCGCGAACGCCAGCTCGTTGATCCAACCGAGCACATTGCCCTCGGCGTTCACGTACCCGACCGCCTCCGACGTGCCCATGGCGATGCCCAGGATGTCGCCTTCACCCGTGCTCATGAAACCGGCCAGCGCCGTCACATCACCGTCGTTAGCCACCACCAGCGGCACATCGCCGATCTCGGCGCCCGCGCGATCGTAGATGCTCTTCACCTCGTCGCGACGGTCGCGCGGCACCTTGATGAACAGGCTTGCCACCATGGGGCTGTTGCCCACGAACGTCCCCGCCGACGACACGCCGATCGCATCCACGCGCGGCATCTTCGACGCCGCCGTCTTGAACGCAGTGACGATTTCATCAAAGTGATAGGACGGATCCTCGGTCACCTTCGGGAACCACACGACCTCTTCCGAGTACACCGCTTCGCCATCGATGACAGCCGACACCTTGCGGTCCGACCCGCCAGCGTCGAAGCCGATGCGGCACCCCTCCATGTGGCCGCCGATCTGTTTGGCCGATTCGTTGGCCGCCGGGAAGTCAGCCTCGGACACCGCCAGCACCTCAAGCGGTTTCTCATACACATCGCCCACGAACCCGTAGTCGAACTTGCGCGCGCCATCAGGCGAGTACATCTGCGCCAGCTGCTCGGCGATGTCATCGCAGCCGCACACATACACGCGGAAACCACCAATGCTCCACAGCTCGAACTTGATCAGACGCTCGACGTAGCGCAGGTTGGCCTCGGCGAACTCCGGCCCGCGGATGAAGCTCTCGCGCACCGAGATCAGGCCGTTCTCGCGCTCCACCGCCACCTTGATGGGGCGGTCGGCGCCTTTCAGGTATTCGCGCATCCATACGCCGAACGGGATGAACCCCTCGTCCAGCACGGGCACGTTCTTGATGTTGTAGTCGATCCCCAAGTAGTTCATCTTAGTCTCCTAGTATCTCGGTCAGCAGCTGTTCGGTCATGCAGAGCGCTCGCGGAACGTGAAACGGCCCCTTGAACGTGGATCCCTTCGTGGGCGGCATGGTGGGAAGCCCGTCGCGACGCAGGTACCCATACCATTCGCCATATTCTGGATCGGCGAAGTGCTCACGGCAGTATTCCAGCGTGCGCACCAGCCAATCCGCATAGTATTCATCGCCCGTGTCGCGATACGCCTTCGCCGCTGCAATCATGGTCTCGTTGTGCGGCCACCACAGCTTCATGTCGTGCTCGTACGCTTCAGGCGGCAGGCCCTTCGCGTCAATAAAATAGAGAAGGCCGCCGAACTCCTGGTCCCAGCCAGCCTCGATGGCCAGACGGAATATCTGCTGGGCCGTCTTGTGCAGTTCCACATCGCCGCGATAGTTGGCCTCATCCATCATGAACCAGCTGCATTCGATGTCGTGCCCCGGGTTCACCACGCGCCCGGCCGTGTACCACAGCTCTGGCTGCCCTTCCGCGTTCACGCTTTCCAGCGTGCAGCCCAGTTCAGGCCGGAAGTGCTCGCCCACGATGCGATCGGTGCATTCGCGCGCGTGCTGATCATATTCGGCTGTGTGCGCCGGATCAACGCGCCGCATGATACCGATGATGTTCAGGAAGATCATGGCATCACCCAGCGCCCGACCGCTGCGCGTTTCGGCGATGGTCTTCGGCCCCAGGCCCGTCGGATCCTCGATCAGGCCATTGTTCAGCTCGTAGATCATGCGGTACGCACGGCGCGCCCGTTCCAGATGCACCGCGTCACCGGTGACACCGTAGTATTCAGCATTGCCGATGCAGTAGAAGCCTTCGGAGAAGTTGTAGCGGCGCTGGCGCAACGGGGCGCCTTCGGCCGTTACCGTGAAGTACAGGCGACCGCCCGCTTCGTGGTTCACGCAGTGGTCCTCTAGGAAATCAAGGCAGCTCTTCGCCGCTTCCAGCCATTCGGACCGCGTGCCGTACACATGGCACAGATAGCTGAACGTCCAGGCACAGCGCCCCTGCATCCACACGCTCTTGTCGGTGGAATAGATGTTGCCCTGCCGATCGAGGCAGGTGTACACCCCGCCATTCACCGGGTCCACGCCATGTTCCAGCCAGAAGGCCGTGCACGTGTTCAGCTGGTCGTGGATCCAGTCGCGCCATTCCGTCAGCTGCGCGGTTCGCACAGGCGTCAGATCTACGGTCAAAATTGCCCCCTACCTTGGAAGAGTGGAAGCGGTGGGGCACGCATTTCTCCCGCCGCCGCGTATCGCGCCTATTGTACAATAGGCGGCAACTCATATTCGACACTTGGAAGGCAACAAAATGGCAAACCCTCGCTTCACGCTCACCTCATACGATCCGGTCTACGCGATCTGCGAGGAAGTCCGCATTCCCGAAGATATCGTACGCCAGACCGCACTACGCTGGTTGGAGCTGAACGTGGCGAAGGAAGGCCAGCAGGCCAAGCTCACCGACAAATGGGTCGCCGAGCACACCGACGACTTCAAGACGGTGGACGAGCTGCTGATCTTCATCCGCTACAACATGTACAAGGACAATCGCGAGGTGCAGGAGCTGGCCGACCAGGATGCCATCTGCCGTGAACTGGCCACGCGCCTGGTGGAGGACATCCCTGAAGACGTGCTGGAAGAGGCCATCTATGCGGCCAACTACCGCCTGGAGGACATGATCATGCGCCAGGGCATGTCGGTCGAGCAGTTCGCCAAACAGCGCGGCATCTCCGAAGAGCAGGTGTACGCCGACGTGCGCGAACGCACCATCGAAAGCCTGAAGGAGGACTCGGCGCTGGAAGCGTATGCGGCGCATGCGGGCCTGACGCTGGACGCCGAGGACTTCTACGCCATCATCCCTGGCGACAACATCCAGGAGAAGGCCGAGAAACGCCGTCAGATCGAACTGGACGGGCGCCTGGCGCAGATGGAAGAATACGCGCTGAAGACGAAGGCGCTGAAAGAGGTCATGGAGAATGCCATGATCAAGCGCAAGAAGACCGATACGGAATGGCTGCGCTACGGCGACACCAGCGCCGATGTGCTGGATGCCAACAAGAAGTTCCCGGAGGCGTTCACCACCATCGGGTAGGGGGCGCATCCTTTCCCCGCAAGGGATGGCGCGCGGCTTTCCTCTTCCGACCTAGATATCGTCTCTCCACATGGTCTTGAACATGTTCAAGACCATGGTTGTATTCTTTACCATTCGTGCGTTTCATTGCCTCAGGCATGGCACAGCGCCAGTGAGCTGTGCCATATAGCACGGCTCATCAGGCACTATCATCCAAGGCCTCTACGCAAGGACATCCGTACTAACATGTCATCACTTTATCAGCAGACTATCTGTTTTGTTCCTTCAGTTCTCAGACCCAGTATCCCTTCTTCTGCGGCCAGCAGCGGTGAGAAACGCAATACCAGCAGCACCTGCGGCGATGGCTAAGCAGGTCAAGACGAGTGGTGGCATCAGATCCCCGGTACGTGCAAGACTCGTCAAACGATGCACGGGGCGCTCGGCCGCAGAGAGGCTATCTTCTGCTGTGCGTGCAACGAACCTAATATGCAGTTCCGTATTTGCCTGCACGTTCTTGAGCGTATAGGAAGCGCCCGCATTGGTGGTAAGGGTGCGCCCTGCAACAGAGAGCTCTGTCCGATACCCTGTCTCCGCTTTGAAGGAGAACGCGCAATCCTCGCCACGGCGTACTTGGACCGGCACTGCAGGCGAGACGCTACCATGAACCCTGCCGTCTTGCCCAGACACCACCACAGGGGTCACGGTGAGC
>CASTMW010000064.1 GCA_949450265.1 uncultured Eggerthellaceae bacterium | reverse complement strand
CGCTTATGCAGGATGCGGTCAGGGACCTGACTAGCCAAGGGGCGCGCGCATTCGTGATCGATGTGCGCGACAATCCGGGCGGGTATCTGACCCAGGCGCTGGACATGGCCAGCCTGTTCGTGCAGAGCGGCGTCCTGGTGGAGATACAGACCAACGATGGTACGAGTACTCGCAATGCTTCGGGGGAGACCATCTCCGATGCGCCTATCGTCATCCTGGACAATGATTTCACGGCCGCTTCCGCTGAGGTGTTCGTGGCTGCACTGCAGGATAACCAGCGTGCCACCACGGTGGGCCAAACGACCATGGGGAAGGGCTCGGTGCAGGTGGTGCGTGAGCTGTCGTTCGGCGGCGCGGTGCGCTATACCGCGGCCTATTACCTGACGCCCTTAGGGCACGATATTGAAGGCGTTGGCATAACGCCGGACATGACGGTGGCCAATGGGAGCGGACCCGATGCCGACGATACCCAGTTCTTGGTGGCCATGGATTCCGCGCGATCGCTCATAGAAGCGCGCTAAGATGGGCCGCAAGAAGAAGCGCACCGCTAGGAAGGCCCGCGCGCATCCTTGTGGCATCATCGAGGTGAACCGCGCCGGATTCGGCTTCGTGAAGACGGCTGAGGGCGACTTCTTCATCCCGCGCTCCGCCGTCAACGATGCCTTCGATGGCGATATGGTCGAAGTGGCTCCATCGTACGGCGCGCGACGTCGCTTCGGGAACGGGTCCGGCGGCCGTCCGCAGGCGCGCGTGGTGCGCGTGGTCGAGCGGGCGCATACCACGCTTGTCGGCACCTACGAGATGGCTGAGCCCTTCGGTATCGTCATCCCGGACGATCCGCGTATCCATCACGATATCTTCACGCTCATGGAAGAAGGGCCGCGCGTTGCCGATGGGTCGCTCGTGCGCGTGAGTATCGACCAATATCCTACGCGCCGAAGCGCCGCCACCGGGCATATCCTGGAAGTGCTCGGCGATGCCCAGGATGCCTTGCTGGCAAGCGAGCGCATCATCGCGCGCAACGATCTGCGCGTCGCCTTTCCCGAGGCGGCCCTTTTGCAGGCAGCCGAGGCGCGCGTTGACAGCGCAGGGGCGCTGAAGGAGGGCTATCGCGACATCCGTGAGCGCTTCGTGTTCACCATCGACCCGGATGATGCCAAGGATTTCGACGACGCCATCTCGGTGGAGGCGGTGAAGACCTTCGAAGGGAAGCCGTGCGCATGGCGTCTGGGCGTGCATATCGCTGATGTGTCGCATTACGTGCCTTGGGAGAGCGCGGTGGATGGGGAGGCGCGAGCGCGTGGCACCAGCGTGTATCTGGCCGATCGCGTGATACCGATGCTACCCGAGGCGCTCTGCAACGACGTCTGCTCGCTCAAACCCGGCGAGGACCGCCGGTGTATGACGGTGGACCTGTACGTGGACGATGACGCGCACCTGGTGGGATACGATATCTATCCCGCCATCATGCGCTCCGATGTGCGCTTGACCTATGGCAGCGCGCTGCGCGCCCTGGAAGGCAAGGATGACGGTCTGGATGCGGGCTTGGTGGAGCGGCTTGTGGCTGCCAGCCGCCTGGCGAAGGCACGTGAGGTGCATCGTGGCGAACACGGCGGCATCGACTTCCGCACGAAGGAGGCCAAGGTGCGCCTTGATGAAGAGGGCCATCCGGTCGCCATCGACGTGCGCGTGAAGGACGACGCCACCATGCTCATCGAAGAGGCTATGATCTTCGCCAACGAAGTGGTGGCGGCGCATTTGGAGGCCGCGGGCATGCAGAGCGCCTATCGCGTGCACGAGTCACCGCATGCCGATGCGCTCGAAGGAGTCGTGCGCGTGCTGCGCGAGTTCACGTGGTTCACCGAGCCCATGGCCTCGCGCCTTGCCAGCGGGGATCCGTTTGCGGTGCAGCAGGTGCTGGCTGCAGCGGCGGGCCGCCCCGAGGAATACCTGGTCACGTCGCTGGTGCTGCGCGCCATGAGTCGGGCGGTCTATGCGCCTGTCGACGATGGGCACTATGGGCTGGGCCTTTCGGCGTATTGCCATTTCACCAGCCCCATTCGGCGCTATCCCGACCTTATCGTGCACCGCATGCTGCGTGCGCAGCTCACCGGCGACAAGCGCTCGGTGCGCACGATGGAGCGCACCATGACAGCGCTTTGCGAGCATTGCTCGGAGACGGAGCGCACCGCCGAGGCAGCAGCGCGGCAGTCCGTCGAATCGAAGATGGCGGAATATCTGCAAGGGTCCATCGGGCACACGTTCTCCGCGGTCATATCGGGCGTGGCCACCTATGGCGTCTACGTTCAGCTGGATTGCACGGCAGAGGGGCTGGTGCCCATCCGCGCTCTAGGCGATGAGTACTTCATTTTCGACGCGGCCGCGCATCTTCTGCACGGATCTGACACGGGCACCGTCTATCGGCTCGGGCAGCCGGTGGATGTGGTGCTGACGGAGGTGGATGCGCTGGCGCCTGCCTGCACGTTCGCGCTGGCGGGCAAGCGCCACCGCTGACGCGAAGAAGCCCTTCTGGTGGTCACGATGTCCTTGATGATGCCACCATGTGATGGTATGATTTCATTTCCTGTGTGTTCAACGAGGATCGGGCGCGCATGCCCGCGTTATAGGAGGAATGTAGAGTCATGGCAGTACCTAAGCAAAGAATGGGCCGCATCCGCACGCATCGTCGTCGCAGCCAGCACGATAAGGTGGACGCTCCCAGCCGGAGCACCTGCCCGCAGTGCGGCGAAGTGAAGCTGCCGCATCGCGTTTGCCCGAATTGCGGCTTCTACCGTAACCGCGAAGTCATCGTCACCGATTAAGGTCAGCGATAATTATGAGCGTATAGCCCGGCACCCCCGGGTTCTACGCTCGTATATTGGTCCGACATGTCGGGAAACATCACGTTAGCCATAGACGCCATGGGCGGAGACGATGCCCCTGGCGTCGTTTTGACGGGAGTGGCCGAGGCACTCGCTGCCGACAGCAGTCTGCAGGTCATGCTCTGCGGGCCAGCTGAGGTGGTGGTGCCCTTTGCGGATGCGCATGAGCGTTGCACGGCATGCCTTGCCGAAGAGGTCATCGGCATGGGGGAGCACCCGGCACAAGCGGTACGGCGCAAGAAGGATTCATCCATCGTGGTCGGATGCGCTCTGGTGCGCGACGGGCAGGCGGACGGGTTCTTCTCGGCCGGTTCGACCGGCGCTTGCCTTGCTGCAGCCACGCTGATCATCGGCCGCATTCGCGGCATCAAGCGTCCTGCGCTCGTCCAGGTCATCCCGGCCGCTTCGGGCCCGTGTCTTCTGGTGGATGTCGGAGCGAATGCAGACTGCAAGCCCGACTATCTTGTGCAGTTCGCGCAGATGGCCTCGGTGTACGCTGCTGATGTGTTGGGGATCGAGCATCCGCGCGTGGGGCTGCTCAACATCGGTGAAGAGGACGCGAAGGGCTCCACGTTCGCGCAGAATGCTCACCAGCTCCTGCGCAAGCGTGTTCCTACCTTCGCGGGAAACTGCGAGCCGGGCGATCTTCTGGAAGGCCACTTCGATGTGGTCGTCACCGATGGCTTCACAGGCAACATCGCCCTAAAGACCATCGAAGGTACCGCCAAGCTGCTGTTCGGTCATGTGAAAGAGGTGCTATCGTCGGGGGTCAAGGAGAAGCTGGGCGCGGCGTTGGTGGCGGGCAAGCTGCGGCAGCTGAAGGGATCGCTCAGCCCCGAGACGTTCGGCGGCTCGCCATTGCTCGGTGTGCGCGGCGCGTGCGTTATCGGGCATGGGTCGTCAAGCGCCGAAGCGGTGAAGAACGGCACGCTCGTGTGCGCACGAGCGGTGCGACAGGGCGTGGTGCAGGTCATAGGGAACACGGTCGCTTCGGGTGTCGATCTTGCGGAAGGAGCGCAGCGGTGAACCTCGTTGAGGAACAGAACCATAAGCTCGAACTGGCCGAGCAGATCATCGGCTACCACTTCGACAACGAGCGCTACCTCCTGTCGGCCATCACGCATCCCTCAGCCGCCGAAGGCAAGTCGGTGCGCTTCTCCTACGAGCGCCTTGAGTTTTTGGGGGACGCCATCCTGGGCGCCATCGTGGTGACCACCGCGTTCAACCGCTATCCTGACCTTGACGAGGGAGGGCTCACGCGCATCAAGGTAGCGCTGGTATCCGGCAGCAGTCTGGCCGACGTTGCCGAGAAGCTCGGATTCGAGAACGTCATTGTGTTCGGCTCTTCCGAGACGGGCACGGGCAAGCGCGGGCTGCACTCGGCGCTCGAGAACGTCTACGAGGCCGTGGTGGCGGCGCTATACCTGGATGGCGGTGTGGATGCGGCCACCGCGTTCGTGACCGAAACGCTGATCCCGCGCATGAGCATCGACATGGCAAAGGAACCTGAGAACCCGAAGAGCGCGCTGCAGGAGAAGCTGCAAGAGGACGGCATCACGCCCACCTACAAGCTGGTGGAGACACAAGGGCCGCCGCACGATCGCACGTTCGTCAGCCAGGTGTATGCGGGCGACCATGCGCTTGCCTTGGGCACGGGGCGTACCAAGAAGGAAGCAGAGAGCCAAGCTGCGAAGTCAACGCTGGCACGCCTTCAGGAGTTCTTGGGCTTCAATCCCGATGATGGCGACAAGAAGCGCGCGAAGAAGGATGCGGCCAAGAAGGCGAAGGCGGCCCGCGCCGCCGAGAAGCGCGAGCACAAGCAGGCGCAGGCGGCTGCTCGCAAGCGCGAAGCCGATGCGCGCCGCGACGCCAAGGGTAAGACTAGGGAGCAATAGGCTTCATGTATCTCAAGTCACTTGTCCTGAAGGGATTCAAATCGTTCGCCGATCGCAGTGTGCTGACGCTGGAACCTGGTATCACGGCCATCGTGGGACCTAATGGTTCAGGAAAGTCGAACATATCCGATGCGGTGCTGTGGGTGCTCGGTGAGCGCAACGCGCGTAACCTGCGTGGTCAGGCCATGGAAGACGTCATCTTCGCGGGCTCGTCGGCGCGCAAGGCCACTGGCGTGGCCGAGGTGGAGCTGGTGCTGGATAACAGCGACGGCACGCTTCCGGTGGAGTACAACGAGGTATCCATTGCGCGGCGCATGTATCGCTCGGGCGAGAGCGAATACCTGATCAACGGCACGGTGGCGCGCCGCATGGACGTGCTGGACATCTTGCATGATTCCGGCTTGGGAACAGGCACGCATTCCATCATCGGGCAGGGCTCGCTCGATTCCATCCTGCGCTCCGATGCTGCTGACCGCCGCGCGCTCATCGAAGAAGCTGCCGGGGTGCTGAAGCACAAGCAGCGCAAGGCGAAGAGCGAGCGCAAGCTGGAGAAGATGGAAGGGCATGTTGCTCGCGTGCGCGATGTAGTGGGAGAGGTGGAGCGACAGCTCGGGCCGCTCTCGCGCAAGGCGAAGCGCGCACAGACCTATGCCGCGGTGTCGGCCGAACTGGCGGAAGTGAAGCTGGACCTTGCGGTGGACGATCTGCGGCAGCTTCGCACGAAATGGGATGCCTGCAAGACGCGTACAACGCAGCTGTGCGAAGCGGTGGAGACGAAGCGCGCACGCATCGAT
Source organism: uncultured Eggerthellaceae bacterium (assembly GCA_949450265.1). GTDB lineage: Bacteria > Actinomycetota > Coriobacteriia > Coriobacteriales > Eggerthellaceae > Adlercreutzia_A. The sequence goes on along the minus strand of CASTMW010000064.1, from coordinate 3,588 downwards.
GAGGCCGAGGCGCTCATCGAGCAGGTGCAGGAGCAGATGCGTGCGGAGAGTGCCGATGCGGGCGAACTATCGCGCAGTCATCAGGCATGCAGCAGCGCTGCCGACCATCTTGACTCCACGCTGATGCTGATGCGCGATCGGCGCCGTCAGGCATCCCAGCGCGCAGGCGAGCTGCGCATGACCATGGAGACTTCGAAGGCGCGGCGGGAGAGCGCGCTTAGCGAACTGGCGAATGCGAATGCTGCGCTGGATGCGGCGCGTGCTGAGTTGGCCCATGCGCGCGATGCAGCAGCGGAGCTGGCAGCGCAGGAGACCGAAGCGGCAGCGCGCTTGGATGAGCTCTCCCGTCGCGGGACGGAGCTGGCAGCGGCGAACAAGGCTGCCGAATCCGAGCTGGCCGACCTGCGGCGCGCGCAAGCCGAGCGCCGCGAAGCGCAGGCCAGCCGCACCGCTTATGTGGCCGTTCTGGAAGAGCAGGTCAACGAGGCCGAAGCGGCGCTGCTGGTCGCTAAGGCCGACGCTGAGTCGGCGCGCACGCAGGCTGAGATGACAGCGCAGGCCATGGAGCGTATTGCCGAGCAGGAGAAGGCGGCATCGGCGTTGGTGGCCACCTGCGTCACCGCGCGCGAGACGACGCGCGCGGCTCTTGATGAGGCCCGTGCCGCGGAGCAATCGCTGGCAGCGCAGGTGGACGCGCTCGAAGAGATGGAGCGCGCGAGTGTTCAGAGCGCCGGTGCGGCGCGCGCTTGGATCGCTGAGCATGCCCAGCACTTGCGCGGCAACATCGTGCCGCTCTCTGCGGTGGTCAAGGCTGACGATAGCGTGGAAGCCTTAACGGAGCTGCTCTTGAACGCCGATGTGATGTCGCTTCTGATCGACGATGCGGAAGATGTGCCTGAGGTGCTGTCCCAGCTTCCTGGTGATGAGGAAGGCGAGGTTACGTTCCTTCTGCGGCATGACCCTGCGCGCGCGATCAGCTGCCCTGCCGAGGCGTATGCGGGATCGGGCCATGCGCTCGTGCGCGATCTGAGCTATCCGGCGGATGCGCGCAGCGCAGTGGTGGCGGCCCTCGGCGATGTGGTTGTCTGCGAGAGTCTGGCAGCTGCGCTGGCTGCCCATAAGGCCGACCGAGCGGGCCTTCGCTTCACCACGGCCGCGGGGGATATCGTGTGGCCCTTCGGCAAGGTGACGGTCGGCAGCGCCACCGACGCCAATCGGGGGGTGCTTGCTCGGGCCCGGCGCATGGAAGAGTTGCGCGAGGGCTTGGAGCGCGCCCGATCTGCTACCGTTTCTGCGATGGAGCGGGCCTCGGCTGCGGAAAGCGAGTTGACGCAGGCCCAGAACGACAGTCTGGATGTGAGCCGCCAGTTGGCGCTCATGCGCGGCAACGCGCAGTCGGATGCCACGCAAGCCGAGGAAGCGCAGACGCGTGTGACACGCGCTGAAGAGGAGTTGGCTGCTCTGACGAAGCGCAGCGCCGAAGCGAAGCAGCAGAACCAAGAGGATGATGCTGACAGCCAGAAGAGCATCGAGCGCATCGCTCAGCTGGAAAGCCAGTTGGACGATCGCAACGACGAACTGGATTCGGTGGAGGCGCGCCTCGAGCCGCTGCGGCAAGAGGTGGCGCACGTGCGCGAGCGTCATGCCGAGGCCAAGCTCTCGTTGGCCAAGATGGAGGAACGTGCGATCTATGCGGAGCGCATGGCATCGCGACGCGCCGATGACGTGGAAGAGCTTGCGCAAAGCGACGCCGAGACAGAAGCGTTGCTGCACGCGAAGGATGTTTCCGCTACGCGCCTCGAGCCGTTGATCGCCCTCTTCGAAGGGCTCTCCACGCTCGCGCGCGCCCAGGCAATGCGTGTGGGCGAACAGGCAGCGCGTGCTCAAGAGGCTTCAAGCGGCATCCATGAGCGCATGGCGAAGGCGCGCGAGGAAGCTCAGCGTGCCCACCACGCCTACGATGAGGCGTCCGAGCAGCTCAACGAGAACCGTGTGGAGAGCGCGCGCCTTGAGATGCAAGTGGAGGCGGCGGTAGCGGCCATCGTGGAGGAATGCGCCACGCCGGTGGACATCGCCCTGGCGCGTCCCGCCTTGCAGGACCGCGCTGAGGCAGAGGACACGGCGTTCAAGCTCACGCGACGCATCGCGAACCTGGGCACCATCAACCCCGATGCTGCCAGGGAATACGATGAGCTCAAGGAGCGCTTCGATTACCTGTCGGGCCAGCTGGCCGACCTTGATTCGGCCCGCCGCGCGCTCATGCGCATCAACCGGGTCATCGACGTGCGCATGAAGGACGATTTCGCGAACACGTACGCGCAGGTGAACGAGAACTTCCAGACCATCTTCGCCACGTTGTTCCCGGGAGGACATGGGCATCTATCGCTGGATGCGCCGGATGATCTGGAGAACTCCGGCGTGGAGGTGAACGCCCAACCGGCGGGCAAGCGCATCACCAAGATGTCGCTCATGTCGGGCGGCGAGAAGTCGCTCGTGGCGCTGGCGCTGCTGTTCGCGGTGTATAAGACGCGCTCGACCCCCTTCTACATCCTTGATGAGGTGGAGGCTGCGCTCGACGACACGAACCTGCGCCGCCTGTCGGCCTACATCGACAGTCTGCGCGATGCCACGCAGCTGCTCATGATCACGCATCAGCGCCGCACCATGGAGATGGCCGATGTGCTGTTCGGCGTGTCCATGCAGGCTGATGGTGTGACCAAGGTGATAAGCCAGAAGCTGGATCGGGCTTTGGAGTACGCGGAATAGCGGGGTCATATGGGCGTTTTCGATAAGTTCACCGGAGGGTTGACGAAGAGTCGCGACAAGTTCAAGGAGCAGATGAACGTGCTGCTGGACCGCGGTCCGGCGCTCGACGAGAGCTTCTGGGAGGATCTTGAGGAAACGCTGATCCTGAGCGACATGGGCCCTGAGGCCTCCATGCAGATCGTGGAGGATCTGCGCGACCAGGCCACGCGCAAGGGTCTGCCCGATGCCTATGCGGTGTTGGACATGCTGGGCTGCCGCATCGAAGCGGAGTTCGCTCCTGGAGGCAGCCAGATACTGGATGGCGGCGATGCTATCGTGCTGTTCGTGGGCATCAACGGCACGGGCAAGACCACCACGGTGGGCAAGCTGGCGAAAGCTGCCACTGATGCCGGGCGCCGGGTGCTGCTCGGATCGGCCGATACCTTCCGGGCTGCTGCTATCGAGCAGTTGCAAGTATGGGCCGATCGCGCGGGCGTGGAGATGGTGACGCGCGAGCGGGGAGCCGATCCTGCCAGTGTCTGCTTCGAGACCATCGAGCGCGCCGAACAGGCTGAGGCTGACCTGGTATTAGTGGATACGGCCGGGCGTCTGCATACCTCCGATGACCTGATGCGCGAGCTGCAGAAGGTGGGCAGCGTGGTGCGCAAGCGCGCGCAGGTGCCGGTCTACACGGTGCTGGTCATCGACGCCACCACCGGTCAGAACGGCTTGCAGCAGGCGCGCGAGTTCGATCGCGCACTGGATCTGGATGCGCTGATCGTTACGAAGATGGACGGTTCGGCCAAGGGCGGCATCGCTATCGCCATCTCGCATGAGCTTGAG
>CASTMW010000063.1 GCA_949450265.1 uncultured Eggerthellaceae bacterium | reverse complement strand
ATTTAAGAATTATGCGTAAAACGAATATGAGCGTATGAGAGAGGTTGTTCAGCGCATGGCTTTAGGAGTGAATCGTAAGGATATGGTCATGGTCGCCGTGCTGCTCGCAGGCACGCTTCTGGCGGTCTTGAATCAAACGTTGCTCTCGCCGGCATTGCCCACCATCATGGGCGATCTGGGGGTGGATGCTACCACGGTGCAGTGGCTCACGAGCGGCTATTCGTTGGTGGAGGCGGTCATCATCCCGCTGTCGGCATTCTTGATCGGGCGGTTCAGCACGCGTCAGCTCTTTATCACGGCATTTATCATCTTCGCGGCAGGTAGCTTAGCTGCCACACTGGCGCCGAACTTTTGGGTGCTCCTGCTAGGGCGTGTGTTGCAGGCGGTGTGTACGGGCATGTCCATGCCCATGGTGTTCACGGTCATCTTGCTCATCTTCCCACGTGAGAAGCGCGGTACGGCTATGGGCGTTATCGGATTGATCATTGGATTCGCGCCTGCTATTGGGCCGTCTTTGGCAGGATTGCTAGTTGATACAGTGGGATGGCGCGCGCTTTTCGCCATCACCACGGCGCTTGCGGTGGTGGTCATCGTCTTATCATTCGCTGTTCTGCGCAATTATGGCGACTTCAAGCGCACGACCTTCGATGTGCCTTCAGTAGTGCTCTCGTCGGTCGGTTTGGTGAGCCTGCTCTATGGGCTCTCCACGTTCTCGTCTAGTCAGAACCTGCTGATCACGTTAGTGCTGATCGCGGTGGGGTTGATACTGATGGGACTGTACGTGCGTCGTCAGTTGGTGCTGCCTGAACCCATGATCAAAGTGAGCATTTTAGGTACGCGTAAGTATGCTATTGCGGTCATCGTTATTGTCATCGTGCAGGCAGCACTGATGGGAACCGGCGTGATCACGCCGCTCTACATCCAAGGGGTGTTGGGTTTCTCGGCTACCATGTCGGGCATTGCCATGCTGCCGGGAGCGTTGATCGGTGCGCTCATGGGCTTGGTCAGTGGGCGCCTGTTCGATCGCTTCGGTATTCGCCGTGTGGTCATCCCGGGCGTCATCGTTGCTGTAATAGGCGCGTCGGGGCTGGCGCGCCTGGGGATCGATAGCAACTTCATCAATCTGACCATTACGTATACCGTGCTGGTGGTGGGCTTGCAGTTCACGATGACGCCACTCAACACCTGGGGCGTCAATTCGCTTGACAATAGCGTTATCCAGCATGCGCAAGGTCTTTCCAACACATTGAATCAGGTGGCTGCATCGTTGGGCACGGCGGTGCTCGTGTCTATATCGGCGCTGGCGCCCGCCATCGCACCGGATGCGGCGCCCCTCGAGCAGGCTTATCTTGGCGATCATATGGCCTTCATCACAACGTTCGTGCTGATGTGCGTGGCGGGGTTGGTCATCGTGCTCTTTGCGCGCGATGGGCGGCGCGCAAGGGGGATTGCGACTGTGGGTGCCGAAGCGCATGGTGGTACGGCTGCTGGTGTCGAGCTCACCGACTATGCCGCTGGTTTCGACGGGGTCACAGTGGATGCGACACGTGATGAGTCGTTCGATCCATACACCGACGCGCGTGCCAAGGACGCCATGACGCGTGAGCCGATCTGCGTGAGCACTGACACGAAGATGCGCGATGTCATCCGTATCATGGCAGCTAACGATACGAGCGGTTTGCCGGTCGTGGATGCTGCAGGCGGTTTGGCTGGCTTCATATCGGACGGTGATGTGGCAGCATATCTGGGCAAGAACGAGATAGCGTTCTTCGATGCTTCTATCAATCTGTATCGCTTCACCGACGACGAGGCCATGAAGGAACGGCTGAAGGATCTGCTTGATCTTGATGTGTCCAGCATTGCCACGAAGCGGGTTATCTCGGTGGATGAGGACACGCCGATCGAAGACGTGTGCCGTGTGCTGGCCGAGCGTCGCATCAAGAAGGTGCCGGTGGTGTGCGATGGTCGGTTGGTGGGCACGCTCAGCCGTCGCAACATCGTGCGGTCGCTGGCTGATGCCATCGAAGACATCGATAGGGATTAATGTGGCAGACGATCGCGGGAACGAACGGCAGATGGCGTCACCGGCGAATGCTGAGCGCGTCACGCGTATGGGCACCGAACCAATCGGGCGTCTGATCGCGGAATTCGCTGTGCCTTCGGTTGTGGGCATGGTGGTGAACGGGTCGTACAACCTGATCGACTCCATCTTCTTGGGGCATGCGGTGGGCGAGGTGGGCCTCTCGGCGGTCACCGTCGCCAATCCCATTATGATCGTGTTCATGGCGCTTGCCATGCTGGTGGGCAATGGTGGCAATGCGCTGGCGGCCCTGCGATTGGGGGAAGGTAAGCAGGAACAGGCAGAACGGGCGCTTGGTAACGTGATAGCGCTCTCGGTGATCCTGTGGGTGGTGGTGGCTGCTGCGGCAGCATGCCCACCGTTGATGGAAGCGCTGCTGAGCGCATCTAGCGCCACCGATGAGGTGCGTCCGTATGCGCGTACGTTCATCCAGATACTCTGCTTTGGGTTCATCTTGCAGAGCATCGGCATGGGTGTGAATAACTTCATCCGCACATGCGGTTCGCCCAATATAGCTTTGGGCACCATGGTGATAGGTCTGGTGGCGGCCACCGGGTTTAACTATTGGTTCGTCATCGTGAATGGATGGGGCGTGGCGGGAAGCGCCTTCGCTACGCTGGCCGGACAGGCTTGCTCGGCAGCGGCAGTGTTGTCGTACTTCTTGTTTGTGAAGGATGTTCCGCTGCGCATCCATATGCGGTATCTGGTGCCGCAAGGCAAGACTGTCGGCACGATCCTGGCCTACGGTTTCCCCAGCTTCGCCGTGCAAGCGGGTCTGGCGGTGGTCAACTTCGTGCTGAACTACCAGCTGGTCAGATACGGAGCAGCAAGCGTCATCGGCACCACCGATGCGCTGGCATCCATCGGCGTGGTGAATCGCATCGGTATGTTCTCCATCATGCCGTTGATTGGCATCTCCATCGCGTTGCAACCGCTCTTGGGCTTCAACTATGGCGCGCGTAAGATCGATCGTGTGCGTAAGACGCTCTGGCTTGGCATAGCGGTGGCAACGGTCTTCAGTGTTCTGGAATGGGCGACCATCATGTTGTTCCCTCAGGCTATCGCTGAGGCATTCGGGATCGCCGACGATGCGCTGGTCTCGTTCACCACGTTCGCGTTGCGGGTGCAGTTCGCCGTATTGCCGTTCGTCGGCTTCCAGATCATCGGTGCAAACTACTTCCAGGCCACGGGACAGCCCGCCAAGTCCATCTTCCTCACGCTGACGCGCCAGATATTGTTTTTGGTGCCGCTGCTGTTCATCATGCCGCATGTGCTACCAGTCATCGCGCCGCAGTTCGACGGACTTGATGCGTTGTACTTCGCAACGCCTGCGGCTGATTTCTTGGCGGTGTTCACGGTATCCATCTTCATCATCTGGGAGATGCGGCGGCTGCGTCGTCTGCAAAATAGTGACCGATTCGCTCATCCTTAGGCGTATAATCGCATCAGGAGGCGATGGATGCAGGTGCTCAAGGCGTGCAGTGAGATCTTCGATCGAAGCCCACAACCATTCGGGGTTGCGCGCTTGCACGTTGATGATGCTGGGGTCCCCTTCGATTTCTCCTATGCGTATCTGAATCCCGCCATGGCCGCGTTGACGAACCAAACGGTGGATGAGTTGTTGGGTCGCAAGGTCTACGAAATGTGGGGTGGCGACACCACATGGCTTGACGTGTTCTATCGCGCTGCCTATCACGATGAACCGTGCGAATTCGAGGCTGTTTCGGTGTTGCTGCATCAGTTCCTGCACGCGCAGGCGTTCCCGTTGAGCATGCGAGGATATTGCGGGTTCATGGTGAACGATCTGACCGATATGCTAATGCAGGCGAACCTTTCCACGAGTGTGGTGGCGGCGTACCTGTTCTTCTACGATATGCGCACCAATCTGATTATGCTGACGCCCTCGGCCTGCGAGGCGTACGGACTCAGCTCGAACTACACTAGCTTGACCGCGCTTGCGCGCGAGCTGTTCGGCCCAGAGAGCGAACGTGAGATACACGATCGCACCCTTGTGTTCAAGGACGGAGGCGCCGATATCCTGTATGAGGGTATGACCCTTGATGGCCGATGGATCCAGCTGAGCGTGGGACATGTGGGCGAGACGAATCGCTTCGGCATGGGGCTTCTGGAGGATGTGACGCGTCGCAAGCACGTGGAAGAGGGTAGCGCCGAGCAGATGCGTCTGCTGCGGCGACAGAAAGCGGCGCTTGAAGATGCGCTGACGCTGGCCGAGCATGGCAGCCGCGCGAAATCCACCTTTCTGACGAACATGTCGCACGATTTCCGCACGCCCATGAACTCAATATCTGGCTTCGCGGGTATCGCGCTGGCGCATCTGGACGAGCCAGAGCGCGTGCGGGACTGCCTGAATAAGATCATCCGGTCGAGTGGCCATCTGCTGAACCTGGTGAATGACATCCTTGATATGAGTCGCATCGAGAGCGGCAAAGTGGTGTTGGAGGAACGACCGATCGACCTGGTGGATATGCTGCAGGGTATGGAAGTTATGTTCTCGGATCAGGCCGCCGAGCGTGGCATGGCTTTCGCGGTGAGCGCGGATGAGGTGCGCGATCGCCGCGTGATGGTCGACGAGCTGCGACTGAACCAGATCATGGTGAACATCATTGGCAATGCGTTCAAGTTCACGCCGGATGGTGGCATGGTGGAAGTGAAGGTGTGGCAGCATGCCGAGGCACCATCGGGGTACGGCCGCTACAGCATCTCGGTGATCGATACGGGATGCGGCATGAAGCCTGGGTTCGAGGAGACGCTGTTCAACCCATTCGAGCGCGAAGGGGCTGGCTATGCGGGGCGCACCGAGGGGACGGGACTCGGCATGGCTATTACGCGCAATCTGGTGGACATGATGGGCGGTACGCTGGATGTGATCAGCCAGGTGGGGCAGGGAAGCGAATTCGTGGTGACGGTGCCGCTGCGCTTGGCCGAGGCATCGGAGGGCGATGTGGAAGTTGCTGCCGCAACAGATGCAGACGTGCGCGATGGTTATGGGTTCGATGGCAAGCACGCGCTGGTGGTGGACGATGACGAGCTTTCGCGCGAAGTGATGTGTGAGATATTGAAGCAGTACGGCTTTACGGTCGAAGAGGCTGCCGATGGCGATGTGGCGGTGGACGCGATAGCGGCATCGGAGGCAGGCGCCTTCGATGTGGTCATCATGGACATGCGTATGCGCCGGATGGATGGTGATGAGGCCACTCGTGCCATCAGGGAGCTGCCGCGCGAGGATGTGGCGGCCCTGCCGGTGATCGCGGTGACCGCCGATGCGTTCGAAGAGAGCGCACAGCGCGCGAAGGCAGTGGGCATGAATGGGCACACCACCAAGCCTTTGAACGTGCGCAACCTGCTCAACATTCTGAAGGATATCCTCGATTAGCGGACATATGCACTGCTGCGGTGCTACACTGGCGCTATCCTACCTTCGCTGTTCGGAGAGGAAGCCCTATGAAGCGCGATTTCCCTCATCTCTGCAAGCCGCTCACATTGGGAAAGGTCGTGTTGCGCAATCGCATGGCCTCGGCGCCGATGGGAGCAACCGACATCTTGGCCGACGGTACGCCTGGGCCGCGCACGCTAGGGTTCTATGAAGCGCGTGCGAAGGGTGGCGCTGCGTCGGTTACGGTGAGCGAGCTGGTGGTGCATCCTGAGACGGACGGATCGCAGATGCTGCATCTGTCGTTGGCAACGCCAGGGCAGCTGGGTGCGTTCGCGTATGTGGCTGATGCCATCAAGCGCCATGGTGCGGTCGCTTCCATCGAATTGTCGCATTCGGGGCAGTACGCAGGCACCTACATGGTGGACAAGGACAAGAAGGGCAGCCTTTGCCAGTGGGGGCCAAGCGATGGCGTGCGACCCGATGGCATGCCCGTGCGGGCGCTCTCGTCTGATCAGCTCGCTGATATCGTGACGGCCTACGCTGAGGCGGCCACGCTAGCCAAGCGCGCAGGCTTCCAGATGTGCATGGTGCATGCGGGGCACGGATGGCTGCTCAATCAGTTTCTCTCGCCGTACTTCAATAAGCGCACCGACGAATACGGCGGTAGTCTAGAGAATCGCATGCGGCTGTTGCGCGATGTGCTCCTGGCGGTGCGCGAAGCGGTGGGCTCAGGTTTTCCTATAGAACTGCGCATGAGCGGTTCGGAGTTCTTCGAGGGCGGATATGATGTGGAGGAGGGTTGCCGCATCGCCCAGCATGCGCAGGACCTGGTCGATCTGATCCATGTATCTGCTGGGTCGTACCAATTCGGATTCTCTATCACGCATCCTTCGATGTTCCGCGCCCATGGGGTGAACGTGCATCTTGCAGCGCGCATCAAGCAATGCGTTGACGTGCCGGTCGCCACGATCGGTGGCTTATCGGATCCGGCCCAGATGGAGGAGATTATCGCCAGTGGGAAGGCTGATATGGTGGCCATGGCGCGTGCGCTGCTGGCCGATCCTGAGATCCCGAACAAGGTGATGGCGAATCGTGGCAATGATGTGGTCAAATGCGTGCGCTGCTTTGTGTGTATGGCGGAGCGCCCCATCACGCAGACGCGGCGGTGCGCGGTCAATCCACTCATCGGACGCGAGATGGAAGGGCTTGAGATAACGCCGGTGGTGCGCCCTCGGAAGGTCCTGGTGGCTGGTGGTGGCATCGCGGGGATGAAAGCCGCTCATACGGCAGCGCTGCGAGGACATGAGGTGGTGCTCTGCGAAGCCACCGATCAGCTAGGCGGCATCCTGAACACCGAGGCAGCTTTGCCGTTTAAGCGCGACATGTATGAACTGGCGCGCACCTATGCGCATCTCTGCAACGAAGTGGGGGTGGAAGTGCGCACGAATACGCGCGTGGATGCAGCATTGTGCGATCGGCTGGCGCCCGATGCTCTGATCGTGGCAGTGGGTTCGGAGGAGCTAACGCTTCCCATGCCGGTGAGCGATGATGCATGGGTCATCTCCATCGATGAACTTTATCTGGAGAACACCGATCCAGGAAGCGACGTGGTTATCATCGGCGGTGGGTTGACCGGCTGTGAATGTGCGTTGCTGATGGCACAGCAAGGTCGTACATCGCACGTGATAGAGATGGGGCCCGAGCTGGCTCCCGATGCGAACATCCGCAATCGACCTATCTTGCTGGCCGAACTTGAAGCAGCAGAAGTGGATGTGCTCACCGATGCTCGCGCAGAAGAGGTCACCGCTTCTGGGGTGCGCGTACGCTTGAAGGATGGCAGCGAGCGTATGGTGGGATCTGCTGGCGCATCAGTGGTGAGCGCCATCGGACGTCGCAGCCGCAATGCTGTGGTGGATGCACTGCGCGATAGCGCTCCTTTCGTGCGCGTGATAGGCGATGCGCTGCGCCCGGCCAATATTTGTTTGGCTATGTACGAGGCGCATCACGCTGCATTGGACATCTGAGATAGCGCGCGGCGCATGCGGACGCTAGGACGGCAATGCCCGAGGTGAGACAGGCGAGTCTGCTCCGCTCCTTGACCGTGATCGATTAGCCGAGGGTATTGACCAGGCTCACTACGGCGAACCATACGGGTGGCACGAGCAGTGCGGGCAGCAGGTTCATGACAGGGATCTCCTTCACCTTCAAGATGCCAAGGCCGGATGCCAGGATGAGGAAGCCGCCCACGATGGTGATCTCGCACATGAGGTCGGCGGTGAGCAAAGGCGCCAACTGGTGGGCTAACAGGAAGATAGCGCCCTGCCAGCAGAAGAGCACGACCGCGGCCAGCGCGATGCCGATGCCGAACGATGAGGCAAGCACCATGGAAGTGACCAAGTCGAGCGTGGCATTGGTGAGCAGGTACGTCTCGTCACCATATAGCGCGCTGTTCACGGGACCTAAGATGGATAGCGTTCCGAAGCAGAAGAGCATGATGGCGGTGGACAGCCCTTGTGCGAGCTGTGGGCCTTCGGTGCGCTTCGAGCGCTTCGATATGAACCGGTCGAAGCGGCCAGCGATGTCAAGCCCGGTGCCCGCCACGCCGCCGATCGCCAGCGAAGCGATGAAGAGCACCGGATAGATGCTGTCGGCCATGCCCACCACCACGGCGTTGATGCCTAAGCCAACGGCAGCCAGCCCCATGGCGGCGAATAGCACCTCCTGGTATTTCTCGCCCAGACCGCGCTTCGCAGCGCTGCCGATGATGCTGCCCACTACGATGGCGGCGGTGTTGGCTATGGTGCCTATCAAGATGGCTCCTTCTTGATCTGCGCTTGTGGCGCGCCCCTCTGATCTTCCTGTGTATGGTACCGCAGCACAGGGTGGCACCGTGGGCAGAAGGGCGTGTGCGATGCGGCTATTCCTGCGGCGTGGCGAACCCCTCGATCAGCAAGCACGCGATGCCGCAGAGCATGCCGCCGATGGGCCATGCCAGCCAGAAAATCTGGTACCCGGGAACGAACAGCATGACCAGGCCCGCGATGGTGGCCAGCAGCATGATGGTGCCGCAGACGGCGCCGATGCGCTTGTCGGAGCGATGCTGCGCCATCAGGTTCGCCTTCTGCTCCGCGTTCACATTCAGTTGCTCGATCTCGTGCGCTTCCAGCATCTCGCCGGCTGCCATGTTGTACGCCGCGATGTTCGTGCGCGAGAGCATCATGCTGCCATGCACGATGAAGCGGACCCCGATCGCTATGCAAACGAGCATGACCGGTATGCCAATCACCTCTTCGTACGGGCCATCGCCAAAGAGGATGACCGCGCAGACACCGGCGAAGATGAGTGCGATGCCCCCGATCAGTTGGTAGGTGAAGGTGCTGCGCGCTTGTGTCTTCTGCTCTTCGGTATAGAAATCCTCTAGGTAAGGATGCTCCCTCACGAATTGGGAATGAGCCAGCCCTGCGGGGATGACGAGCGCCAAGAGATATGCGATGCCCGCAAGGACACACATGGTGCCCATGGCGGCAGCAACATTCTCAGGTAGCGAGACGATGTGTGAGGTGTGCGGGTCGCCGGTGGAGAAGAAGATGATAGAAAGGGCAACGCCGAGAACAGCGATCATGACACCGTTCGCTATGCGGTTCGCGAACCACCGCGCATGCTCGTCGTATCCGAACACGTCCACGGGAGGCGTGTTCGGAGCGATCGTAGTGGCAGGGTCGGGGGCGCGTCCGGTCAGATCCCCTTGGACCAACTCGTCCAAGGTGCAGTCGAACACCTGACATATCTTCAACAGCTTATCCAT
>CASTMW010000062.1 GCA_949450265.1 uncultured Eggerthellaceae bacterium | reverse complement strand
CTGTGAAAGCCACTCTTTCAAGATGATGGCGTGATTGATCTTGGGATCGCGGGCAGCATAGAGCAGCGTGATGGTCTGCGGATCCGTTTCGCATAATTTCTGCGCATACGCGATCGCGTCGGGATTCGCGTTCAGCTCAGCCAGGTAGCGCGCCTTGAAGCTGTCGAGGTTCTCGGCCTTATGCCCGAATTCCTTGCGTGCCTCAGTGGACGGAGCCAGCACCTTTGCCCAATCGTCCATCTTCAGATTGACCTTCTTGATGCCGCGCGGCCACAGGCGATCCACCAGGATACGCATCCCATCGCTAGGCTCTGCGGGTTCATACACGCGCTTGATCTGCACATTCATAAGGATCGCCACCTTGCTGGTCATGTGGTGCTTCATGCTTCGATCGTTGCTGCGAACAGCAACCTTTTAGGCGGAAACCGATAGGCACCTGCACGCGCACTGAACCGATCCGAAGCGGCTGCGGCCATCCTAGCATCGGTCTCCCACAGCGATGCGCTCCCTCGCGATCCTGATACCTAACGGATACGCCAACAAACGAACCGGTTGCACGAGAGTAACAGGGCGCCGAAGAATGCAGCCCCCTCATCCGATGAGACCTAGAATCTACCTCATCGAAGGTACGGTCTGGCACTAAGGCACTGAGCCGGATCAGAAACGAACCGGAGTCGAGAGAAAGGGGTTGCGCTATGACGGGCGACGACAAGCTGATCGACAAGCTGAACTATCTGCTGAAAGGCGAGTTGACCACCATCAACCAATCCATGCTGCATGCCGAAATGTGCGAGGACTGGGGCTACGGGAAGCTCTCGAAGAACTTCAAGGACCGCGCCATCACCGAGATGCATCATGCCGAGCATCTGATGGAGCGCATCCTGTTCCTTGAAGGCAAGCCCATCGTATCGAAGCTGGACAAGATGACCATCGGCGCCAGCGTGCCCGAACAGGTGGACAACGACCATGATCTGGAGACGAAGACCATCAAGGATTACAACGACGCCATCAAGCTGGCTAGCGAAGTGGGCGATAACGCCACTCGCGACATTTTGAAGCAGATTCTGATGGATGAGGATCGTCACGAGGACGAACTGGAAGAATTGCAGGATCAGATCGAGCAGATGAGCTTGCAGATCTTCCTGTCAACTCAGGTGTAGCCCGCACGGACAGAACGCAGAAAGGCGCAGCCCCTTTGAACGCTTGCGCCTTTCTCTGTCTGTCTTTATGGAACGTACGAGAACGCCCAGCACGCACGCCGTTTGTTGGGCGTTCTTCTGTTGGGCGTTCTTCTTTTGTGCGCTCTTCCGGTGTACGTTCTTCTATTGCAGGAAGTTTTTGCCCAATAGGGGCGATTGAGCTGTTACGAGACCTTTCACCCGCCCAAGGGCATTCTTTTGCTCCCACGAAAAGCACTTCACTCAACCAAGGATATCTTCTTTCGCAAAAAGCCCTACGCCAAGCAGGGTTTCCCAAAAGAGCAGCGTCAGAACACCTCGATCAGATCGACCAGATCTTGGCGCTTATGGATATCCAGCTTGGCATAGATGCGCTTCGAATGGGTGCGGATAGTGTTCTCCGACACGACCAGCATCTCGGCGATGCGTGCCACGGAATTGCCGCGCGCCATCAGCTCCATGACCTCCGCCTCACGCGCCGAAAGTCGGAAATGCTCTTGGAGGCGCTTGGCCTGCAGCGCGATCCGGTCGACCGTCTGGGAAGCGGCATCTGTCTCGACCTTGCTTGATGATCGCGCCGGTCGCAGGGCCTTCAATTCGATGGCCTCCGGCCGTACCGTTCTGGCAAGCGCCGACGTGAACCCGCCCGAGCCGATGAAGTGCATGAGCCCAAGCGCCCACAGCGCCGCCAACGCCACCACGGCCAGCGGGTCGACCCCCATGATGCGCACATCCTCGCCGAAGGTCCCCGCCAGGAAGCCCACGCTGTGCAACGTGTACACGATCGTGCCAAAGAAGCCGTAGATGAACACCGGATTGATACCGCGAGCGCGCGATATCTGGGCGCACTGCATCATCATCAGCATGATGGCTGCACTGTAGACCGCATACAGAATGGCCGCAAGCCAGCGCACATAGTCGGCGGGCAGCAGTGGCAAGCCCACGAACGACGTGATCAAAAACGGGAAGACCACCCGATACGAATCAGTGATGGACAGCCGCACGTCCTTCCAGCGCCACAGCCACATGACGATGACAGCCGCCACCAACATGCCGATCATAGAGAGCGCGTTCACATAGATGCCCAACGACGGATCGGCCACCGCCACCGAGCGCATGATGCCAGCACAGAATCCCACCGCGCCCACGCACAGCGCACTGCGCCAATGGTCTTCGAGCACCTGGCGGTAGACCTGCGGATGCTCGCGCGGCACATCCACGAACATGGGCTGGTCGGGGTCGATGGCGCGGCTGCGCAACGTGACACACAGAGCGAACAGCGGCAAGAACACCAGCGGGATGAGATACGCCGTGATGGCGTGCGGAATCAGGTACAGCGCAAAGTACAGCAGCGCGCCCCACGCGCTTCCCACCAGCAAATCGCGGTTGCCCGCATCGGCATCCTGCCCTGCGAACAGCCGCTGCCAGAGCATGTAGAACCCCGCCGACCCCAACCCCAAAAGCGCACCTCCCGCGCACACCAACATCAGAGCTGCCGCATCAAGGTAGATGGCTGCTATCAAGCAGCACCACCCGAGGAAGTAGAACGAGCTGGTCAGTTTCACCAAAAAGCTGCGCGTTGGCCCCGGCATGAAATACACGCCGATGCAGCTAGCGGCATAACTGGCCGAGAACACGAGCGACTGGATAAGGAAGAACCAGAAGATGATCGTATGCGTCTGGAACTCGATGGGCAGAAACGGGAACACGCCACCCCAGACGCCCGCCGCATTAATGGCAAGGAACAGTGCATAACCCAGCGATGTCACATTGGGAACGAGCATCTGGAATATGCTTGATCTGTTCATGGGAATTGCCTGAGAACCTTCGAACGGAGCACTGAGCGATGCTCATGAGTATAGCCAAACTGCCGTCTCGCATCATGGTGAATGCGCGCCCATTTTCGCATGATTCCCCATCAATATGAACTCTGAACGGGTATTTCATGAAAAATCACCCACGTTATGTGACATCACGCATGCCGCAGCCGATACAGTTCTACCTATGTTGCCAGCGGTAGAGAGGACCCGCTGGTAAGGCGAGCAAGAGGGGAAGCGGTCCGAACGAGGACCGGAGGGCGGCGCAGGGGAACGCCGCCCCATTGAAGCGATTCACCCTTCTTGCTCGCAATGAGAGAGAAGGAGGATTTGCATGATCGACACGAATGTGAGTCGCCGAACGTTCCTCAAGACGAGCGGGGCCTTGGGTGCTCTTGCGGTCGCGGGAACGGGCGCCGCTACTGCGGATTCGCTGTTCGGAAACGGCGTGATCGCAGCAGATGCCGAGACACCCGACGAAGTGGTGTGGTCGCATTGCCATGTGAATTGCGGCGGCGCCTGCGTGCTGCAATGCCACATGAAGGATGGCGAGATAACGTACGTGGAATCCGACAATACCGGCGATGGCACCTTCGGTGCAGCAGGATTTCAAGCACGCGCATGCCTGCGCGGACGCTCCATCAGGCGCTGGATCAACAGCCCTGATCGTCTGAACTATCCTATGCGCCGCGTGGCCGGCACCAAGCGCGGCGAGGGCAAGTACGAGCAGATAAGCTGGGACGAAGCGCTCGACACCATTGCCAATGAGTTCAAGCGCGTGAAGGACACGTACGGCAACGAAGCCATCTTCATCCAGGAATGCTCGGGTGTGGAACAAAATGTCATGATGAACAACCCGTTCTTCCGCCTTTTCAACCTGGTGGGCGGCGAAGTGACCCGCTATGGCAACTATTCGAACGGAGCTCTGAATTTCGGTGCAAAACCATTCACCTATGGCGATAGCTGGGGTGCGCGGTCATTCCGCACCTTGGCGCCAGGAGAACTGGTTGTGCTCTTCGGCAATGCACCGTCCGAAACGCGCATGGCTGGCGACGGCGCCGGATACGATCTGACCGTCGCTCGCGAGCAGAAGGGCGTGAAGGTCATCTGCATCGATCCACGGCGCAACGACCTTGCCACCAATCAAGATGTGGAATGGATCCCCATCGTACCCGGCACCGATGCGGCTTTGGTAGCTGGGTTGGCACATGAGATGATCAAGAGCGATCTGGTCGACAAGGACTTCCTACACAAATACTGCGTGGGCTTTGACGAAGAGACCCTGCCCGAAGGCGCACCTGCGAACAGTTCGTATACCGCCTATATCCTGGGCACAGGCTACGACAAAGTGGAGAAGACGCCAGCATGGGCGGCCGCCATCACGAAGATCCCCGAAGAACGCATCATCTCCCTAGCGCACGAGATCGCCGAGGCGAAGCCATGCTTCATCGCTCAGGGTTGGGGCCCGCAACGTCACACCAATGGCGACTACGCTGCTCGTGCCATCATGCTGCTGCCACAGCTGGTGGGGCAAGTTGGCTTGCCGTCCACCAACTCGGGCATGCGCGAGGGCAACAGCGGATTCGACCTATCGTCGCTGCCCACCGGCGATAATCCCATCGAAGAGCAGTTCCCCAACTTCTTGTGGCCTGAAGCCATCAAGGATGGCGCCAGCATGACAGCCACGAATGCTGGCATCAAGAAGGGCGATAGCCTCAAGCAACCTATCAAGTTCCTTGTGAACTATGGGAACAACATGATGTCGAACCAGAACGGCGACATCAACGCCACCACCGACATCCTGCGCGACGAGAGCCTATGCGAATTCATCCTGCAATACGACGTAGTGTGGAGCGATTCGTGCAACTGGGCCGATATCGTACTGCCCGACCTGACCCCCCAGGAAACCTGGACCATGTCAGCAGCTGGCGAGAACAACGACAGCAAGGGCATCTGGGTAGGTCGCCCCACCTCCGAACCGAAGTTCGAGCGCCGCGAGGTCTACGAGGTATGCGCCGACCTGGCGAAGCGCTTGGGCGTCGAAGATGCCTACACTGACGGCGGCAAGACCCGTGAGGACTGGGTACATGAACTCTATGACGAGTTCCGTGAAGAGCACCCAGAAGCGCCCACTTGGGACGAGATGCTGAAAGATGGCATCTACAAGGAAGCATTCGAGCCGGATAACGACATCGACCCGTTCATCGTCGATCCAGAGGCGAATCCGCTAGAAACAGCCACGGGCAAGATACAGATCTATTCCCCGGAGTTGGCCGAATTGGCCAAAACATGGGAACTGGCCGACGGTGACGAGATCCATCCCATCCCCGT
Source organism: uncultured Eggerthellaceae bacterium (assembly GCA_949450265.1). GTDB lineage: Bacteria > Actinomycetota > Coriobacteriia > Coriobacteriales > Eggerthellaceae > Adlercreutzia_A. Next base: position 3,994 of record CASTMW010000062.1, on the reverse strand, counting down.
ATACGTGCCTGGCCATGACGGCCCCGGGAGCGAGACCGAGGAATACCCGCTCACTCTGTGCGGCTACCATACGAAGGCGCACACGCATTCCAGCTACGCCAACAACGAGATCATCCAGGACGCCCACCGTCACAACGTGCTGATCAATCCCATCGATGCCGAATCGCGCGGCATCAAGAACAATGACCGCGTGCGTGTTGCCAGCAAGCAGGGCGAAGTGGAGATCGAAGCGCGCGTGACCAATCGCGTGATCCCTGGCACTGTGATGATCCCCGAAGGCTCCTGGCACGTTGCTGACATGCAAGGTGACCGCGTGGACAAAGGTGGCTGCTTGAACACGCTGACCAGTCGCCGCGCTAACCCCATCTCGAAGCAAACGGGCCAGCACAACGCGCTCGTGCAAGTGAAGAAGGCCTAGGAAGGAGCCGCGCATCATGACACAATACGCATTCCATTTCAGCGGCTCGCGCTGCACCGGGTGCAAGACCTGCGAGCTGGCATGCAAGGATTACCATGACCTTCCGAGCGACATCGCCTACCGGCATGTGTATGAATACGAGACCGAAGGTGCTTGGAACAAAGATGATAAAGGCTGCTGGACGGTAGACGGTACCAGCTACTACATATCAGTGGCATGCAACCACTGTGACGGTCCGGCCTGCACCAAGGTATGCCCGACCGGCGCCATGCACAAGGAAGCCGATACGGGCATCGTAGCGGTGGACACGGGCAAATGCATCGGCTGCGGCTATTGCCATATGGCATGCCCCTACAATGCACCGAAGGTGGACCGCACGAAAGGTCATTCCGTGAAATGCGACGGGTGCGCCGATAGGATCGCCGAAGGCAAGGCGCCCATCTGCGTGGAGGCTTGCCCACTGCGCGCGCTGGAGTTCGATTCAAAAGATCGCGTGAGGGCCGATCACCCTGATTCCGAAACGGCCGACATCGCACCGCTGCCATCCAAGAAATATACGACCCCGAATCTCTTGATCTCGAAGCCTACCGGTGCCGAAGCTGCCAACGCTGCATCCGGTAAGGTCATCAACACTCTGGAGGTGAAATAGCATGGAAGCAGCTTTCGCAGAGATGCCCCTTGCCCTGTTCAGCACGTTCGCTCCGATGGGCGCGGGCGCGTTCATCGTGTTGGCTATGGCGTTCAGCACCGTATCGCTGGACGAGGATACCCGCAAGCGCATCGACAAGATGACCGCCATCCCCGTTGCGCTCGTGATCGTCAGCTTCATCGCCGCTTTCTTCCATCTGGCAAGCCCGCTGAATGCTTTCGGCGTGTTCGCGGGGCTGGGCGCATCGCCCCTGTCCAACGAGCTGGTGGCCGGATGCGTGTTCGCCATCGTCATGCTCGTCTACTGGATCTGGGCGCTGTCCGGCAAGATGAGCAACAGCGTGCGCAAGGGCCTTGCGTGGGCCACCGCGGTGCTGGGCATCGTGTTCGCTTGGTTCACGGGCATGGCCTACATGATCGACACCATCCCTTCGTGGAACACCATCGCCGGTCCCATCCAGATGGTCGGCTTCGCCCTGGTGGGCGGCGCAGCAGTAGCCATCGTAGTCCTGGCGCTGGCGAAATGCGCTGATGTCCTGAAGGCCAGCACCGTGAGGACCACCGTGCTGGTCGTGCTGGTGGCGGGCATCGTGGCGGGCATCGGCGGCCTGGCCGCGCAGGCAGCGGCTACCGGCGGCATGGGCAATGCGCTCGTCAGTGGCGCCGATCTGGTGGGCAGCGCTATGATGGTCATCGTTTGTGGCGCCATCTGCTTGGTAGGCACGGGCGTGTGCGACGCGTTCGCCGTGCGCGGAGCCAACGCCAGCGCGCTGGTCGGTGTCAGCTGCGGTGCCGCCGTGCTCGCCATCGTGGGCATCCTGATGCTGCGGCTGGCGTTCTACGCCATGCAGCTCTCCGTTGGCCTGAGCATCATGTAGCCAACGCGGGACCCGATCGAGCGACCGACAGGCGCATCGCGCCTGAGGATAGAGCGGAGCGCCCCGGGCTGCAACCTCGGGGCGCTCTTGTTCGCTGTTGAGAAAGAGGATGGAACATGCACGATATGAGCGAAGAGACGCGCGAAGCGGTGGCGTTCGTCGGGGAGACGTTGGGGCCTCTGTTCCTGTACGAGCCGACGGATGCAGCCGTGCTGCCGATGTATGAGGCTCTGCGCAGCCTTGACAGCGCTGCTGCTTCCGAGTGGCCGTTCGCCGCACCAGCCGATGCACAGCATGCCTTCGAGCTGATCGAGCGCGGCTTGGAACCTACTGCCGCCGATGATGACGAACTGCTCTGGGAGTTTCGCAGGCTCTTCGTCGGGCCCATGAAGAAGGCGGCACCACCATGGGGCTCGGTCTATACCGATCGAGAATGCGTGATCTTCGGGCTGACCACCCTTGATTTGCGTCAGTGGATGCGGCGCAATGGCATATCCCGCCCCGATCACGATGGCGAACCGGAGGACCACATCGGCCTGATGCTGCTGCTAATGGCATGGATCGCGCGCGAACGGCCCGAACTGCTCGATGAGTATCTGACCGAGCATCTTCTGACCTGGGCGCCGCATTTCCTCGATATCGTGGAGCGCGAGGCGCAGCATCCGTTCTTGGAAGGGCTCGCGTGCCTGACGCACTCTTCCCTGCAAGGGATGCAGGAGGTACGGAACCTGGACGTGACCGTGCCGCACTTCTACCGATAGGGCAAAAGCCGCGCGATGCGATGCTGGCGAGATGTCAGCACGCAAGATCGGCATTTGCCATAATACATTGACATGGAAACCGCACTGAATGAGATAACGCTCGTCCTGTTCACCACGCTGGCGCCTGCCGGGGCTTTGGCGTACGTGCTGATGGCGCTTCCCCTTATCGTGCGCGGCGATAAGCTGGATGCGGCAGGGCGGCGACGCCTCGACAATTTCCTGAGTATCCCTGTGGTGGTGGCTATGGTGGGCCTGGTGGCATCGGCCACGCACCTAGGCAATCCCGCGAATGCGTTGTATGTGGTCTCCGGATTCGGACGCAGCCCGCTGTCGAACGAGGTGGTCTGCGGCGCGGCGTTCCTGGGGTGTGCTGGGGTGTTCTGGTTGACCTCTTTTGCGGAAGAGACGCGCAGCCTTACCCTGCGGCGCACAGTAGCGGCCATCATATCGGTGCTGGGCCTGGTGTTCATCGGTGCCATATCGTTGGCCTACGGTGCCGACACCATCATCACGTGGAACCTGCCCACCGCAGCCGCATCGGTGTGGCTGAACGCTCTGGCGAGCGGCCCATTGCTGGCCATCCTGGGCTTTCGCATGGCACGTTTCTATACGCCTAGGCATCGCCTGGGACGTATCCTTGTGGCGATCTCCGCAGTAGCAACCATCGCAGCCGTGGTGGTCTATGCGGTATGGGGCGCCCTGCTCCCTACGCTGCAGAATGCGCTGACCACAGCAGCCGAACTGGCGCCCGCGTTCGGGCCAGCCACCGGCGTTTTCGCTGTGCTGGGCGCTGCCAGCGTGATCCTGGGTGCCAAGAGCGTCACATGGGATGGCGAAGCTCCGCTCTGGCTTCCCATCGCCGCCAGCAGCATCATGCTGGTCGGCATCTTCCTCATGCGCTTCATGTTCTACATGACCCACATGACCGTGGGGCTTGGGGTGTAGGGATCGGATCAGTCACCGAAGAGCTTGCGCTCCGACACAAGGCCGGTCAGCTTCCCTTGCACCCAATCGACATGGCGTTTCGCATCCGAGCTGCCCAAGTCTTGTGCGAACGCCACGCAAGATGCGTGCAAGCTGCCAAGCAGCTCCTCTAAGGGCATCGCAGGATACGACCGCACGTATGCCTTGAATGCCATGTATATCTCGGACTTGTCTTGTAGCTTCAACGATGGCGCGTTCTCTTCGAGCCATGCGTGCAGAGCCGCGTTCAGATAGAGGTCTGGCATGGCATCGTCTTCGGGGAATAGGGTCTCGATCGGTTCCCAATACTGCCGGAACAAGCGCTC
>CASTMW010000061.1 GCA_949450265.1 uncultured Eggerthellaceae bacterium | reverse complement strand
GGGCATACTCACTTAGCAGGCGAGCACCTTCGGCCTCTCGGTCACTCCTCCGCGTGCAAGTTTGAATCTTACCCGAGTGCCGCCCAAGGGTCAATGAAGCAAGCGGCATGTTTATAATGGACCGACAATAAATCCGCAGATAGGACGATCAGTGGCGAAGCGTGCGCACATATGGCACAAACAGCTCATCACAGGGCTCCTTGCCGGGGTGATGGCCGTCTCGTGCGCGCTCCTGCCAGCAACTGCTGCAGCTGCGGAAGCGAAGGCAGAAGCGGGCGCAGGTGTGGGTGCAGACGCAACAACAGAAGCAGACGCGAACGCAGACGTGCGTACGAACGCGATCACGAATACGGATGCGCCCTTCGTCAGCCCTGCCCTGAGCGAGCGCGCCCAGATCCAGACCACCGGCACGCTACATGTGGTGGAGCAGCGCACGTTCGTCTTCTCGCAGCCAACGGATGTACTACGATGGTCCTTCACCGGCCTGCCCAGCGAAAGCGAGGTCACGGTAGCCAGCGTGCGCATGGCACAGGTGGACGACAGCGGCACCGTGGTGGGCGACTGGCAAACGCTGCAACGCACCACGCCGAACACCGACTGGCGCGACATCGTGACCGGCTCGGGCGGCCTTGTGGACACGCTGTTCCCGTCGCCTACGACCAGCAACGGACTGACCCTCCCCGACCAGGGAACGTGGGCCCTGGACACCTGGAAGCGCACGCTCTACACGTTCTTCGACCGGCCCGCCGAACGCGTGATGTTCGAGGTGGATTGGTCGGCCACCAACGCCGTGGCCGCCTATGACGACGTGGCCGAGCTGTACTGGGACTACGTGCCCGCGCGCGACGACATGGCCACCTACGACATCAGCGCCTCGGTGCAGCTGCCCGTGCCCGAAGGCGTGTCGGTCGTGCCGAACGACACGGTCCTGGCGTGGGGGCACGGCGCGCCCGGTCAGCTGGACATAGCAGCAGACGGCACCGTAAGCTACCAGGTGCCCGAGGTACGCGCAGGCCAATACGCACAAGCGCACATCCTGTTCCCCACAACGTGGCTGACCAATCTTTCCAAAGATGCCCGCGAAGCCTACAGCGGCGTGCGCACGGATATCGCGAAGGCCGAAGAGGAAGCATGGACCGACACCTACAGCAACCAGCTGGTGAACCGTTTCACCGTTGATGCAACGGTGGCGCTGGTCTGCGCGGCGTTGTTGGCCATTGCGGCCATCCTCTATATAGTGTTCGGGCGCGAACGGCGCACCGATCTGCTGATGCTCACGCCGAACGAGCAGCGCCAACTGCTGGACGATGGTCCGCTGATCACCCGTTTCCTGGCGTGGAACCACGTGGCGAAGGACGAACCCGATCCGCAGGCGCTCACCGAGCGCATGGCCCAGGCGCGTCTGTTCGACCCCACCAGCTTCCGCCTGCAAAAAGCGCTATTCATCATGGCGGTGATCCTTGTAAGTGCCGCGGTGGTGGCCCTGGCCGCATTCGGCAATGGACTGGCAGCGGTCATGCTGCTGGTCACGGGCATCTGCATCGCCATCATGGCCAACTACCTGCCCCGGCGCACGGCGAAAGGGCTGGCCCTGGCCATGGTGCTGGCCGACCGCGCGCACGTTTCCGATGCCGAAGACGCTACCGGAAACGCTGCGGCCCCCGCTGCCCACTCGTAAGGCCCCTGTCATGTCGCGCTTGCATCCCCTTCCTCCCTTCGTCTACAAGCTGATGTGCGCCGCCGCCGCGCTCATCTGGGGCAGCTCGTTCGTGGTGATGAAGGACACCATGGATGCCTTCGAGCCATCGTGGCTGATCGGGCTGCGCTTCCTTGCCACTGCGCTGATCCTGACCATCGTGTTCGCCAAGCGCGTGCGGAAGGCGCTCGACCCAAGCACGCTGCGCGCTGGCGCCATCCTTGGCGCGCTCATCTTCGCCGCCTATTGGACGCAAACGGTGGGGCTAAACTTCACCACTCCCGGCAAGAACGCCTTCCTAACCGACATCTATTGCGTGCTGGTACCGTTCATGTTCTGGTTCGTCACGCGCCGCCGCCCCACGCGCTACAACTTGATCGCGGCTGTGCTCTGCATCACCGGCGTGGGGTTCGTCTCGCTGTCAGGCGATCAGCTGGCCGTTGGGTTCGGCGATCTGATGACCATCGTGGGCGGATTCTTCTTCGGGGCGCATATCGTGGCCACGGCCATGCTGGCGCGCGACCGCGACGCCGTGGTGCTGACCGTGTACCAGTTCTGGGTCAGCGGCGCCTTGGGCGTGCTAGTGGGCGCTCTTACCGAACCCGCACCCGACCTGGCCGCCATCCCGCTGTCCTACTACGCCAACATGGCCTATCTGGTGGTCATGTGCACCTGCGTTGCCATGATCTGCCAGAACGTAGCGCTGAAATACGTGCACCCCGCGCAGGCCGCGCTGCTGCTGTCGCTGGAATCCATCTTCGGCGTGGCGTTCAGCGTGATACTGTATGGCGAGGCCCTAACCTTGCCGTTGGTGGCGGGGTTCGTGCTGATCTTCGCCGCCATCGTGCTGTCGGAAGCCTTCCCGCTGCGAAAACCTCCCGAGAAAATCGACGCTTCGATTGCAGACGACCTCTCCGTGCAGGAATAACGGTAGAATTGACGGCGACGCACGCGCAAAGAGCGCGGCGGCCCAAGGCGAACGACCACAAGGAGACCAGATGGCACAGGAAAGCGACCGGACTGTCCGCGACAACATCGTGCTGATCGGCATGCCCGGCGTGGGCAAGTCCACCATCGGCGTGGTGCTGGCGAAGATGATGAACTATGATTTCGTCGATGTTGACCTGTTGATCCAGCAGCGTATGGACAAGACGCTGCAGCGGCTGATCGATTCGCTGGGTCCCGACGGCTTCATCGAAGTGGAAGGCAACGTGCTATGCGACCTGGCCTTCAACAACACCATCATCTCCACTGGTGGGTCAGCCATCTACTCGCCTGCGGGCATGGAGCACCTCGCACAGATCGGTCATGTGGTATACCTCAAGATAGGTCTTGACGAGCTGCATGTGCGCCTGCCGGAATTCGCCGAGCGCGGCGTGGTCATGCGCGAAGCGAATTGCGCAAGCCTGGCCGACCTCTACGAGGAACGGGTGCCGCTCTACGAAAGATACGCTGAGGTCACAGTGGATGTTGGCGGCGTTTCGATAACCGAAGCCGCCGAGAAGGTGATAGCAGCATTGAAGGACAAGGATCAGAAGGAGAGATCATGATCTGCCAGAATTGTGGGAAAGAGAACCCCGAGGGCAACGCGGTATGCTTCTCGTGCGGTGAACCGCTTGCGGGCACGTCGGCTTCGGCTGAGAGCGTGACGACCGAGCAGGTGGTGGCCGCGGTGCAGGCGCAACCGACAGCGCAGCCAACCGCTGAGCCCACGGCGCAAGCAGCGCAGCAGGCGACCGAGCAACCGGCATCTGCCCAACAAACCGCAACGGCCTATACTGCGCCAACAACTGGGGCGACAAGCACCACGGCGGGCGCAACGAATACCACCGCAGGTGCGGCGGGCACAACGAACGCGACAGGTGCTCCCGCCTACACCGCGTCCACCCAAGCTACTGCCCCCACCGCTCCAGCGCAACCGACCTATGCAAAAGGTTGCATCGGCTGTGCCTGGGATGACATCAAGCAGTCCAACGGATGGATCGGGCGCACGCTCTTGCTGGGGCTCATCAATCTTGTGCCCATCCTGAACTGGGTGGTGAACGGCTACTGCATGCGCTGGGCGCGGCAGCTGTCCATGGGCCGCATCGAATCCATGCCCAAGCAGATATTCGGCAACCGCTGCTTCGTGAACGGTGCGTTCTACTTCGTGCTGTCGCTGGTGATCTCCCTAATCGCGGGTATCGCAGGTGGCATCGTGGGCTTGGTGCCACTGCTCGGCTGGCTTGCCGCCATAGCCATTTCAGTGTTCTTGTGCATGTTCTTGAACGCGGCCACTATGCGCACGGCCATAGCCGATCGCCTGGGCGCCGGATTCGATGTGAGCACCGTTTGGAACGCGCTCAAGAAGAACCCCGGATCGCTGCTGTGCATCACTATCGTGCCTGGCATCATCATCGGCATCATCGTGAGCATCGTGGCGCTGATCATCCTGGCCATCGCGGGCGTGGCAATGAGCGGGAACATCTACGACCTTATCATGATGTCCAGCTATTACGACAGCTATGCCCCATACGACTACTATAGCTACGGGCATCACGGCTACGGCGATGCCAGCGGCCTGTCCGCGCTTATGGCCATGATGGGCATCGTTGGGGCCATGGCACCGGCGCTATTGCTGATCTATATCATCACATGCTTCGCCACGGCATTCCAAACGCTGCTCGTGTATCGTGCGATGGGCCACTGGACCGCCCGCTATGCAAGCGACTGGATGAACGATCCTTCGGTGACCTCCACCATGAACATGTACCCTGATCCGCAACCGGTGCAGTCGACCCCTCCGGTTCAGCCGCAGCCGTAGCCCGACCGGGACCGTCCGTATCACAGCAAAAGAGGCGAGCGTGCAGCTCGCCTCTTTTCGTTTCCCGTGTCTTCCTCTGCGCGCATCTCCGTGGTGCGCGCAGACATGCTAGAATCACCATGCAGCTCGACAGGCACTCCTTCGCGCCGGAATGCGGGATGTCGCCGGGCCACACGTTCGACGAACGTTCATCATGCCCCTGTAGCTCAATGGATAGAGCACTGGTCTCCTAAACCGGGTGTGCAGGTTCGATTCCTGTCAGGGGCACCACTTCGTTCGTTTCGCACGCTAAGCCCCCTCTCTCCCCTTCCTCTTTCCTCGCGTAGCATAAGTACGCTCGGCCGGGTTTTCACGCAAGCTGAATCGAAGTGACTTGCTTCTGTAATGGAGCGGCACGCCATTCTGTTCGCTATGCTCGTGCGTACAGTTCCAGCCCGCGTTCCAGCTTGGTCACGAAGCGCTGACCGATATCGCTGAGCTGCGCACCTGCGCGACGCACATACCCCAGATGAAGGCGCACGTCGGTATCCAACGCCACCGTGGTCAGACTGCTGCCATCGGCGATGCCCACCAGGATACCGCTGGTCACCGTATAGCCATTCAGCGCCGTGGCCAGCTCGGAGAGCGACGCGCGATCGGTGCACAGCACGCGCTTGCTACGCGGCACGCCCGCCAGCGCTTCTTCCGCAAAGGCCGGTGGCGCGTCATCACCCTGATCGAAGCAGATATAGGGCCACTCGGCCAGGTCGTCGATGCTTAGACGCTCAGCATTCGAGAGCGGATGACTGATGGGCAAGGCGATGCGCGGTGCGCTCTCGGCCAGCTTGACGAACTCAAGCCCCGCATCACGGATGGCCGCGTCAAGCTCGGCCGCCGTGTCGCTCGTCTGCACGATGACGCCCAGTTCGCTCGTGCCATCCGCCACATCGCCCAGCACGCCCGCCGTCGTGCGATCCCGCAGCGCATAGGCGTATTCGTCGCCACCAAGCGACAGCACCGTGTGCGCGAACGCCTGCACGCTGAACAGATAATGCTGCTGTGAAACTGAAAAGGTAACGGTCATCTTGTCCTTCTTCCTCTGGAAAGAGCTTATCGGGAACGCGGGAGACAGGGAACGCGAGCGAGCTTCCCCGGAGCAAGGAAAGATATGATAAGAACATCATATCTTTCCGCAGCGAGGAGGCGAGTGAGCGCTTCCCATCTCCCGCGTTCTTTCTTCCAACCTCCTAAAAGTGAGCGCTTCTCAACTTCCGCTCAACTGTCCTTACTTGCTGTTCCTCTCGTCGATAAAGCGCGAGGCCTTATGCTCGCTGGACGTGCCCAGCTTGCCTGCATCGTACACCAGCACCTTCGCCGGACGTACGCCGGTGTGCGCCTTCAAAGCCGCCTCCACGCGCCGCGATACCTCGTCGAACGCTTCGTCGGAGCCCTGCGCGCGTTCCACTGATACCTCGTACTTCGTGGTGAAATCCTCGTCGAACACGCGGATGCTATATTCGCCGGTCAAGCCGCTCTCGGCACGTACCACGTATTCCACGTCGCTGGGGAACACGTTCACCGCGCCCACGATGAACATCTCATCCTTGCGCCCGGTGATATGGATGCGCGCTAGCGTACGCCCGCAGCTGCACGGTTCGTTGCTCACATAGCCGATGTCGCCCGTGCGGAAGCGGATCATCGGACGTGCCTTCTTGCAGAGCGTCGTGTAGACCAGCTCGCCCATCTGGCCGGGTGCCAGCACTTCGCCCGTCTGCGGGTTCACCGTCTCCACCAGGATCTGGTCCTCCACAATATGCAGACCGTCATGCGCCTCGCACGCCGCCGCGCAGGCACCGTAGATGTCGGACAGGCCGAAGAAGTCCACCACCTTCGCGCCCCACAGGTCCTCAATGGCCTCACGCGTGCTCTTGATGGAGCCGCCCGGCTCCCCAGCCACAATGATGGTGTGGATATTGAAGTCGGTGCGCGGATCGAAACCTTTCTCCTTCGCCTTCTCGCCCAGCTGCCACGCATACGACGGACTGGTCCAGATGACGGTAGGCTGGTACTGCTTCAACACGAACAGCAACCGGTCGCTGGGCACCGCGCCCACCCAGATGGCCAGCGCGCCCAGCCGCTGCGCGCCGATGACGTCTGGGCCGCCCACGTACAGCGCAAAGTTCAGCCCGTGCACATAGCGATCGTTCGGGCGCATGCCAGCCTGCCAGAACAGGCGCGCCTCGGTGTCCTGCCACAGATCGAAGTCCTCTTGGGTGAAGGGGCTCACGGTAGGGACGCCAGTGGATCCAGACGAGGTGGCCATGAAGATGACGTCCTCTTCAGGCACGCTGCACATCTCGCCGAAGAAGCTGCCGACGTGCTGAGTGTCGCGCTCGGTCTTCTTGTCGATGAAGGGAAACGCTTCGATATCCTTCAGGGTCTTGATGTCCTCCGGCTTCACGCCTGCCTCGTCGAACGCGCGCTTGTAGTAGACGGTATTGTCGTAGGCATAGCGCACCATCTCCTGCAAACGCGCTAATTGCAGCTCTTCCAGCTGCGGGCGAGGCATGCACTCTATCTCGGGATCGTAGTATTTCTGGTCGTAGGGTATGTCTTTTCTTGCCATGTTCACTCCCATTCCTATCGCGCGTCGGTCGGACGCAGCGTTTGCTATGAAAACAGAAGCGAACGAGCGCGGCAATAGATTCGGCCGCGCGAACTTACGATGACGCGCCATCCGAAAATGCGATGGCAGCCGTTTGGGTGGCCACGGTGTCCGTTCGGACCGCGCGATCGTTCTATCCTCGGTTCATGGCTCGCCGCATGGTGCTTCGGTGCATATAATGACCCTATTGCATAGCGCTACCCCGTTGAAACGCCTTGGATCATACGCAGCAGTATGAGACAGGGCGCGAAGGGACCTCTGGAGAATCCCGGCGCGACCGGGTGCCGAAGGGGCAAGGCGGCACAAGCCGCTGAAACTCTCAGGCAAAAGGACAGAGCAGCGATGCGGCCATTCTCGCCTTGTCGCGCGCGTCTTCGTCGCTCCATGCTCCCTTCGCCATATCCAACGGACACTTGCATGCAAGAAGGACCGTTCGTGAAGGAGTGAACGTGGAAACATTCGACAACATCCTAGCCGTAGTGGATGATTTCATCTGGGGCGTGCCCCTGATGGTGCTCATCCTGTTCGGCGGCCTGCTGCTCTCGTGCCGGCTGAAAGGCCTGCAGATCACGCAGCTACCGCGCGCGTTGCGTTACATGACCACCAACGAGAAGGGCGGCAAGGGCGAGGTCTCCAGCTTCGCCGCACTGTGCACCGCGCTGTCGGCCACCATCGGTACGGGCAATATCGTGGGCGTGGCCACCGCCATCGTGGCAGGCGGCCCGGGCGCGCTGTTCTGGATGTGGCTGGCCGCACTGTTCGGCATGGCGACCAAGTATTCCGAGGGCCTGCTGGCAATCAAGTACCGCAGCATCCGCAAGGATGGGCATGTGCTGGGTGGCCCGTTCTACTACATCGAGCGCGGCATGGGGCCGCGGTGGAAATGGCTGGCGAAGCTGTTCGCGTTCTTCGGACTGTGCGCGGGCCTGATGGGCATCGGCACCATCACGCAGGTGAATTCCATCACCGGTGCCATCACCAACTTCTTCGATCCTGAACAGGCGGCCACGGTTAGCCTGTTCGGCATGGAATACAGCTGGGCCATCGTGATCAGTTCGCTGGTGCTGGCTGTGCTGGTGGGCCTTGTGCTAGTGGGCGGGCTGCGCCGCATCGCCAGCGTGTCCGAGAAGGTCATCCCCACCATGGTCATCATCTACGTGGCATTCAGCGTGTTCTTGATCGGGTGCAACATCACCGCGCTGCCAGCGGCGCTGGTCACTATCGTGCAGAGCGCGTTCGGCCTGCAGGCGGCGGCGGGCGGCATGCTAGGCGCCATCATCATCGCCATGCAAAAGGGCATCGCGCGCGGCATCTTCAGCAACGAGGCTGGTCTGGGCTCCGCGCCCATCGCAGCAGCAGCAGCACGCACGAACGAGCCGGTGCGCCAGGGCCTCATCAGCATGACAGGCACGTTCCTGGACACCATCATCGTGTGCTCCATGACCGGTCTTGCCATCGTGATGTCGGGCGCATACCTGACACCGGGGCTGGAAGGCGCGGGTGTGACCATCGCCGCATTCCAGACGGGGCTGCCGTTCGTACATAGCCAGATCGTCAGTTTCATCATGATGCTATGCCTGGCGCTGTTCGGCTTCACCACCATCTTGGGCTGGGACTACTACGGCGAACGTTGCCTGGAATACTTCAGCAACGGCTCCATGACCGCCGTGAAGGTGTACCGTTGGCTCTACATCGCTGCGGTGTTCATCGGCCCCTACCTGACGGTTTCTGCGGTGTGGACCATCGCCGACATCTTCAACGCCTGCATGGCCATCCCGAACATGGTCGCACTGATCGTGCTGTCGGGCGTGGTGGTACGCGAGACGAAGAGCTATTTCAGCCGATTGAGGGCGGCGAATGGCGTGGAGGCCGATATGGCGCCGCGCCCCGACGACACGGCCGACTGGAAGACGCCGCACGAGGATACGCTATCGCGCGGTCCCTTGTTGAACGATAACGAGCCGGAGCTTGAACTGGCATCGTGATGCGGGCGCGCAGGTCTGATCGGCGCGCTGATCTGCACGTCGATCTGCGATCGGTCCCCAAGCCGATCTGCACTGACCTTTGCAGCAGGATCTGAGAGCACGCCGATCTACACGCTGGGCTGGGAAACGAAGAACCACTGCAGGATTCCTGCAGTGGTTCTTTTCTTCGCAACAGTCCACTGGACCGTTCAGCCTTCGCCGGGTTCAATCCCTG
>CASTMW010000060.1 GCA_949450265.1 uncultured Eggerthellaceae bacterium | reverse complement strand
GTTGCGATTCTTCCACGGTTGCGCGCATGCGCACGCGTCATGGTATGTTGGGATGCGAAGTCGACCCGACGCAGAGACATCAAAAGGAGGAGCCATGCCTCTGAACAAAGCGGTACGCGCCGCCATCAAGACGATAACGCGCCTCAGTGCCAGCGAGCCCATCCAGAGCACCTACGCACAGCAACGCACGGCTGAAGATGCCAGCGCCAAGCTGACGCTGGCAAGCCCCCGATGCCGCATCGACGACTTCTCCGCCACCGCAAAGGATGGCTACGAGATACCATTGAAGGTGTTCACGCCGCTCGACATAGACTTCTCGCTGCGCAACGGCCTGCACGTCAACGACGACTTCCGCGGCACCATCCTGTTCTTCCATGGAGGTGGCTGGGCCAACGGGGATGTGGACTTCTACTCTGATGCCTGCATGCGCACGGCCTTGCGCCTGGAACGGCGCCTGGTGTCGGTAGATTACCGGCGCTCCCCCGAATACAAGTTCCCCACGGCGCTGGAAGACTGCTACGAAGTGGCGCGCCAGCTGTTCTCGAGCGAGCTGCTCTACGATGTCGATCCCGAGCATATCGTGCTGTTCGGCGACAGCGCAGGCGGCAATCTGGCAGCCGCCGTGTCCTTGCTCGCGCGCGATCGCAAGGAGTTCCAACCGCACACCCAGATGCTGCTCTACCCGCTGCTCTACGACGATCACAGCACCACGTCCATCTTCGATTCCGTGCGCGAGAACGGCGAGGATTATCTGCTTACGCGCGAGCAGATCGAAGGGTACGTGAATATGTACGTTCGACGCCCCGAAGACCGCGAGAGTCCCTATTTCGCACCATTGCTCTCTGCGGAACTGTCGGACCAACCGCGCACCTTGATCATGAGCGCTGAGTACTGCCCCTTGCGCGATGAGGCCGAAGCGTACGCCGCGCGCCTGCAGGAAGACGGCAATGAAGTGGTCTGCGTGCGCATCTTGGATGGCGTGCATGGGTACTTCCTCTATCCTTCCGTCCTGAGCCTGGTACGCGACACCTATCGTGTCATGAAGGCATTCCTGGACGGAGAGGACGACACGGTGGACAAGGATCCAGCATGGCTCGGACTGCTTGGTACCGACTAGACAACGTCGGCAAGTTCTATTCGGCCGAAGCGGGCAGGCACGCCCAGACTGTCTTCCGCTTCGCCGCTGAGATGGAAGACGAGGTGGCGCCCGAACTGCTGCAACAGGCGCTCGATGCCACCGTTGCGCTCTTCCCCGGCTTCAACGTGTCCTTGCGAAGCGGACTGTTCTGGCACTATCTGGAACCGTCATCGCAGCGCCCCCGCGTGCAGCAAGAAGCGCTGCCCATCTGCTTCGGTTTGCATGCGGGACCTAAGAGCATCCTGTTCCGCGTCAGCTACCATGTGCGCCGCATCAATCTGGAAGTCTCGCACATGATCTCCGACGGACGCGGCACGCTGAGCTTCTTCCGCGAGCTGATCGGCCAATACACCCATCTTCGCTATGACACGCCTGCTCTTCCTTGCTCCGAGGACGTGCTCCTTGCCAGCAATGAGGACAGCTTCTCCAAGCATTTCGCGCGCGGCAAGGCGGCCTCCACGCCCACGCAGCGCGCATACCGCTTGAGCGGCATACGCGACCGCAGCGACCCCACATATCTGGAATACCACTTGAGCGCGCGCGAGGTGCACGAGCATGCCAGCGCGCTCGGCGTTAGTGTGACGAGCCTTATCATCGCCGCGGTCATCTGTGCATTGTGTGATGGGCGCCCCGCTTCAGCTGCCAACCAGCCCATCCGCCTGACCGTACCCGTAGACCTTCGACGCTTCTTCGGCTCGGACACCATGCGTAACTTCTTCGGCCTTGCCACCGTGACCTACCACGAAGCGCACTGCGAGCCCATCGGATATGTGGCCACCCTCGTGCAGGAGCAACTGAAGAATGCCGCACGCCGCGAGCAATTGGAGAAGCGGATGAACCAGATGATCGCCCTTGAGCGCAATCTGCTTTTGCGCGCGGCGCCCCTCTTCTTGAAGGATCTAGTCTTGGGACTTGCGACCCGCATCGCGAACCGCGACATCACCACAGCGGTCTCCAGCTTAGGACGCATCTCCTTCAGCGACGAGGTGGACGCCCATGTGCGCAGCGTCAACCTGCAGACCTCCACCGCCGATCTGAATTTCCTCGTCTGCACGTTCGGAGACGACCTCAGCATCGGCATCGCCACGCTCTTCACTGATATGCGAACGGTGCGCGCCTTCTGCCGCATCTTCTCCGATATGGGCATCCATGGCTTCCTGAACATCAACAAGGATGCTGCCGGTGTTGCGCGCAGTTTGCGCAGTGCCCAGCTACAGGAGACAGTGGAGCACCTCAGGCAGCTGCGCGAGAAGGAGATTCCCCATGATGGCTTGCGATGAATGCGGCGTGAGCTTCACAGGCGAGCTGGATCGTTGCCCCCTTTGCGGCAGCGCCCTTGCCGGAACGCCTTCGCCCTCCGCCTTCCCGGTGAGCGTGGTGCAGCACACGAGCACGCTCGCCCGGCGCGCTTTGGCGGCCCTGACCGTGGCGTGCATCACCGCCACGGTCTTCGGCGCCGTGACACTGCACGCCTCGTGGCTGAGCACGATAGCGCTCTGTGCGGCCATTCTGGTGGCATACCTTTTCGTGCGCAACCTGCTCGTGCATACCCCCGATGTCCTTCGCATCGTGGAGCGCTACTTCTTGATTCTGCTCGCGCTCTGTGCCATCTGGTTCATCACGGCTGGCAATACGATAGCCACCACCTACGTGATCCCCTTCATATCTATCGCCGCTATCCTGTTCAACAGCGTGCTGGTAGCCCTCGAACGCGATGCATTCGTTGCCGGTTATGCGAAATACCTGCTCTACAACGTGGTATTAGGATTCGCACCGCTCGTGTTCGTGGCCACGGGCTTGGCCGACAATGCAGCACCCGCCATAGCTAGCGCCATCGCGGCCGTGGTGCTGGTCGTGCTCCTTGGCATCCTTACGCGCAGGCAGACCGCCGACGAGGCGCGCAAGCTGTTCTCTTTGTAGGGTGGACGCTAGCTTGGCAGACCCGATGGTCCACCAAGTGCATCGCCTGCAGGCGCCGCGATGGGTTCCAGCTTCACCACCCGATTGATGCGCCCGAACTCCGAAGCATGCTCCGCGATGAAGCGAGACGCATCGGAGAGGTCGACATGGCAGTATCCGCCTGGATTCTTCGCAAGGTAATCTTGGTGGTATTCCTCGGCCGCCCAGAAGTTCCCCAGCGGCTCGGCCTCCACCACGATGTTGGCCCCGCTGCGATAGCGCAGTTCCGCCAGCATGCTGCGCACGATGAAGGCATCCGCGTCGTCGGTCCAGTAGATGCCACTGCGATACTGGGTGCCGCGATCGTTGCCCTGCCGGTTCAAGCTGGTCGGGTCGATGGTGCGCAAAAACGCCTCCACGATTAAGGTGAGTCCGATCACATCGGAGTCATAGCGCACACGCACGCATTCCGCCGCACCGGTGCTTCCGGTGCACACATCCTCATAGGTGGGATCCGCACTGTTACTGTTAGCGTACCCCACCTGGGTGGCGAGCACCCCGGGCAACTTCGCCATATAGGCCTGCGTGCCCCAGAAGCACCCGCCAGCCAGGTATATCTCCCGCTCCCTCATGGCCTTCATGCCTCCATCGGCGCTCAGTCCTCGTAGAGGGAGAAGTCGTCCTTGCTCACACCGCAGACCGGGCAGGTCCAATCATCGGGAATGTCCTCGAAGGCCGTTCCCGCCGCAATGCCCCCATCGGGGTCTCCCACTGCCGGGTCGTAGATGTAGCCGCACACGTCGCAGATGTATTTGTCCATGATCGTCTCCTTCGTAGCTTGCCAGCCGCCTTCCAGCTGGAATGGAGCCATCATACCCAGCGATCATGCCCGCACATCAGAGACGCCACATCCGTTACGAAACGCTTGCCCGCGCTACTGGCGCGTCATCCACAAAGACGAACGAGAGCGTGTCCCCATCCTGCAGGACGCATGTGCCAGGTGCCTCGCTCTGATCGACATCGTTGACACGGTAGACCCATGCGCTGGTCTCACCAGCATCGCCATTGGCCAAACCACCGATAGCGACAACATTCTCGTTCGCGCCATCCCCTTCGGTCTTGATCTCGCGCCCGGTTGCCTTCAACACTTCGATGGCCGTCGAGCCATCAGGGGCCACCACGTCGATCTGCTCTTCGGAGAATTGCAGCGGAGAATCAGCGGCCTCGGGAGAGGTCACCGCTTCAGACATCTCTACCTTGATCTTCATCTCACCCGCTTTAACCCCATCCGATGCAGCACTGCTCTGCTCTGCACCGCTCGCGCTTGATGCGCTCGATGTCGCAGACGGAGTTGGCGAACAGCCGACCACGCATGATGCCAACGCGCCCACCAGCATGATCGCCACCACACCAGCCAAAGACCTGACGAAGTGCTGCCGTGCGCCACGTTCCACATCCATCGGATATACCTTCATATCGTTCAACCTCCTTGGATCATGTCATCTCTTGATTCAATAACAACATCACCTGGTACGCTGCGGCACCAGGTACCATGCCGCCAAGTGCATCCATACCCGCTCGCGTCCTTCTCGCGACCATTCACATCCATGGCTGGATAAGGGTCAAAGGCATGGCTGCCGCCAATATGAGCACGCGCAGCGTGAACCCGCCCACCAATACCAGGATGTCCGACGCCGCGCTAATCTGATGGCCAAGGCGCGATTCCTCCACTTCCTCGGTGGACATGAACAGCATCTTCCACTCTAGGATCGTCGGTAGCACCAAACCAGCGAGCACGAACACCAGCCAGAACACCACAGCGCAATCGCCAGCAACCAGATTCATCACCGAGGTCCAACCTGCTTCCTGCGCGCTATTCGCTGTGATGAATAGCAAACATGCCACCAAGAAAAGTTCGAAGATCGGTAAGAAAAAGTGGAACTTTTTGAAAGCACCCGATATGCCGAACTCCTTCGGAGCTTTGAATATGCCGATAAGCAAGATGGCCGCCATGCCCGTAGAGACCGCCGACACCAAGAACAGCACCGGCAGGAGCGCGTTATTCCACAACCGGTATAGACACAGACGCAGATGCCTAGCACCGCACCGGACACATCAAGCCATACAGGTATCTTGAGGCCTCGACCGACCAGATCCATCACTGCAACGATCAGCGAAATGATCACAAAAGCGCCAAGGAAAACGACGCCCCAGGTCATCACTGACCCGAAATTGGTCAGTAAGAACACGAAGCGCAGCGGATTATGGAAACCTGCCGTCGCGTCGAACATAAGCAGCACCAGGCCCACGATCACCGTGACCGGCCCAATGATGCGCCCGTAGCGGATCAGATGCACGCAATGGGGAGAGCGCAAACGCAGGTAGGTGGACGCTGCGAACGCGCCGCCCCCAAGCCCCGCCAAGAACAGATAGCTTGCAATGATCAATCCCCAAATGGGTTCGAAAGTCATCCCGATCACCTCACGTAGAACACTTTTGATTCGGTCAGATCACCGGCGATCGGCGCAGCGTTCGTACGGGCGATCGCACGAGACAGCTCACTGTCCGGATCGTCCAGATCGCCGAAGATGCGCGCACCGGTCAAGCAGGACTCCACACAGGTGCACATCTTGGTACCCGATTCCTCAGCGGAAACGGTGCAAAAACGGCATTTGTCCACCGTGCCAGTCTCGGAATTACGCACACGGACCTGATATGGGCATGCAGCCATGCAGTACAAGCATCCGATGCATCGTCCCTCGTCCACCTCCACGATGCCATCGGCGCCCATATGCGCAGCGCCGGTAGGGCATACCTGCGCGCACGGAGCATCTTCACAATGCATGCATTGGAGCGGGATGTTCTCGATGGACACATCGGGGTATTCTCCGACTTCCCGCTGCTCGAACCTAATGAAGTCCTGATCGGGGAGCAAGCCATTCTGCCGTTGGCATGCCGTCCTGCAGGTGAAGCACCCTATGCATTTCGTCGTATCTATCAACATGCCATACCGTGCCATCATGCACCTTCTTTCAACAACGTGACGCACGCGCCTTGGGTGCACAGGATCCCGTAGCCCTCTTCGATGACAGGATCAGCGAAGATCAGGGGATTGACGCCCTTTCCGAAAGAAACGCGCTGCCGCTCGGCTGCATGCCCGAAACAACTTGGCAGATACAGCGCCGTAGGAACAATGCGATGTGTGACGAACGCCTTCGCTTGGCAAGTCGCTCTGTCATTCGAAAGAGCGATGGTATCTCCCGTTTCGATGTCGAGCACCGCAGCAACATCCGCATTGATCCACACGCTGTCTAGATCGTATTGCTCGGCGATATCCATCAGCTCGGCCACGTTCGCACTGCCTTGGCCGATGACCGGCTGTTGACCGGTTATCAGATTGAAGGTCAGCGGTCCGTTCGCATCTGCAACGATCGCAGCGATTCGATCGCGTTGGCGATCGTTCATATCATCGCTCGCCACAGTCGTGATGTTTGATGCTTCCTCTAAAGGTGTCCAAAGCGGCAGCGCGGCCACACCTGCCTGCTCACATGCAATGCTGACGAATTGGATCGCATGCGAAGGAGTAGGCCACGATGCAACGCGCGGAACCTCCACGGGCACCGCCACCGATCCAGCATCGCGCACCCCCTCTATCGTCAGCTTCAAACCTGAGAGCTGTGCCGATGCCACCTCATCAAGCGAAGATGCGAATGCATCTCCCACATCGCATGCTCGCGCGAGTCCTTCGATGATTGCATCAATGGGCAAAGCGTTCGAATCGCTGGACCCGATCGCCGCGGTCGCGATGGACACGACCGGCGTTGTGCCTTGCGAGAACACTGGCAAGGACCCGCATGAGAGATACGGACAGAGTGGCAGAACGTAATCAGCGAGCGTTGCTGTTTGCGTCATCTGCTGGGAGACGCAAACCATAAGATCGAGCCCTTCCAATGCGCGGTCCACGTCCGGCATACACGCATGGTCATAGGCCATATCCGCTTCGATCACCAGCATCGCTTTCAATGATCCTGTTTGCGCCTGATGTATAGTCGCAGCCGCCGAAGCACCGAAAGGCGCTCCCAACGGAAAGCTGACGATAGTTGGGACAGTCTCTCGATGCGCAGCATCGGGACCTGCTTGTGGGAGCACCGCTTCTGGCTGATACGCCGCATAATCGAACGGCAGCAGAGCGCCGCCCGGCATGTTCCATGTTCCCAACAACGCATTCAGCAAGCACACGACACGTGCGGTCTGGCTCGAGTTGGTATACGAGTCAGCAGCGATATCGCCATTGTTGTACTCGATGGCTACATGCGGTGCTGCCTCGCTAAGCCGCGAAGCCAGCTCTTCGATACGGTAGCTCGGAACACCCGTGATGGCCTCGGCCCAGATCGGCGTGAACTCATCGATCGCCTGCGCCCACTCCTCAAATCCAGTAGCATTGACAGCAAGGAACGCCTTGTCATAGCGCTCCGTGCGTATCAGATGATTGCACAGCGCCAAGAGCAGCGCCAGTTCAGAGCCAGGATTCACCGCGAACCAATCATCGGCGAACGATGCTACCGTACCAAGACGAGGGTCGATGGCGATGATGGGCTTGCCTGCATCGCGCAGGGCTTGGAGCGCCGCGGCAACATTCGGGGTCACCACATCGGCGTAACTCGTATCCACTAGCAATGCCAGATCTGCGTGAGCCAGATCAGGCGAATACGATCCGACACCGATGACCTGAGCGAAGGCTGCTTCTTTGCCGATGTTACGCGTAGCACCATCGATCCATACATTGCCGCTTCCCAACGCATGCATGAAACGCGTGCCGTAGGCCAGAGCAGTGGGCAGAGCACCATCGCATATGAGGCCTACCGAGCCGGAACCCGCCTCATCGATAATGGCCCTCATCACATCGCCGATCTCGGCGAATGCCTCATCCCATCCGATGGTCCGGAAGGTGCCATCGTCTTTCTTCTTCAGTGGGTTGGCAAGATTGTTCTTTGAGATCGCGCTCTGCGTATAGCCAAACCCACGAGCGCAGAGGGTACCCGCCGCATTCGGGTCGAAAGCGCTCCCAATAACCTTGCCAAGCTTCCCATCCACTGTGAACGCAGTAAACGCGCATGCATTCGGACATGCCTGACAAACGCTGTGCGCCTGTACGGTTTGAGGATGCGCCTCAGGTCCGATATGGCCACCTTCAGCAAAAGCGACACCAACTTGTGCTGCACCCAGCGCCGTTACTGCACCCGTCGCGGCACAGCCAGCGACGAACGTGCGCCGTGTTAGAGGTCTTGTCTGCATCTTTGACCCCCGATCACGCGTCAACCAGCGTTATGGTGCGAACCACACCAGCATCAAGTGCCGCTTGGGCTATGTTCTTCCAATCCACAAACGTGATGGCACCATTGGGGCATTGCGCCGCACAACGGCCGCACGAGACGCACTTCGTGGAAACATCCGTCTCGGAATCGATGCGAGGCATATTCCAAGGGCATGCTTGCGCACACATGCCGCACCCAATGCACACACCATCATCGACCACACGAGCGCCCGTCTTCGGATCGGCATAGATCGCATGCACGGGACAATAGTTCGCGCACCACGGATCCTCGCATTGCTTGCAATGTTCTACCGAGAACTGGCAATCCTCGAATATGCCATCCCCAGTATCAACTCCAGCGCCAAAGTTATAGTTATCCCATACGCGCACGCGTGCAATATGCTGGCACACACGCGCATTGTTCTTCAACGTGCAGCTCATCTCGCATCGCTGGCAGCCCGAGCACCGAGCCCGGTCAGTCACGATCATCTTGAGTGGCGTCGTCCTGATATCCACGCGACCAGACGCAATGGAACGCTCGGTCACACCCCAACTGGCCAGCACGCCACCGGCGACCAGCCCTGCAACGCCACAGCCACACATGGCCAGAACGCTACGCCTTGTGAACATATGCTTCTTATGGGGCTTCGCTTCCGCATCGCCGACTGCACCCATCTGGTCGGTCGCCTGCTGTGGGTCGTTCAGCGAAGCATCTTTAATGAAAGGAACCTTGCTCTTGCGGGTCCCCTCGTTCTCGACTGACATCACGGCCTCCTCTTACCTGCATCGATAAAGCATCAGGAAGAGCCCTGCCGTTGCATCCTTGATGTTCGCATAGCATCAACAACGGTTGCATCATAGCGTATATAACCACATTCGGACAGATGAGCGGGCAAGACGTTACAGAGGCGAAACATGAACATGACCTTGTATGACGATACGGTACCGTCTCGGTATTGCAACGTGGAGTCGTTTTAGCATCTTTTGCCCTCAACAGCGGTTGAACT
>CASTMW010000059.1 GCA_949450265.1 uncultured Eggerthellaceae bacterium | reverse complement strand
TTTGACTCTCGGTCAGGATAGGGGCAAGCGCCTCATAAACGGTCTTAAAGTGATTATTTGAAGAAGCCTGCTTTTCGATTCCTTTATCTTCTGAAACCATAGCCTATATCCCCTTCTTGAGTTCTTCGATCAGGCGCGTCCGCACGAATGCATTGAATCCCCTGCTGTGCATAGCTGCTGCTTCCTTTGCCGCGACGCGGAGATTCGTGAGCGAACGTATCGTAATAGCCGTCATTTCTCCTCCGGCTGGATACTTTTGAATGTCGGCAATACCGGCATCGTTCTTTACGAGATCCGTGCAATTCATGCCGCCACCTTACAGCTCCCCGGTGCGATACGTCTCATATCCTTCGTAGGCATAGCTCGCATCGATCCCCTTCATGAAGGTCTCGCGGTCGTCCGCCTTATCAGTCAAAGCCGCCCTCAACAACGCCTTGATCTCGGTATCTTTGATAGGACTGCGCTCCATTGCCAAAAGATAATCCTGCGCATCGATCTGCTGCCAATCGATCACAACGCCGCATTCGCACTTCAGCATATGATCCAGCCAGATCCTCATGCTGCGCCCGTTTCCTTCACGAAAAGGATGGGCAACGTTCATCTCAACATACTTCTCGACGATGTCATCGAAGGTGCCTTGGGGCATCACCTCTATCTTGGCAACCGCATCGTCAAGATAGAGCGCCGAGGCGAATCGGAAACCGCCCTTCGCGATATCCTGCGTGCGCACCGCACCGGCGAAGTCATACACATCTTGGAAGAGCTGCCTGTGGATGAAGGCCAATGTATTGAACGTCCCGGGCGCCTTGGCCACCAGAAGATCGTTCGCGAATATCTCCGCAGCACGCGCCTTGGTCAGCCGCTCTTCTGCTTCATAGAGGGCAGCCGAGGATGACAGCCCCAGTTTGTTCTCCAAGACCATACGCACGGCTCCTGATACAAAAAGAGCCAGCATGGCGCTGGCTCAGTAGCTTTGGTCGTGGGGGCAGGATTTGAACCTACGGCCTCCGGGTTATGAGCCCGGCGAGCTACCAGACTGCTCCACCCCGCATCGTGAATGCCTTACGGCGAACATTTATTGTACACGCATCAGCACGGCAGCGCAACCCAGCGTGCAACCCGGCAATCATCCCTACACGAACAGATCGGTGAACTGGAACGTGGTGCAATCCACCAGGCCCCGATTCGTCAGGCGCAGCTCGGGCAAGCACGCCAACGGGATCAGCGCCATGGTCATGAAAGGCGAAGGCATCGTGCAGCCGATCTGCGCCCACGCATCTTCCAGCGCATGCACCTTGCGGCTCATCTCTTCGGCGCCCAGATCGTTCATCAGCCCCGCAATGGGCAGCTCGACCAACCCCAGCACCTCGCCATCGGCCACCACCACCATGCCACCACCGCACGCCTCTAGCGTGTTCGCGGCCAGCGCCATGTCCTCGTCGTTGGTGCCCACCACCAACAGGTTATGCGCGTCGTGCGCCACCGTGGACGCCATGGCACCGCGCGTGATGCCGAACCCTTTCGTGAAGCCCACGCCGAACGTGCCCGTCTCGTGATGCCGCTCGAACACGAACGTCTTCAACACATCCTGGGACAGATCGCTCTCAAGTTTGCCATCGACCACAGGCAGCTTCACATGCGCCTCGAAGGCGCCCACCTTGCCAGGGATGATCTCGATGGCGCGCACCTCCACCGCACTGCCATCCGCCACGCCCTCCGGCGCCTCCACCGCAAACGATTCCGCCGTTATCGGGCGTCCCAGATGCATGGAATGCGTCACCCATTCGGGGAACTGGAACGGCGGGTAGTCGAACAGCGGCTTGCCATCCTCGGCCACCACATCGCCGTCGATCATCATGCGTGTGACGTTCAGCGTGTCCAGCCCATCCAGGAACACGATGTCGGCGCACTTGCCCGGCGTGATGGAACCCAGTTCGTTATCCATGCGGAAGCAGGTGGCCACGTTGATGGTCATCATCTGGATGGCCTCGATCACCGGAATGCCGCACTCCACGGCCACGCGCAGCACGTGGTCAAGATGCCCATCCTCCACCAACGTGTGCGGATGCGTGTCGTCGGATATCAGGTTCGCGAAGCGCGTGTCAATATCGTGGTCGGTGATGGCATGCGCCAGCTCCGGCAGGTCGTGCCATGCCGATCCATAACGCAACTGCGCATACTGCCCCAGCCGCATCTTCGCCAGCGCATCCTCGGCGCGCGTGGATTCATGGCAGCAGCGCACGCCGGATGCCACATATGCGTTCAAACCCTGGTCGGTCTCGGGCACCGAATAATGGCCCGTGATCACCTTGTCAGCCTTTAGCGTTTCGGCCAACTCCCCATGCGCGTGATCGGTGCCGCCCAGCACGCCCACGAAGTTCATCATCTCGCCAAGGCCCACCACGCCGGGCCAGGTCATGCTCTCGGCTATCTCGGCCGGGCCCACGAACGAGCCGGTGTCCTCGAAACCGGGCACCGCCGGAACGCACGAAGGCGTGGTCACCATGGCCTTGAGCGGCGTACGCTCGGCATCATCCATCATCACCTTCACGCCCTCAAGGCCCAACACATTGCAGATCTCATGCGGATCCCAATAGATGCCAGCCGTCCCATGCGGCACGACCGCGCGCGCATATTCGCCCGCACCCATCATGGACGACTCAACATGGATATGCCCGTCCAAGAAACCCGGCGCGATGTAATTCCCCGCCGCTTCGATCACGCGCGTGCCCTCACCCACACAATGGTCGGCCTGCCCGATGTAGGCGATGCGCCCCTCAGCAATGGCCACATCCACGTTCGGCTGGATCTCGGCGGTGCACACGTTCACCAGGTTCGCGCCCTTGATGACGGTGTCGGCCGGGCGCTGCCCTTGCGCCACGGCGGCCAAAGCCTGCGTGCATTCCCAGAGCGGCTTCTTGCAGAAATAGTTGAGCATGATGGGCCCCTTTCGAAGAGGATGCGAACGGAGCGGTCAACGAAACGATCGAAATGGCCGAGACCGCGCTACCGTTGAGTGTATCGCATGAACAGCGCCCGAACCATGATGCACAACATCTCGATCCGATTTGTTAACATGGGCAAACTTCTCGCGATAGACAGGCACTTTTGCTCTATAGTTGATGGCATGGATTTCTTCTGGCATATCACCACCATCACGCTTATCGCAGGCGTTGGCGGAACTGGCGCAGGCGGTGTCATCGGGTCGCTCTTCCGACGCAGCAGCAACCGGGTGATCAGTCTGTTGCTTGCTGCCACCAGCGGCGTGATGATCGCCATCGTCTGTTTTGAACTGCTCGAAGAGAGCGTAGCAGCTGGCAAGCAGCTCTATGATTCGCTCGGAGTGATCTTGACCGCAATAACCGTATTCGCAGGCGTGTTCGTCGTGCTGGCATTGAACCGCATCATTGACAAGCGGACTGCTGATCAGGTGGCACATACGGCAAGCTCTGAACATCCCCTCGTCCACGACGACATTGACGAGCTGAATCATGTGGACCATTACAACGAACACGCGCGACAAGGAGCAGCGAAAAAGGAGCTTTGGACAGCAGGCGTGGTCATTGCCTTCGCGATAGCACTGCACAACATTCCTGAGGGCATGTCGATCGGTGCCAGCTTTGCCGTTGATTCGCCCAACGCAGCAATGGCGGCTTTGATGCTGGCAGTGCTGATCGGCCTGCACAACATTCCCGAAGGCATGGCAGTCACTGTACCGCTTGTGGCAGGGGGCATGGGCCGCGCAAAGGCCGTGGTGCTGACCGCATGCTCCGGGCTTCCCATGGTGCTCGGTGCGTGGCTAGGATTGTGGCTAGGCGACATCGGTCCGTTGGGACTGTGCTGCTCGCTCGGCTTCGCTTCCGGCGCCATGCTCTACGTGGTGTTCGGTGAGATCATCCCACAAGCCATCCTGATGTATCGCTCACGCATTCCAGCCATCCTGGTGGTGGTGGGCATGCTTGTCGGCATGTGCTTGATCTATCTATGATCCCAGCGCCACCAACCATTCTGACACCGCCGATCATTCCAATACCGTCTATGATCCCGAATCTCGGCGATCTCAGCACCGTTTCGCAACGTACGCACCCTATAGCCCGACGCGCTCCAACCCGTGCCGCCACATCTCCAGCACATGCTGCTTGAAAGCCGCCGCATCGCGGATGACAGGCAGGTTCACCGGCGCATGCGGCGCATTCGCATTGCCGCACTCCAGATACCCCACGCCGATGAAACGCTCGTAGAGCGTCACCTGCTCCATCTGGTCGCAGAAGAGCTCAGGATGCACAAGGAACGCGGCGGCCACCACATCCCAGCAGGTCCAGCCGCTCCAATCGTAGGCGGCATCCATGGTGTCGAACCACTGCTCGCACGTGCGATAGAGCCACGACGCTTCACCGAACGCATCCGCCAGGTCGGCCCGAGTGAAGAACGCAGGCAAGCAGTTCTGCGATGTGGCGATGGCAACAGGCGCACCCGACGCCAGCACAAGACACGTGGCAGCCGGGTCGCATGAGAGGTTCAGTTCGTCCATGATGCGCCCATTGATGGCAAGACTGGCGGTCACGCCGCCCATCAGGGTGATGGACGCCGCATCAGCTAGCACGCCTGGCCGCAGCGCCTCCGCCCCGCCCACATTGGTGGTGCTGCCCGTGGCCAGGATATGCAGCACACCCGGCTGGGCGGTCAGCGCATCAGCGATGAAGCGGGAAGCATCGACGCAGGCGCTTGCTGGGTCGATGGCATGCACGGGCCGATCAGCCACGATCAGCACATCGCCCACCTGTTGGCTGGTCCGCGCAAGCGGTGCATCCGCTCCGCGCAGCAGCGGTGCATCCATCCCGAAGAGCCCCATCAGGCGCTGAGTGTTCTCGTGCACGGCCGCCAACGTGTTGTTGCCATACGTGGTGCAAACGCCCTCGATCTGAACGTCATCGCAACCGAGCAGGTACAGCAGCGCCAGGCCATCATCCACATCGCATCCCGGCAAGCCCATCGTATTGTCGAAATCGACGATGACGCGCTTCATCGCCCCGCTCACATTCGCGCTACCATGCTTCGCCGCGCCGCTCGCATTCGCGCTACCACCCATAGCCGTTTGCCCTCCTTCTGCACTTCTGCGGTCACCTTCGCGGATTGTATCACCCATCGTCGTTTCAAATGGCTATAATCCGATATTAGACGTTGTCGAATAGATGACATGGACGGACCCTAGCCGCCCAACTCTTCGACACCCCGGCTGGCCGTCTTGTCGGCAGCCAGCGAAAGACCGCGAAATCGGCGCGGTCATCCGAACAAAGGAGGATGGATGAAACTGTTCAAAGGTACGAAGGCATCGGCTGCGGTGAGCCGCCGCGGCTTCCTGAAGAAGGCAGGTGCGGTGGCCGTTTCCGCTGCACTGGCTTGCACCATGTTCGGCTGCAGTTCGAGCGCATCCGACACCAGCAACGGCGCATCTGCCAATCTGGACTATTCCGACTGGGACGCGGTGCTGGAAGCCGCCAAGGGCCAGACGGTCACGTTCTACGGTTGGGGCGGTAGCGAGCCGCGCAACACGTGGATCGAGGAAAGCCTGATCCCGGCCATGAAGGAGAAGTACGACATCACGCTGGAGCTGGTGGGCATGGACATCAACGACATCCTGACCCAGCTGTCCGGTGACAAGCAGGCGAACACCGAAGAGGGCACCATCGACTTCATCTGGATCAATGGCGAGAACTTCTACACCGCCAAGGAGAACGGCTACCTGTGGGGTCCGTTCACGGACTATCTGCCGAACTTCAACGACTACGTTGACACAACCTCTCCCGAGGTCGAATACGACTTCGGCAGCCCCACCGAAGGCTACGAGGCACCCTACGGCAAAACCCAGATGGAAATGTGGGTGAACAGCGACGTCGTACCCACTCCGCCGACCACTGTTGAAGAGTTCAAGACCTTCTGCGAGGCGAACCCGGGCAAGGTGACCTACCCGCAGCCGGGCGACTTCACCGGCACCGCGTTCATCAGCTGCCTGATCTCGGGCGTGATCGGCGCGGACGAGTTTGAGAAGCTGTCCATGATGGACGACCCCACCACCGAAGAGGTGAAAGAGATCATCGAACCCGGCTTGGAATATCTGCGCAGCCTGAACCCCAGTCTGTGGAACGCAGGGCAGACCTTCCCGGCTGACAGCACCACCATGGGCACCATGTACGCCGACGGCGAGATCATCATGAACATGGGCTATGGCGACCCACAGGCGCTCGTGAACGACGGCGCGCTGCCGGAGAGCACCAAGCCGTTTATCTTCGACACGGGCACCGTGGGCAATTCCAACTTCATGGCCATCGCGTACAACGCGCCGCACAAGGCGGCCGCCCTGGTGGCGATCAACGAGATCATGAGCCCCGAGATGCAGCTTGAGCAGTACGAGGTACTGGGCAACCTGACCGTGCTCGATACGGCGAAGCTGCCCGAGGCCGACCAGCAGGCGTTCGAAAATGTTGCGCTGGGAAGCGCGCAGCTGCCCAGTGAAGAGCTGCTGAACCATCGCGTGACCGAGGCGGCAGGCCCGGTCATCCCCATCATCGAGCAGCTGTGGCTCGACGAGGTCGTGGGCAAATAACAGCCAGCAACAGCGACGTATGGCGTGTGCGGCACCATCGCGAATGCGGTAGAGTAGCGGCACCGATACGTTCGAGCAAGGCAACACCGCATGGCGATCATCTCACGCAAAGCACGCAGGAAGGCAGCACCGTACCTTATGGTGCTGCCCGCTCTGCTGCTCTTGGCGGTGTTCGTGTACGGCGTGGGCTCGGGCATCATCCAGGGATTCGGCATCATGCCGTTCCTCGATCGCACCGAGTTCACGCTGGAATATTACGAGCAAGCGCTGACCAGGGCGGATCTGCTGGGATCCATCATGTTCAGCCTTTACTTCAGCCTTGCGAGCGCCATCTTGGCCACCATCGGCGGCGTGGCGCTGGCAGCCCTTATGACGCGCGCCCGCACCGGACGCGTGACGCGCCTCTTCGGCATCCAGATACCTATCACCACCATGCACGCTGTGGTGGCGCTGGCCGTCATCTGCCTGTTCAGCGGCGCCGGGCTGTTCCCGCGCCTTTTGCACGTGCTGGGCATGGCACCGGATGCCACCTCGTTCCCCTCGGTGGTGGGCGCGCCGAGCGGTTGGGGCATCATCGTGGTATACCTGTGGAAAGAGATCCCTTTCATCGCGTTCATGACCATCACCATCATGATGAACATCTCGGCTACGCTGGGCGAAGCAGCCCGCACGCTGGGCGCGAGCGGACTGCGCACCTTCTTCGGCGTGACGCTGCCGCTGTGCCGCGGGGCCATCTTGCGGGCGTTCCTGGTGGTGTTCGCCTTCGCGTTCGGCAGCTACGAGATACCGTTTCTGCTGGAACCCACGGTGCCGAAAGCGTTGCCGGTGCTGGCCTATATCGAGTTCCAGGATCCTGACATCATCAACCGCTGCTACGCCATGGCCTTGAACGGCATCATGGCGGGCATCTGCACGGTGCTCTGCGTGGTGTACTACGTGGTGCTACAACGCGAACACCGTCCGAAAGCGCGCAGGCGGCCATGAGCGGTCAGCTGGACAACCCGCAGTTGCAGGCACGCGTGCGCCGTCAGCGGTGCAGCCTTGCCGTAACGCGCGCGCTGGTGGGCCTGGAGCTTGCACTTGTGGCGCTGCCGCTGCTGGTCATCGCGGTTTGGGCCTTCACGGACGCATGGCCTTGGCCCGACCTGTGGCCCCAAGAGCTCAGCACGCGTGGCATACAGCAGGCACTCTCGGGCCGTCAGAACATGGGGTGGGACACGCTGGCGCTCTCCATCGGCATCGCTGCGGCGTGCGCGGTGCTGACCACGACGGTGGCCGCGTTGGCCTGTCGGGCGCTTTGCAACTTCCAGTGGCACGGGCGATCGGTCTTCCAGTTCGCCACGATACTGCCATTCATCATCCCCTCCACCGTGTTCGCCATGGGCGTACAGGTGGTGTTCCTGCAAGCGGGCCTGGCGCGCACGGTGCCCGGCGTGATCCTGGCGCATTCCATCGTTGCGCTGCCCTACGCCATCATCCTCATGACCGACATCACGCGCGCAGCGGGCACGCAGCGCGACGAAGCCGCACGCGCGCTTGGAGCAGGCCCCTGGCAGATGATCTGTCACGTGACGATCCCTCAACTGCTGCCAGGCATCGTATCGTCGCTTTCTATGTGCTACATCATGTCGTTCTCGCAGTATTTCCTGACGCTGCTCGTGGGCGGCGGCCGCGTGCAGACGTTCGTGCTGGTGCTGTTCCCGTATCTGTCCGGCGGCGACCGCACCATCGCCTGCGCATACAGCTTGGTGTTCCTGGTGATCACCTTCGCCGTATTCCTCATCTTCGAGCTGATCCTGCGTCGCTTCGGCGCGCGCGAAGAACAGAACCTGTATGATTGACGCGTGGAAAGGGACGCAATGCAGCTAACGCTGGAGAACATAGACCTGAAGCTTGGCGGGAAGGATATCCTGCACGATGTTAGCTTCAACGTGCAGGACGGCCGATTCGTCAGCGTGCTGGGTGAGAGCGGCGCAGGCAAATCCACCACGTTGAAGGTGATCGCGGGACTCTTGCCGCAAGATTCGGGACGCGTGCTGTTCAACGGCGCCTGCGTGGACGATATGCCCACGCACAAGCGCAACACCGCCATCGTGTTCCAGGATATCCGCCTGTTCCCTAACATGGACGTGCGGCAGAACGTGGCGTTCCCGCTGAAGATGCGGAAAGTGGCACGTGCGGAGCGACTGGCAACGGCCGAGCGCATGCTGGCCGCCGTGCAGCTGGAGGGATTCGGTGCACGGCGCACCTACGAATTGTCGGGCGGCCAGCAACAACGTGTGGCTGTGGCGCGAGCGTTGGCGGCGAAGCCCGACGCGCTGCTGTTGGATGAGCCGTTCAGCGGCTTGGATGAGCAGCTGCGCGCCGAGATGCGGCAGCTGGTGTCGCGGTTGCATGCGGAATTCGGCATGACCTCGCTGATGGTGACCCACGATGCAGACGAGGCGCTCACCATGAGCGATCGCATCATATATATGAGCGACGGACGCGTGGTGCAGGAGGGAGCGCCAGCCGATCTGCTATTGCACCCGGCAAGCGACGTGGTGCGCGCAGCGTTCAACGATGCTTCGTCCATCGAAGGACGCGTGGAGGGCGGCGTCTTTACGAGCGGCAAGCTGAGCGTACTGGTGGCCGAACTAGATGCTGCCAGTGGGCTAGACGCTATTAGTAGCCACAAAGGCGAAACCATTCCCGATGGCCCCGCCGTGCTCGTCCGCGTTCCCGACCGTACCCCATTCGTGCATCCGTTGTAGGAGCAGAATGGCGTGATATATCGCTGAAGGCCTACTCTGTCATCCCTGTCCACACCATCCTTGCAGGGATTCCTTAGAATGATCGATGAAACGAATCAGGTTGGAGTATAATGCGATAGCGCTGCGGGCGTAGTTCAATGGTAGAACAGGAGCTTCCCAAGCTGTTGCACTACCCGGTGCAATTTCTCTTGAAAAGCCTTTCTGAC
>CASTMW010000058.1 GCA_949450265.1 uncultured Eggerthellaceae bacterium | reverse complement strand
TATTTCCAGGCTATGGATAGCAGTGGCCTGTTCGACTATGTGATGGCTATCGACGGCGGCTTCGCGCATCTGGAAGCCATCGGGCGCAAGGCCGATATGGCCATCGGCGATTTCGATTCGCTGGGCTATGTGCCGCGAGGCCTGCGCGTGGTGCGAAAGTCGGCCCACAAGGACGAATCCGACATGGAGCTGGCCATGATGCGTGCGAAGGCCCAGCGCTTCGATGCCTTCTACGTGTTCGGCGCGCTCGGCGGTCGCATGGACCACACCTTGGCGAACCTGCAACTCTGCGCGCTCTATGCCGAGAAGGGCGTGAACGTGGTGGTCATCGGTGACGACGCTCAGCTGACGTTCTTGGTGGGTCCTGATGTGCTGGAGATGCCCGCATGCGAGAGCGGCACGCTGTCCATCTTCGCGATGAACGACGAATGCCGAGGCGTCTTCGAGCGCGGGCTGGAATGGGAGCTCGAGGATCACACGCTGACGAACCGCACCACGCTAGGACTGTCGAACGAGTTCAAGGGAGAGGCGGCCATGGTCGGCGTGGAAGAGGGCACGTTGGCGGTATTCCTGCCGCTTTGGTAGGCGATCGGGCGGCGCCAACCTGCCCGTCTCCAAGATCAGTGCGATCAGAGCGCCGTGTGCGCGGCAGCGTTGCCCCCGGCGGTGGAGGTTTGCGTGCGCATCCGGGCTACCAAGAGCGCTATGACCAATACCACGGCGGTGAACAGGAGCAGCACGCCCATGCTCTGCAGGATGGGCACGATGGCATCGAGCGTTGGCACGCTGTTCAAATGTGCCGCCAGACCGCACGCCTTGTTGTACCAATAGCCTGGCATGAGCTGCGCCACTTGCAGCACCGCTGGCGACATGATGTCCAGCGGGACCCAAGCACCGCCAAGGAACGATATCACCATGCCGCAGATGTTCCCGACCGCATTGGATACAGTGATGGAGGCGCTCAGCTGCCCCAGCAAGAATCCGATCGCCAGCGGGATGAGGCAGAATGCGAACATGCTCAGTGCGCACCACGTGACGCCCGCCACGGTCATGCTAGTCATCGCTTGGGGAAAGGCTATAGCCCCGATGGCGAACGTCCACAGCCACGCGAACGCGGTGACGACCAGGCATGCGAGCCCCATCTGCAGGTTGTAGGAGATGAACGGCAAAGGCGAGGTCAAACTGCGCCTGCGCACGTCCGTGCGGCCCATGGTGGCCGTCAGCACGCCGATGCACACCGTGATGCCCGCGAACAGCGTGTAGGTACTCCATTGCAGGTAGAACAGGAAGCGATCGGCCTCGGTCATGCCCGCATCGGTTGTGAGGATGGTCGTCTGTGCAGTATGCCCGACCGCATCCAGCGCATCATCGACTGCTTCTTCGAGCGTTGCTGTTGGATGCGCGGCCAATATGGTGCGTACGGCGCTCAGATAGCTTCCCACGGCTTCGTCCAAGTAGGCCCCTTCCGCGGAATAGTAGCTGAACA
Source organism: uncultured Eggerthellaceae bacterium (assembly GCA_949450265.1). GTDB lineage: Bacteria > Actinomycetota > Coriobacteriia > Coriobacteriales > Eggerthellaceae > Adlercreutzia_A. Next base: position 8,091 of record CASTMW010000058.1, on the reverse strand, counting down.
CTACGTCTAGAGAAGGCGCATCGGTGCCCTCGCGCGCTGCGGCCGCGAACGCGTCGCCATAGCCTTCCGGCACGACGAGCAGGTAATCCACGGCTCCCTTCGCCACGGCGTCTTGGAAAGCTCGGCGATCGTCGGCCACTTCCACCTTGTCGCCCACGGCGCTGAGCGCATCGATCATGCCCTGCGACACGGCGCTTGCATCGCGGTCTACCACGGCGTATTCCCCACGTGCGGGCTGGAATTGCTCGTCTGCCTGCCCGAAGCTGAACGACATAGCCATGAAGAGGCCCATGAAACTCAAACCCACGATATAGACGAGCGGAAATATCAGATGCGCGCGCATGACGCGCAGAGCGCATTTAAACACTCGCATAGCGTTGCCTCCTTAATGAGCTGGCCGACACCAAGAAGAGCAAGATGGCCATCACGCACAGGATGCCAAGATGCTCCGCGAGCGGCCCTGCGGTGTCGTAGTACATGATGCTGTAGAACGCCTGCGATATCTGGGTAGCGGGGTTGATGATATCGGCAGCAGGGAACGTCGCCGAGATGGTGTCGGCAAGTTCCATGGTGGGTTGCCCATACAGGCCTGCGAACAGGCTTGCGAAGCACACCACGCCGGTCAGGATGCCATTCTTGCCCTCTTCGGGTAGATGCGGGATGGCCGACAGCGCGCAACCAAGGGCGGTGGCCACCAGCGATGCCGCCGCCACGACGACAAGGCAAGCACCCTCATGCCCGGCGAAGCTGACCCCACCGGCTATCTCCATGTAGGCGAAGGCAACGGCCAGACAGGCGAACGAGAGCAGCCACGATGCAGCAAGGGTCGCGGCTACCGCGCGGGCGTGGCTAGTGGCACCGATGGTGCGGCGAGCGCCCAGCGCCGAAGTGTTCCCCTTGAGGCGCTGGCAGGCAGCCAACCCTACGCCGCCGCCGAACAGCGCCGCCATGCCCAAGAGCGCGAAGTAGAATCGCGTGGATTCCTTGGGCTGGCCTTCGGTCACCTGCATCTGTACGGTCGCCTCCATCGGCTCGAACAGCGCTTTCATCACGGTCGGATCGGCCAAGGCCGCCGGGTCGGCGCTCACCAGCTCTTCGGCAAGGTATGCGCGTGCGGTGTACTCGTCCAGCATCAGCGCAAGGATGGAGCATTTCAGATTCTCCAGCCCGCCCATCGAGATCTCGCCGACCACATATGCGTGCGGCTTGCCTTGCTCTAGCGTCACGTACCCGATATAGGGGTCATCGGTATCCGCATTCTTACGCACGAGGTCGGCGGCCTCGTCGGCTGTAGCAACGAAGGTGGGATCGAGCAGCAGGTCGTCCCCTTCGCTCGTCGCATCGATGAATGCCTTGAATGCCTGCCCTTCCACGGAATCATCCGGCTCTACGACCACCACGCGCATAGGTTCCAGCTGCGCCATATCGTCAAGCGGTCCGAACATCGCGATGAACACACTTGTGAGCACGAGCGGGAACAGAAGCGACCACACCATGATGCCAGGGCTGCGCACCAGCCAGAGCAACGTGTACTTGAAGGTGTTCCACATGGTCCTCACCGCCTAATCGCGCAGGTCGCGGCCGGTGATCTCAAGGAACACGTCGTTCAAGGTGGGCGGTTCGGCCCAGATACGGCCGGGCGTCACGTCGAAGGTGCGCAGGATGCCCAGCACATCGGACACATTGTGCTGTCCGTTTCCGCAGGTGATGCGCAGCACGTGCCCGTCGTAGTCTGCGCTCTGCACGCAATCGAGCCCTTGCACTTTGGCGCGAGCAGCTTCGGGCAGCTCCAGTACATCAACTTCGATGCGCTCGCCGATGCCGGTCATGATCTTCAGCTGCGCATTCGTGCCGATGGCCAGCGTGCGCCCCTTGTCCATGATCATGATGCGGCTGCAGATTTCTTCGACCTCTTCCATATAATGGCTGGTATAGACCACGGTGGTACCACGCTCGCTCATCGCGGTGATGCCTTGCAGGATGGAAGCGCGGCTCTGCGGGTCCACCGCCACCGTGGGTTCGTCGAAGAAGGCAAGCTCTGGCTTATGCGCGATGCCGCAGGCGATGTTCAGGCGTCGCAGCAGGCCGCCCGAGAGCTTCTTCGGCCGATGCTTCACATAGTCTTGTAGGCCCACGAACTCGATGGCGTCGTTCACGCAGGCGCGCCGCTCGGCAGCATCGCTGATGTACAAGCCACAGAAGTAGTCGATGTTCTCGCGTACCGTCAGCTCTTCGAACACGGCCACATTCTGGGGCACCACGCCGATGCACCGCTTCAAATCGTAGCGCGTGGGACTCATTTTCTCGCCGAACAGCTCGATGCTGCCCTTGTCGTAGGTGAGCAGTTGCAGGATGCAGTTGATGGCTGTGGTCTTGCCGCTGCCGTTGGGGCCCAGAAGCCCGAATACCTCGCCAGGGGCGATCTCCATGTTGAAATGGTCCAAGGCGAGCGTCGTCCCGTAGCGCTTCACCAGGTTCTTCACGTCCACGATGTTCACGTAATGGCCTCCTTGTCCTCATGTGCGCTGCCATTATGGGAAAAAGTGCGCGCCTCGCGATAGTGATATTTGTCATTCGTTGGCATCTTCCCCGTTCAGGGCGTTGCAACCGATGCGTTGCGACTGCCGGGCGGGTATAATCGAGCCATGGACAGATTGATCGATAGCATTGCGGTCTGGGGCGTGTGCGCCACGCTGGTGGTGGTGCAAGGGACCTCTGAGCTTTCCGTGGTGGGGATGTTAGGGGCGCTGCTGGCGCTCTGCGCGAGCCAAGCCGCGCGAAGGAATGCGCTGCGCACCGCCGCTGCGTGCATCCTTACGATTGCGTGTGCCCTCTTCACTCCGATGATGCCCTTTTTGCCCGTGGCGGCGTGCCTCGATACGTTCGAGCGTGCCTGGCCTGTGCGCGCGGCGTGGGTAGCCGCTCTGGCCGTTATCGCGTGGCGGTGCGGGCTTGTCTTTGCATGGCCGCTGCTCGTGCTCGGTTGCATCGCAGTACTGCTGTCGGTGCGCACGATCCGGTCGACCGCCGCTCGCAGCGGCATGCGCATCTCGCGCGATGCGCTGCGCGAGGATATGATCGGGCTTGCAGAGCGCACGCGGGCGGCCGAACGAAGCTGCTCGCAGGAAGCGGTGAACGCAGATGCGGATGCCCTTTCCGTCGACCCGCTCGAAGGACTGACCGATCGCGAGCGCAGCGTGGCGCATCTGGTCTCGGAGGGGCTGGACAATCGCGAGATCGCTGCACGCCTCTTCCTGAGCGAAGGCACCGTGCGCAATAATATCAGCGCTATTTTGCAGAAGAAGCAGCTGAAGAATCGCACGCAACTGGCCGTGCTCTGTCTTTCCCAGTAGCAGGTACCTTGCGCTGCGCTACAATCTTTCATAGCGATGCAAGATCCGGGGAGCTTGGAAGAGCCAGGCTGAGAGGGGCGCGCGAAGCCCGACCCGCAGAACCTGCTTGGATAATGCCAGCGAAGGGAGCCATCCATGAGCACCACCATGACCGATGATCGTGCGCAGACCGATCCGCATCCTGTGCCGGAGGCCACCGATGCGTGCGTGACCCAGATTGACCATGCTCGCGCCGGGCACGTGACGCCCCAGATGCAGGCGGTGGCGCAGGCGGAAGGCGTGGATGTCGAGGACATCCGGCAGGCGGTGGCGCGCGGGCGCGTGGCCATTCCGGCGAACATCCACCACACCTCGCTGGCCCCGGGGGGCGTGGGCAGCCTGCTCAACGGGCAGGCGCTCTCCACCAAGGTGAACGTGAACTTGGGCATCTCGGGGGACGTGGCCGACGAAGCGCAGGAATGGCGCAAGGTGGATGTGGCGCTGGAACTGGGCGCTGATGCCATCATGGACCTTTCCAACAGCGGCAAGACAGAAGGCTTCCGCCGCCGCCTGATCGAGCGCTCGCCCGCCATGATCGGCACGGTTCCCATGTACGATGCCATCGGGTACCTGGAGAAAGCGCTCATCCATATCACCGCACAGGATTTCCTTGATGTGATCCGCAAGCATGCTGAGGATGGCGTGGATTTCGTCACCGTGCACGCGGGCATGAACCGACGTGTGATCGAATCCTTCAAGGAAACGGGGCGGCTCACCAACATCGTCAGCCGTGGTGGTTCGCTCATCTTCGCGTGGATGGAAGCCACCGGCAACGAGAATCCGTTCTACGAGCACTACGATGAGGTGCTGGATATCCTGCATGCCCACGATGTGACCATCAGCATCGGGGACGCCATGCGGCCTGGCAGCACCTACGATGCCACCGATGCGAGCCAGATCTCCGAGCTGATCGAGATAGGGAAGCTGACCGAGCGCGCGTGGGCGGCAGGCGTGCAGGTGATGGTGGAAGGGCCGGGCCATATGGCCCTTGACGAGATAGCCGCCAACATGAAGCTGCAGAAGCGCTTGTGCCACGATGCGCCCTTCTATGTGCTCGGGCCGCTGGTGTGCGACATCGCGCCAGGTTATGACCATATCACAGCAGCCATCGGAGGTGCGGTGGCGGCCAGCGCTGGTGCCGATTTCCTCTGTTATGTCACTCCGGCCGAGCACCTGCGCCTTCCGGATGAGCGGGATGTGCGCGAAGGCTTGGTGGCCACCAAGATAGCTGCCCATGCCGCTGACATCGCGAAGGGCGTGCCGGGTGTACGCACGCGCGACGATCGCATGAGCGATGCGCGCCGCCGTGTCGCGTGGGACGAGATGTTCCAGCTGGCGCTCGATCCGGTCCGTGCGCGCGAGTACTTCGACAGCGCGCCGCCCACCACGGAGGGCACCTGCACCATGTGCGGGAAGATGTGCGCGATGCGAACGGTAAATCAACTGATGGACGACAATGTGATCGATCTCGGGCTCTGACGAGCAAGAATCTGCAAGGATTGCCATATACGACACAGGAGGAACGCAAGGATGCTAGACGGATCCAGCAACAAAGGCAGTATCGATCTTACGGCCGATCGGGCCACCACGGCGCTGCTCGTCATAGACGAGCTGGGAGACGCGGCGGGTGGTCCTTTGGAAGAGGTACTGCTCGAACCCACGCTGCGAACGGCGCGCTTGGTCGAAGCGGCCCACGAAGCGGGCATGCCGGTCATCTTCGCTAATGATGCCCATATCCCCGGTCTCGATCGGGAATTGCTACTCTGGGGTGACCACGGCATCGCGGGCAGCCCCGAGGCGCAGGTCTCACCGCAGATCCCTGTGCTGCCGAGCGATCACATCGTGCAGAAGCGCCGCTACTCCGCCTTCTTCCAAACGGGTTTGCGCTTGCTGTTGACCGAGCTGGGCGTGGACACGCTGATCCTTACGGGCTTCGACACGAACATCTGCGTGCAGCACACGGCGGCCGATGCGTACTTCAACAACTTCAACATCGTGGTCGTCACTGATGCGACGGGCACGTTTTTGGTGGGCACGCAGGCAGAAGGGCTGGCGTACATGCAGAGATGCTATGCGGCCAAGCTGGTCACCACCGACGAAGCGTGCGCATTCATCGAAGGAGCGGAAGCATTGTGAAGGTGGTCCTGACCATAGCGGGAAGCGATTCCAGCGGTGGTGCAGGCATCCAAGCCGACGTGAAGACCATCGCAGCTCATGGGCTGTTTGCGGAATGCGCCATCACGGCCATCACGGCGCAGAACACCACGGGAGTGTTCGCGGTGCAAGATGTCGAGCCGTGCATGGTGGTGCAGCAGATGGATGCGGTTTTCGACGACATCCGTCCTGCCGCGGTCAAGATCGGTATGGTCTCGAATGCGCAGATCGTGGATGCCATTGCTGATGCGCTCGTGCGCCATGGGGCGGAAAATGTTGTGGTTGACCCCGTGATGGTGGCCACCAGCGGGTCCGCGCTGATAGCCACCGAGGCCATCGACGTGCTGATGCGCCGCCTTGCGCCGTTGGCGGCCGTGCTGACCCCGAACGTGCCCGAAGCGGCCGTGCTGGCAGAGCAGGAGATCGCCTCGGAAGCCGACATGGAGCGTGCTGCCCAGTGCATCGCTTACCGTGTGGGGCAGGATGCCGATCGTATGCCAGCGGTGCTGGTGAAGGGCGGCCATGGGGTCGGATTGGCTGATGCTGCCAACGACCTGCTGTGTTTGCCGGACGGCACGTGCGTGTGGTTGCGCGGGCCGCGGATCGACAACCCGAACGCGCACGGCACGGGCTGTTCTCTCTCGTCGGCCATCGCTTGCGGGCTGGCGGCGGGCTATTCTGTGGAAGACGCTGTGCGCAGCGCGAAGGCATATGTGACGGGCGCGCTTGCCGCGCAGCTCGATCTGGGGCGCGGCTCGGGCCCGTTGGACCATATGTGGGAGTATCGATAAGCAGGAGATGACGGATATGTCTGCGAAAAGAATGACGATCGGTATCCCGAAGGAACCCTTCGAGTACCAGATGCGCGTCAGCGTGGCGCCGCAGAACGTGGAGCGCCTGCTGAAGCTAGGCTACGACGTGCTGGTGCAGCACGACGCTGGGGCCAAGGCCGACCTGTACGACCAGCAGTACGAAGCGCAGGGCGCGCGCATCGTGGACGCTGCTGAGGCGTGGGGGGCCGATGTGGTGGTGTGTATGAACACACCGCCATCCGAGCAGCTTTCGCTCATCAAGCGCGGGGCGCTGCTCATAACACGCGTGAACCCGCGCGCCAACCCGCAGCTGCTCGATACGTTCTCGCAGATGGGCATCACGGTGCTGGCGCTGGATTGCGTGCCGCGCATCTCGCGCGCCCAGTCGTTGGACGTGCTGTCCTCCATGATGAGCATCGCGGGGTACAAGGCGGTGGTGGAAGCGGCGGATGCCTTCGGGCGCTTGCTGCCGGGCCAAGTGACGGCCGCAGGCAAGATGCCACCTGCGCGCGTGTATGTCATCGGCGCGGGCGTGGCGGGGCTGTCCGCCATCGGCACCGCATCCAGCATGGGTGCGGTGGTGGCGGCCACCGATGTGCGCCCCGAGGTCTACGATCAGGTCGAATCGCTGGGCGGCCAGTTCATCGAGATACCCGTGAAGCAGGAATCAACGGACGGCTACGCCAAGGAGATGTCGGATGACGAGCAAGTCATCGCACAGCGCCTGTACGCCGAGCAAGCCGCACAGAGCGACATCGTCATCACCACGGCGCAGATACCGGGGCGCCCCTCTCCGCTGCTGCTGACCGAAGAGGCCATAGCGGGCATGAAGCCCGGTTCGGTCATCGTGGACATGGGCGCATCCGAGCAGGGTAGCAACACTGCGCTCACGAAGGTGGACGAAGCGGTGCAGACGGAAAACGGCGTCACCATCTTGGGTTACACCAACCTGGCCAACCGCCTGCCTGCGCAGGCATCGCAGATGTTCGGGCAGAACGTGGTCAACCTGATGAAGCTGATAACGCCTGCCAAGGACGGATGCTATCAGCTCGATGAAGAGGACGAGGTCGTGCGCGGCATGACCATCACGCTGGATGGTCAGATCATGTGGCCGCCACCTCCGGTCAGCGTTTCGGCTGCACCGGCAGCGCCAGCTCCCGAAGTGGCGCCTGCCGCTGAAGCGGAGCCCGTTGCGGTGCCGCGCTGGAAGAAGCTCTGGTGGAAGGTGGCACTCGCAGCGCTCGCCATCGTGCTCATCGCGTTCGCGCCCGCCAGCATGGCGAACCACTTCATCGTCTTCATGCTGGCCATCGTGGTGGGCTTCTACGTCATCACGGCGGTCACCCATTCGCTGCACACCCCGCTCATGTCGGTCACCAATGCCATTTCGGGCATCATCATCGTGGGGGCCATCCTGTTGGCGGGCACCGGGAATCCGGTGGTCACCGTGCTCGCGTTCATCGCTATGATCATCGCGTCCATCAACATCTTCGGCGGCTTTCTGGTCACCCATCGCATGCTCAAGATGTTCCAAAGGAGCTCTGATGAATGATGGAAGGTATCATGCTCATCTCTGAAACAGACATCTTCGGGATCGATCCCGCCATCTTGGACGGCATGCTCCGCTTCCAGTCGCTCGCCTACATCCTGGCGGCCTTGCTGTTCATCCTGGCTTTGGCGGGGCTTTCCAAGCAGAAGACGGCGCAGCGCGGCAATACGCTCGGCATCGTTGG
>CASTMW010000057.1 GCA_949450265.1 uncultured Eggerthellaceae bacterium | reverse complement strand
CCTGAAAGAGAGGCTAAGGTTCTCTGGAGTCGCAGTTACTTTGAGAAGTTACCAAATCTATCGTATGAATCAATCTATGGATCAGTGGTACGCGACAGAGATATGCAGTAAGGTCTGGTAGAATAGGCTAAGCAGTACGGGAAAAACAGAATGGGACTTTCACTGATCCATGGCACGCAAGAGCGTAGTGGATCGCGCAGAAAGTTGGGTAGGTGGCTCCATAGAATTTGACATAATTCATTTCACTGAATCGCACATTAGCGTAAGGGCTGAGAAACCCTCACTTGAGACAACGCTATGTCGCACAGCTCGGAGCCACCCACCCAACTTTCTGCAAGCATGACAAGATGAACCCCTGTATCACAGAGGATCCGTAAGCACACCGTTCGTTGGCGTGCCAGTCAATATCGTGGTCAGCGCACCACAGCCGCCATATCCGGCGGCTGCTCTTCGGCAGCACATCTTCGATTTTTGCGAATCTTATCGGGCTGAGATCATAGCCGGAAAAAGAGCATAGAGCGAATGCCTCCCCCCCGCACTTAGAACCCTCAAATCGGATTTCGTGGGGGGCGCAAGTCATCTTGATGTTCTGCTGTTCGTTCGCTCTGTGCAAAACATGCCCTTCGTGTCGCGGCCTACATTCGCTTCCATTCGTATCTGGAAGCGAATGGCTCCACACTATAACACCAATCGGATCGGCACTCCGAAAATCTATATATGAAATCCACCTGTCAACAAAGGCAACCGACACGTCATTCATGGCTAGGGCAGATGCGGGCACCGCAACACGTGGGCCGCAGCCGCACTGCGGCGGGCTACAACAGCTCGTGCGATTCGGCAATGGTGGCAGCTACAGCAGCCTTCTACAGTTCAGTCCGTTACAGCAGCTTCTCCAGCTCGGCGATGGTGGCCGTGAACGCAGCCTTGTCCTCCGGCTTCATCTTTTCGGGCTTCTTCATGAGGTACTTCTGCACGCTGCCCACCGCATTGCGCAAGGCGCGCTTGGCATCCTTGTCCATCTGCTTGCCTTCGGCGCGCAGGCGCTCTTCGGCCTGGTTCACCAGCTCTTGGGCGTGCTGGCGCTCGTCCATAGCGTCGCGGCGCGCTTGGTCTTCGGCAGCATACTTCTCGGCATCGGCGATGGCGGCGGCTATCTCGGCGTCGGTCATGCGCTCGCTGTCGGTGATGGTGATGGACTGCTCGTTGCCGGTGCCCAGGTCCTTCGCCGTTACGGTCAGGATGCCGTTGGCGTCGATGTCGAAGCTGACGTTGATCTGCGGCACACCTGCCGGCGCGCGCTTGATACCCTTCAGCGTGAACTTCCCGATGGTCTTGTTGTCGGCGGCCATGGGGCGCTCGCCCTGCATGACGTTTATCTCCACCTTGGTCTGGAAGGGCGCTGCGGTGGTGAACACCTGCTCGTAGTGGATGGGTAGCGTGGTGTTGCGTTCGATGACGCGCGTGGCCACGCCGCCGACGGTCTCAATGGCGAAGCTCATGGGTACCACGTCGAGCAGCAGCAGCTGGCCACCGCGCGGGACCATGGCACCACCCTGCGAGGCGCTGATGGCGCTGGCCAGCGTGTCGGCCTGGATGGCCGCGCCTTGTGCCACGCATTCGTCGGGGTTGATGGTGCTTGCCGGGGTGCGGCCCGTCAGGCGCTGCACGTGATCCTGCACGGCCGGAATGCGCGTGCTGCCGCCCACCAGCAGCACCTCGCCTAGTTCGCTGGCGGCAATGCCCGCGTCGTTTAGGGCCTGCATGACCGGCTCGGTGGTGGCTTCCACGAGCGAGCGCGTCAACTGGTCGAACTCGGTACGCGTGACAGTCTGCTCAAGGTGCAAAGGACCTGCGGCGTTCTGCGCGATGAACGGCAGGTTCACCGTGGTGGAGGCCATACTTGACAGCTCGCGCTTGGCTTGCTCGGCCGCTTCGCGCACCCGCAGCGCCGCCGAAGGGTCGCGGGTCAGGTCAACGCCGGTCTGAGTGCGGAACGCATCCATCAGGTGGCGCGCCAGCGCCTCGTCGAAGTCATCACCGCCCAGATGGTTGTTGCCCGCCGTAGCCAGCACCTCAATGACGCCATCGCCTATCTCGATGACCGACACGTCGAAGGTGCCGCCGCCCAGATCGTACACCATCACCTTCTGCGCCGCGCCGTGATCGAGCCCGTAGGCCAGCGCGGCCGCTGTGGGCTCGTTGATGATGCGCAGCACGTTCAGCCCGGCGATGGTGCCCGCATCCTTGGTGGCGTTGCGCTGCATGTCGTTGAAGTAAGCGGGCACGGTTATGACCGCGTCGGTGACGGGCGTGCCCAGGTAGGCCTCTGCGTCGGTGCGCAGCTTGCGCAGGATCATGGCGCTGAGCTCCTGCGGGGTGAAGTCGCGCCCGTCGATAGGCTGGCGCCAGTCGGTGCCCATGTGGCGCTTCACGCTGGCCACCGTGCGGTCGGGGTTCATGGCGGCCTGACGCTGCGCCACCGCGCCCACTAGGCGCTCGCCGTCCTTCGTGAACGCCACGACCGATGGGGTGGTGCGCGACCCTTCGGCGTTCGCGATCACCTCCGGGGTGCCGCCCTCCACCGCTGCCACGCAACTGTTCGTCGTTCCAAGGTCTATGCCGATCGCTGTCATCTGCTGCCTTCTTCCATTCGGTTCGTTGTTGTAGCAAGGATAGCGCATCGCTCAGAGCACCTTCGTCTCGTCCAACTTACGCATGACGAAATCGTTCAGGCGGATGATGGGGCGCCGCAGCACCAACCCTACGACCAGCGATGCCGCAAGAAACGCCAGCAAGCACGCAAGCGACATCCAATACTGATCGCCATAGACGCCGAACATGGCGCTCTCGAACGCCTGCATGGAGTGGGTCAGCGGCAGCCACGGATATATCGCCTGGAAGAACGGCGCGCTCAGTTGCACCGGGAAGATGCCGCCCGCGCCGCCGATCTGCATGACCAGTCCGATGACCATGATGGCCTTCCCGATGACCCCGAACGACACGGCAAGCGTGTACGCCAGATTGCTGAACACCACCGCCACCACTACGCCAGCCAGCAGGTACAGGCCCACGTTCTCGCACTGCACCCCCACGAAGAACACGTTACCAAGGCACACCACCACCGCCTGCGCGATGGCTATCAGCGCGAAGATGCCATAGCGACCCAGGTAAAGCTGCGCGGGCGTGGGGTCTTGGAGCTTCGCGCGCTGATGCGGATCTGACTCGGATCTGCTCAGTTTCGCAAGCTGCTTCGGTGTCAGCGTGACCGAGGTGAGCGCGACCAGGAAAAGGGCGCCCACCCACAGGCTCAGCGAGGTGTAGAACGGGCTCATGCTGGAACCGTTGTTATCGACCTGATACACCGGGTGTTCAACCAGCTGCGTAGGCGCTGAGAGGAACGAGGCCAGCGCGTCGGGGTCGCTGCCGATCAGCGCGCGCACCTCGGCCACATTGTCGGAATCCAGCGCTGCTTGCAGCTTATCGCAGGTTCCTTGCAGGTTGTCGGCCGCGCTGCCCAGCACGCCCCCGGTGGCATTGAGCGACTGTCCGATGCCACCCAGCTCGCCGCTCAGCGTGTCGGCCGTGGCGGCCATGCTGCGGGCCGCCTCTTCCAGTTGCTCGATCAGCGTGTCGGCCTTCGTTGTGGCATCGGTCAGATCGTCGGTCAGTTGGTCGGCGGTGGGCAGGTCGGCGCGCACATCCTCGGGCAGTTTGGCCAGCGCGTCATCATATGCCTGCCGATGCGCGCTATCGGTCAGGTCGCCCTGCGCTTCCTTCAGCACCCCAGCCAGCGTACGGCACTCCCCCGCCAGTTCATCCAGCATGTCGCCTGTGCCTCCCGCCAGCGTGTCCGCGCTGTTCACCAAGGTGCCGAAAGCCGTTAGCTCAGCTTGCGACTGGCGAAGCTCGTCGATGATGGCGCGCAGCTGCACGGTCAGCCGTTCCGCGAAATCCTCCACGCCCGCACCGCTCATATAGCTGGTCAGGTCGTCACTGATACCCAGCACGATGTCGGCCACGGTCTTGTTGAACGCCTGGTCGATCTGCGTTTGCAGCTCGGTGGCCCCTTCGCTGGTCACATGCGGCGCGATGGCGTTCTCCTTCTCGTTGCTGTAGTACTGGATGGACGCCTTGGTGGCGTGGTCGTTGGTCACGCTCATCAGGTCAGCCGAAAAGTCGCTGGGGATCACGATGGCCGCATAGTAGGCGCCGCTCTTCACCCCGTCGATGGCCGCCTGCTCGTCTTCGAAGACCCAGTTGAACTGGTCGTTCTCGTGCAGCTGCGCCACCACTTGCGCCCCGGCATCCACGCGTGCGGCAGCCAGCGCGCTCTGATAGCCCGCGTCCTGGTTCGCCACCGCCACGGTGATGCCCCCGGTGTTCTCGTACGGGTCCCAGAACCCCAGCGACGTGAGCCACGCGTACAGCGGCGGCACGATGATCAGCCCCATGGCAACGATGGCACAGATGACGTTGGTCATCAGGTTGCGCACATCGCCTTTGAATATGGTCAGCACGTTCCTCATGGGCGCTCGCCCCGCTTCCGGCGGTGCACGTCAAGCTGGCTGGGAGCGCGATGCTGCTTGGGTTTGGATTCGGGCTTGGGCTTGGGTTTGGGTTTGGGTTTGGGTTTGGACAGCCGCTTCCTGTCCGCACCGCGCCGCCCCCGCTGCTGCTTGCCCACCAGCTTCATCTGCGATGCGATGCTCATATCCAGGTAGGTGATGGTGATCAGATAGCCCACGACCGCCAAGATGCCCGCCACGAACACCGTGAGCAGCATCAGCGTATGGTCCACGCCGCCATGCACCAGCGCCAGCACACCGAACATCACCACGGGCAGCGCGAACAGCGCCACCCACCCCGCCCGCACAAGGCGCCCATAGCGCGCGTCGAACCGCTTCGCCCGCTTCTGTATGCGCAAGCGATACTCCGGCGTCCTCATCAGCGCACGCAGCATGGAACGGAAGTGCATCTGATGCGCGCCACCCAGCACCTTCTCGGTGGTGAACAGGCCACCTTCGGCCAGCTTCTGATCGAACATCACGTTCAAGTTGTAGCTGTAACGCCCAAAGCCCAAGCCCACCGCGAACCCGATGGGTCCGAACACCAGCGCCAGCACCAGCATATCCTGCAGATAGTGGAAGCCGTAGAAGCCGCCGATGGCCTCGCGCATGGCGTCGATGGAATACGTGAACGGCAGCAGCGGATCGAGCACTTGGAAGAACTCCGGCATCATCTGGATGGGGAACATGCCCGACGACCCCGGTATCTGGATGATGAGCAGCACGATGGCCAGCGCCTTCCCCACATGGCGCATGCTAGATGCCAGCGCGAACATCAGGTTCGCGTACACCGCGCCCGCCAGCACGCCCGCACCGATGAACGCCGCAGGGCTTTCACATTGGATGCCCATGAGCACGTCGCCCGTGCATACGATGACGCTTTGGATGATGCCGACCGACATCAGCAGCAGCCAGCGGCCGAAATAGGCTTGTGTGGCCGTGAATGGGGGCAGCCCCTCCCGATCAACGCGGATGCGCATCAGCGCCAACATCAGCAGACTTGACACCCACAGTGCCAGATTGGTGAAGAACGGCGCCACGCCCGAGCCGTAGTTCGCCACGGGATAGATCTTCTCGGTGTGCAGTTGAACGGGTTGCGACATGAAGTCGGCCACCTGCGCATCGTCGAGCCCCAAGAACGTGCACAGCTCGGTATAACTGGCGGAATCCTGCAGCGCACGAAGGCTGGCCAGCGTGTCGGCCAGGTTCTCCTGTGTGGTGGCCAGCAGGTCGTCGGAAGCGTCGGCAGCGGTGCCGATCTGGCTCTTCGCCGTTGACACATAGGCGGCCACGCTCTCGCGCAGGGCCGCGCCTACCTGGCTCACATCTGGCTGCGCGATGCTGCTGACCGTGGCGCGCAGCTGGTCAATGCGACTGCGCGTTTGGCCGATGTCGGCATCGGCCTGCGACAGGCTTGCGGCAAGGTCTTGCTCGGCCTGCTGCTCGTCGTCCACCACCTGACCGCCCACGCGCTGCGATATGCCCAGCGCCTGGTCGCTGACCATCTTCACGAACTGCTCATCGATGGTCTTCTGCACTTCCTTGGCGCTGGCGTCCACGATCTTGGCGCCCGATCCGCTGAGCTTCTCGTTGATATAGTAGTCGATCTGCGGGCGCTCGAAATGCCCGTCGAAGGCGCTGAGGAACCGCGCGCTGAAATCCTTCGGCAGCACGATGGCGGCATAGTATTCGCCCGACTGCACACGCTGGGTGGCTTCGTCCTGATCGACGAACTCCCAGCCCATCTGATGGTTATCGCGCAGGGATGCCACCACCTCGGCCCCCACATCGACATGGCCCGTATAGGTGCTGTCGGCACCTTCGTCATTGTTGACCACGGCCACCTTGAGGTTGGCGGTATTCTGGTATGGGTCCCAGTTGGCGGCCACGATGTACCAGGCATACAGCGACGGCAGCAGGCACACGCCCGCCAGCACGATCACCGCGATGGGGTTGCACACGATGCGGCGCACATCCCGTGCGAAGATCTTCCCGATGACCGACAGATATGTTCCTAAGCGTTTCATCGCCGATGCGAAGCCGGTCGACCGCAGCCCGCTTGAAGCGCGAGTGCGACCGACCACATTACGATTGCGAACGAGCGGCTAGAGCAACGTTGAGGCGCGCGGCATGGTCAGCCCGAACACCGCCATGGTGATACCGCGCATCACCAGGAAGATGCCTAGGAAGATGACGAACGCCGCAGGCATGAACACGAACATGAGCGCGCACAGGATGGAGATGATGCCGTTGGCGATCATCCAGCCCCAGCCGGCGCCTGTGCCATAGCTGCGCAGCCCCACGCCCGCCGCAATGGCCATGATGCCATAGACCAGCACGAAGATGCCCGCCATGAACGGGATGACCGACGCCGTGACGATGGGATGCACTAGGAACATGATGCCCAGGATGATGCTGCAGATGGCGTTCACCAGAGCCCAGCCTGTTTCAAGGCCAGTCTTGCGCAGGCGGAAATAGGCCACCACGTCGAAGATGCCGCTGACGAGCAGCATGGCGCCCGCCATGATGGCTATGGACACAAGTGACAGGCCTGGCCACAGCATGACCACAATGCCGCAAAGGAGCAAGAGCACGCCCCAGAAGAACAGACCCCAGTCGCGCCCGACGGTGCCCTGCTGATCCGAACCCTGCTGATGGGTGTACTGCATCGGAGTAGAAGTCATCTTCATCACCTCTTCCATACGCATCGCCGACGCTCCCTTTGCCTCTGTTGGTCAGCGACGAACCTCTACCTTGTTCCTTGGAGTGTAGGGCAGCCTTGCCGGTACGCGCCGTCATCTAAGCGGTCAGTCAACCTCTTGTTAGAAAAGCAGAAACTGCGCGTTATGTATGCCGGATCATGCACGGGAATGCACACGCATCAACGCGTGACCGTATCGTGTGAACACGAAAACGCTCTACGGAGGATCGCACGGACACTATGAGAGCGCTAGATCAGTCGGCCTTCAAATTGTTCTTCATGCGGTGACGCGATTTCAGCGTGACGAAGATGACATAGGCACCCAGGACGAACGCACCGAGATAGCCCAGCACGCCCAAGATGGGCACTTCCAGCAGCCTGGGCTCCATGTTGGTGGTGCACAGGATGGATGAGCCGATGAACAGGCCCATGGATATCAGCGCCAATGACGCGCGCCCCACCGACGCATAGATGGTGGCCAGCGCGTCCTCGGAAACCTTCACATCGCCCTTCACGCGCAGTTCGCCCCGGTCAAGCATCTCCAGCGTGTCGGATACCTGGTAGGGCAGCTTCGCCAGCGCCTCCGTGGATTCGGTGGCGGCCATGAACAGGTCCACAACGCGCTTCTTCACGTGGTCGGGCTGCAACGACTGGCGCATGACGTGTTCGCTGAGCACTTCCAGCACATTGGTGGTGGGCGAGATGTTCTCCATCAGGCCCTCGATGGTGACCACACCGCGCACCAGCATGGTGACGGCTGGCATCATGATGAGGCTTTGGCCGCGCATGACCTCCACCAGTTCGCCCAGCACCGTGCCGATGTTGATATCGTCCAGATCGGCCGAGCCGTATTTGCCCAGAAGCGAGCCCAGCTGCGAGAGCAGCTCACCGTAGTCAAGCTCGCCATGACGACGCGAGATGCTCAGCACCGCCTGCATCAGATCATAGGCGTTGTCGGTGACCACGGCGCGCATCATGCGCCCTACCTGCTGGCGCTCGGATGCGCTCAGCTGGCCGGTCATGCCCAGATCGATCCAAACGATCTGGTCGTCACGCACAAGGATGTTACCCGGGTGTGGGTCGGCATGGAAGAAGCCCACGCCCATCACCTGCGTGAGGTAGTTCTGGATCAGCCGATCGGCCAGCACGTCCATGTCGTAGCCTTCGGCGCGCAGCTTCGCCACATCGTTGATCTGCGTGCCCTGCACGTATTCCATCACCAGCACCGCATCGTTGCTGGCGTGCGGGTAGGGCACCGGGCACGTGATGCCGGGCCAGTCCTCGCATTCCTTCTGGAAACGCGTCAGGTTCTCAAGTTCGATGGTGAAGTTCGTCTCATTGTCGGTGGTCTTCTCCAGCACTTCGATGAAGTTGTCCAGGTTCATCCAGACGGTCTCGTGGGCGCTGGCGACGAATTCGGCCGTGGCCAGGGCGCGCTTCATCAGCGTGATGTCCTCGGCCATCTGTGCCACAATGCCCGGGCGCCGCACCTTCACTGCCACGGGCGTGCCATCCAGCAGCACCGCCTTGTGCACCTGCGCAATGGACGCCGCCCCAAGCGGCTCGGGATCCACCGCCAGGAAAACCTGCTTCCAGCTGTGCCCGTATGCGCGGTCCATGCATTCCAACACAGTGTCGAAGGGCATGGGGGTCGCATCGTCTTGCAGTTGCTCGAACGCTTCGCAGTATTCTTTGGGCAAAAGGTCGCTGCGACTGGACGCCAGCTGACCGATCTTCACATAGGTGGGACCCAGCGCTTCCAGCATCTGCACCGCCTTCTGCGGCGTGAGGCCCTGCATCACCTTGTACTTGCGCATGACGGAAAGGATCTCGCGCATGCGGCGGCCGGACGTCTTATCGCTCAGGGAGACCTGCGTGACGTGCATGAACTCCTGGAAGGTTGCCATGGTGTCAGCCGAACGCGCTGGCAGCTAGATGCCGAGCGCCTTCTTAAGGTTGCTGACGCGACGGCGGCTGACGGGGATCTTCTCGTCCACGCCGTTCAGCATGAGCAGCAGCGTGCCACCGGACACCGATTCGATCTCTTCCACCATGGACAGGTTCACTAGATACCCGCGATGCACGCGGAAGAACCCGTGGCCGTCCAGACGCTTTTCCAGCTGGGCTAGGCTGACGGTGCTGAAGTAGCGGTCGGTATCGGTCTGTAGATAGGCGTAGTCGTCGCGCGCCATGACGAAGCGGATCTTGTCGATGCCGATGAGGATCTTCTTGCCGCCCTTCTCCACCGGGATGCGCTCACTCTTCTGCGCCTGCACGTGCAGCGCCACCTGCTCGCGCACGCGGGCGATGGCCTGCTTCAGGCGTTCGGTCTCTACCGGCTTCACCAGATAGTCGATGGCATGCACCTGGAATGCGTCCAGCGCGTGTTCGCTATAGGCGGTGACGAACACCACTGCGGGCGGGAACTTCAAATGCTTGAGCGCTTCGGCCAGCTGCAGGCCCGTGGCTTCGGGCATGTTGATGTCCAGGAACATGACATCGCAGGGGTATTCCTTCAGCTTCTCGATGGCCTCGCGCACACCAGCCGCTTCAGCCACCACCTCTACTCCCCCGACTTCTTCAAGGAGGAAGTTGAGTTCAGACCTGGCTGGGGCCTCGTCGTCAACAATGATAGCCTTGAGCATGTGTTCCTCCTCGTGCATAAGCAAACAGGTTCGCTCGGCTCGCGAAC
>CASTMW010000056.1 GCA_949450265.1 uncultured Eggerthellaceae bacterium | reverse complement strand
ATGAGGGCCGCTTGAGAACTTTATTTAACCGTCCCACTTTTGGGGTCTAGTTCAGTTCGTACAGTTCCCTCTTTTTCGTTATCCTTGGTAGGTGACCTTAGCGCCCTGCGGGGTGTCCTCGATCAGGAAGCCAAGCGCGATCATGTCATCGCGTATCGTATCGGCGCGTGCCCAGTCCTTCTCGGCCTTCGCTAGGGCTCGCGCTTCGATCAGCGCTTCAGTGGCCTCCATGGGATCGGAGCCACCATATCCTGCCAAGCGTGCAGCAAGCTCCACGGTCTCGGCAGGGTAGTCGGTCTGGGAGCCCTCTTCAAGGGCGATGCCCAGCACGTCCAGCAATTCAACGATGCAATCATGAGCACCGATGACCTGTTCAGCATCGGCGGTGGAAAGGGATGCGCCTGCGGTGGCAATGTTCATCTGATTGACCAGGGTGAAGATGCAACCGAGTGCTGCAGGAGCATTGAAGTCATCATCCATGGCTGCTCGGAAGCCTTCCGTCGCTTGCTTCTGGTAGTCGCGGATCTGCGCATCATCGACTGTGTCCGGGGCACCCGCATGGGAATTGTCGCAGAGCCATCGCATGTTCTGCAGCGCCGTTTCGATACGAGAGAGCGCGGCATCTGCCTCGTCCATGCGTGCCACCGAGAAATCGAGCGGGCTGCGATAGTGCGTCTGCAGCATCAACATGCGCAGGGCTTGTGGACGGGCATCTTCCAGCACGTCATGGAGCAGCATGAAATTGCCGAGCGACTTGCTCATCTTCTCGGAGTTCACTTGGAGCATCCCTGAGTGCATCCAGTACCGCGCGAACTGACCGCCGCAGGCGCATTCGCTCTGAGCGCATTCGTTCTCGTGATGGGGGAACACCAGGTCGGCTCCGCCGCCATGGATGTCGAAGGGCAGGCCGAGGTACTTCTGGCTCATGGCCGAGCATTCGATATGCCAGCCAGGGCGTCCTTCGCCCCACGGGGACGCCCACGATGGCTCGCCGGGCTTAGCGGCTTTCCAGAGCGCGAAATCAAGTGGATCACGTTTGCGGTCCTCAAGCCCTTGCCCATCGGCGCGCAGTTCGCGGTGCCCTGCTTCCATCTCGTCCACATTGCGCCCGGAAAGATGCCCGTAGTGCGCATCAGAGCGCACGCTGAAATAGACATCGCCCTCCACTTCGTAGGCGTGCCCTCTTTCGACCAGGGTCTGCACCAGTGCGATCATGGTGTTGATCTCTTCGGTGGCCTTCGGGCGGATGGTGGGGTCGGCCACGCCTGCCGCCCGCATGTCCGCGATGAAGGCCTCGGTGTATTCGCGGGCCACATCCTGGGCACTGCGGCCCTCTTCAAGGGCGCGTGCGATGATCTTGTCATCCACGTCGGTCACGTTCTGCACGAAGGTGACATCGAAGCCGCGCCATTGCAGATAGCGTCGGATCATATCGAAGGATATGAAGGTGCGCGCATTGCCGATGTGGATGCGGTTGTACACGGTGGGCCCGCAGACGTACATGCTGACCTTGCCCTCTTCAAGGGGTACGAAATCGACCTTGCGGCGTTGGTTGGTGTCGTAGAGCCGGATCATCTCATTCTCCTTCACGGTAGAGGATGCAGTTCGCCCAGGCGCTGATGCCCTCTTCTCGACCTTCGAAGCCCAATCGCTCGGTGGTGGTGGCCTTCACGCCCACGTTATCCTGCGCGATGCCCATGGCGTAGGCCAGGTTGGCGCGCATCTGCTCGCGATAGGGTGCCAGTTTGGGAGCCTGGGCTGCCACCACGCTATCCACATCCACGATGGAAAAGCCCGCATCGCGCACCACCTGCGCGGTGGACGCCAGCAAGACGAGCGAATCGGCATCTTGATAGCGTGGATCGGTGTCGGGGAAAAGCTTTCCGATGTCACCGAGGCGGGCGGCACCCAGCAGCGCATCGGCGATGGCATGTGCGAGGACATCGGCATCTGAATGCCCGATGAGGCCACGATCGTGGGGGATGGTCACGCCGCCGATGATGAGCGGTCGCCCTTTGCCGAGCGCATGCACGTCCATTCCCAGGCCGCAGCGCAACCGAGCCGGGTTCACTGTTCCTCCGAAGGGATGGCGTTCTCGGCGGCGGCGCGCACGGCAGAAGCCAGTAGAAGGTAATCTTCGGGCACGGTGAGCTTGATGTTATCGCGCTTGCCTTCGACCACCATGACCGTGCCACCCAACCTCTCGATCAGCGATGAATCGTCGGTGCCCACGAAGCCATCCGAGAGCGCCGATTGCTGCGCGCGCCGATAGATGCCGGTGCGGAAGACCTGGGGCGTTTGCACGTTCCAGAACACCGCACGGTCGGGCGTGCCCAGGATCATGCCGTTCTCCACGATCTTCAAGGTGTCGATGGCTGGATGCCCGACGACCGCCCCGTCCACGTCGATGTTACCTTTCACCGTATTGATGGTGTGCAGGATCAGATCCGGCGTGATGAGTGGGCGCGCGCCATCGTGGAGCACCACGTAATCGAAATCATCGGGTACACACTCAAGGCCCCGGAACGCCGATTCTTGGCGAATCTGGCCCGCTGGCGCCATCACGATGGGGGTCACGAAAGGGAAGGGGTCCACGGCGCGCTTGAGGTATTCGTCGATGCGGTCCTCGGGGCAGACAATCACGATGAGTCCGATGTCACCCACGGCATCGAAGGCTTCCGCCGACCAGGTCAAGATGGGCTTGCCAGCTATCTCGACCAGTTGCTTGCCGCCTTCGCGCCCGAAGCGCTCGCCGGTGCCGCCCGCAAGGATCATGGCAGCCGTCTTCGGATGCTCGTCCAGCTTCCCGGTTAGATGCGTGGAGGCCATTTGCAGGGCGTCGAAGTCGAACGCTTGCGCTAAGAGCTCGGGTGCTGCGAGCACATCAGGGGTGAACACAGGGTCGATTGTGGTGGGCATGGCAATCCTCAATGTGCGGTCCGTCAGATGCTCTCCAGTATACAACCAGCGCATGCGCAGGCCCCAGGATCGCTCGGAGAAATATCTAAAGTCGTGGCGCACGGTGCAGGCAAACTTGCTAAGATAGTACGCATAAGGTCGTCGGATGAAAGGGTTGAACATGGGAGTCAAATCAAGCGAGGTATTGGAGATATCCTATGACGAGCTCCAGCCATACCTGCATGCCAACCATGCCATCTATATGGATGTGAATGGCAAATGCTACTACTTGACCGATGTGAACGATCGCTATTGGCGCGTTCAGGATTGCTCCCAGAAGAACGATAAGGGTCACTACGTGGACGTGAGCGATCTGGTCCCCACCATCGCCGAGTTCTTGGAACTGCCTTTCGCAGACGGTAAGTCGGTGCACGACCTGTTCGAGGACGCAATGTTCTACGCATCTGAGAAATAGCGCATCGCACGAAGAGAGAAGAAGTGAAGCGGCTCAGGCGGGCCGCTTCTTTTTGAAGGAAGGAACAAGATGGACGAGAAGAAGCCCGAAGGCGCCCCGGAGGATTGCGGCGGCTCCTGTTCGAGCTGTGGGGTAGCGGGATGCGGCGCGCGCAGCGACGAAGCTCCGCGCAAGCCGACGCCCAACGATCGCTCCGATATCAAGAAGGTCATCGCCGTGGTGTCGGGCAAGGGTGGCGTTGGTAAATCGCTGGTCACCAGCCTGCTGGCCAGCGAATTCGCGAAGCAGGGCAAGCGCGTTGCCATCCTGGATGCCGATGTGACCGGCCCTTCGATCCCGAAGGCGTTCGGTGCGGTGGCGCGTCCGGTGGTCGATGAGGATGGCATGAATCCGGTCACCACGCCCTCTGGTATCGAGGTGATGTCGGTGAACCTGCTCTTACCCGGCGAGGATACGCCCGTTGCGTGGCGTGGACCGGTCATCACGAATGCTTTGATGCAGTTCTGGCAAGAGGTGAATTGGGGTGATGTCGACATCATGCTGATCGACATGCCGCCGGGCACTTCCGATGTATTCCTGACCATCTTCCAGATGCTGCCCATCGACGGGATCGTCACGGTGTCGGCGCCGCAGGAACTGGTGGGCGCCATCGTGGGCAAGGCGGTGAACCTTGCGCATAATCTGAACGTGCCCGTGATCGGCCTTGTGGAGAACATGGCGTATTTCAAGTGCGATGAATGCGATAAGCGCCATCATATCTTCGGTGAGCCTCAAGGGGCGCAGGTGGCGGAGAAGTATGGCATTCCCGCAGTGGCCACCTTGCCGATGGATCCGCGCTTCGCTGCCCTCGTGGATACGGGTGCCATCGAGCAATACGATGTGGAAGGCGCGCTGGCTCCTATCATCGAGCAGATCGAGCAGGCGTAGGGTAGCGTGGTCTTCGAGCAGCAGTTCTGCGATGGGGCTGCTTATCCGCCGTCGCGGGCGCTGGTGCTCGTGTTGACCGGTCATGCCGAAGATAAGGTATTGGCAAATCTTCGGAGTGTGGTATAGTAAGCAACGCATTTTTCGGGGCATTAGCTCAGCTGGGAGAGCGCATGGCTGGCAGCCATGAGGTCAGGGGTTCGATCCCCCTATGCTCCACCACAGTGTCAGCGGCGGGCGCATCAGGGCGCCTGCCGCTTTTTCACATCGAAGAAATGCCGCAGGCCATGCGTCTGTGATCCATTATCAAGAGCCGAGCGAGGGGGTTGGCCTTAAGACCTCGGCACCAACCTGCGGCTTCGGTCGCAAGGTGGTAATGCCAACAGCGATGAAGGAGGAACGATGGCCGACGTGGCGAATTCGTACGTGTTCACATCCGAATCGGTAACAGAGGGGCATCCCGACAAGCTGTGCGACCAGATCAGCGATGCCATCTTGGATGCCATCTTGAGCAAGGAGATCGAGCTGCAGAAGGCCGGGTACGTGGCGCCTGATGGACACCCTGCCGACGTGAACCAGGTGCGCTGCGCTTGCGAGACGCTTGCCACCACGGGCACCATCATGGTCACTGGGGAGATACGCACGCAGGCGTATGTGGACGTGCCCAGCATCGTGCGCGAAGTGGTGGACGACATCGGTTACAACCGGGCGAAGTACGGGTTCGACGCCAGCACCTGCGGCGTGATGAACTCCATCCATGGGCAATCGCCCGATATCGCGCAGGGCGTGGACGAATCCTTCGAGGTGCAGAAAGGTATGGGCAGCTCGGCTGATCCCTATGAGCTCATCGGTGCGGGGGATCAAGGCATGGTGTTCGGCTATGCTGTCAACGAAACGCCTACCCTCATGCCGCTTCCCATCTACCTTGCCCACCGTTTGGCCGAGCGCCTGACCGATGTGCGCAAGCGGGGCACGCTGGATTTCCTGCGGCCTGACGGCAAGACACAGGTGTCGGTGCGCTACGAGGACGGCAAGCCGGTGCACGTGGAGAAGGTGGTGGTCAGCACCCAGCATTCTGAAGAGGTGGATGCCGACACCATTCGCGAGGCTATCATCGACAATGTGGTGAATCCCGTCTTCGAGGAAGAGGGTATCGAACTTGCTGCCGATGCGGAGATATTCGTGAATCCCACTGGTCGCTTCGTCATCGGCGGCCCTATGGGCGATGCGGGCCTGACGGGGCGTAAGATCATCGTTGATACCTATGGTGGCATGGGGCGTCATGGCGGCGGCGCCTTCAGTGGTAAGGACTGCACGAAGGTGGACCGCAGCGCTGCTTATGCGGCCCGTTGGGTGGCGAAGAATGTGGTGGCAGCGGGCTTGGCGGACCGGTGCGAGGTACAGATAGCCTACGCCATCGGCGTGGCGCAGCCGGTCTCCATCATGGTGGACACGTTCGGCACGAACCATGTTCCTGTGGCCGATATCGAGCACGCCGTGAAGGATGTGTTCGACCTGCGCCCGGGCGCCATCATCGACGCGCTGGACTTGCGTCGTCCCATCTATCGCAAGACGGCCGCGTACGGGCATTTCGGTCGCGAGCTTCCTGAATTCACATGGGAGGCCACCGATAAGGCTGAGGCGTTGCGCACTGCGTGCGGCCTCGTGTGATGCCCGTTCGGAGCAGGTTGTGCGATCGGCTCAGGTCGTCCTAGACATTCCCACGCAAGCGCTCGACGCTCCCTATACCTATGAGGTTCCGCCACAGCTTGCTGAACAGGTGCGGATAGGGTGCGCGGTGCAGGTGCCGTTCGGCGGCCGCAAGGCGGTCGGGTTCGTCATGGGTCTGGAAGATGAAGCCCGAAGCGATCGGGCGCTCAAGCCCATCGAACAGGTGCTCTCCAAGCCATACTTCAATGAGATGGGCGCTCGCTGCGCGGTCTTCTTAGCAGAGCGCTACGTGGCGCCGCTTTCGGCCTGCATTCGGCTGTTCACGCCCCCTGGTGGGGTGCCGCGCATGGTGCGCGATCGCTTCGGGGGCTGGAAGCTCACGCAGCCGACCATCGGGGAAGTGGACGATCGATGGGTGGTGGCCGGGCCTGAGCTGAACCGCTATCAGGTGCGCAAGAACGCAGCGAAGCAGCGTGCGGTGATGGAGGCGGTGCGGCAGGGGGATGTGCGCATGGCCGAGCTGACGCTGGAATACGGTGCGGTATCGGGCGCGGTGGCGGCGCTGGCGAAGAAGGACGTCGTGCGCGTGGAGCATCGCCGTCGCATGCGCGGGGACGGCAGCACTCCGGCGGCTCGGGTGCAGCATGCCTATCAGCGTCCAGCCTCGCTCACGGCATGCCAGGCTGAGGCGTTGGATGCCATAGAGGCCGCGCAGTATCGTGCTGATGGCAGCGTGGTCGTGGTCGATGGGGTAACGGGGTCGGGCAAGACCGAGGTGTACCTGCGCGCTATCGAGGCAGAGCTTGCGCGGGGCCGCACGGCGATCGTGCTGGTGCCCGAGATATCCCTGACGCCGCAGACGGTGGCACGCTTCCGCTCGCGTTTCGGCGATACGGTGGCGGTGATGCACTCGCGCATGAGCATGGGTGAGCGCTATGACCAGTGGGACCTGATCCGTGAGGGGCAGGCTCGGGTGGTCGTGGGCGCGCGCAGCGCCTTGTTCACGCCGCTGGAGAACGTGGGCCTCGTCGTCATCGACGAAGAGCATGAGACCACCTACAAGCAGGAGAGCGCCCCGCGCTACGTCTCGCGCGATGTGGCGGCTTGGATGATGCGGCAGACGGGCGGCACGCTGGTACTGGGCTCTGCCACCCCATCCATCGAAGCGCTCTATGGTGCGCGCACGCGCCCCGATTGGAGCTTCGTGTCCATGCCCACCCGTGCGAACGGATCGCCCTTGCCGAAGGTGGATGTGATAGACATGGCGGCCGAATTCGCCTCTGGCAGCCGCTCCATGTTCTCGGGACGCCTGAGGCGCGCATTGACCGAAGAGTTGGAAGCAGGGCACAAGGCAGTGTTGCTGTTGAACCAACGCGGCTTCGCCAGCTTCTTGCTGTGCCGTGATTGCGGCTTCGTGCCCGAATGCGTCAACTGCTCGACCTCGCTCACGTTCCACGAACGCGGCAATAAGCTGGTCTGCCACCATTGCGGCTATACCGTGGCGGCTCCTGCCACCTGCCCGGAATGTGACAGCCCTTATCTGAAACGGTTCGGAGCTGGCACTCAGCGCGTGGAAGCGGAGCTGCGGGCGCTCCTTGATGCTGAATTGGGCGTTGAGGCTGAGATCCCGGTGGTTCGCATGGATGCCGATACCACAGCCGCAAAAGGCGCTCATCAGCGGCTGCTGGAGAGCTTCGCTGCGGCACCGCGCGCGGTCTTGCTGGGCACGCAGATGATCGCAAAGGGCCTCGACTTCGACGATGTGACACTGGTAGGGGTGATAAACGCTGACACCCAGCTGCATCTGCCCGACTACCGGGCGCCCGAGCGCACCTTCGACCTCATCGAACAGGTGGCGGGACGTGCGGGTCGCGGGGCGCTGCCCGGTCGGGTGTTCGTCCAGACCTACGAAGCGGATTCGATCGCCATCCGGGCGGCGGCGGCCTACGATCGCGAGGCGTTCCTGAGGCCCGAGCTGGAGAAACGCCGCATCTTGGGGTATCCGCCCTTCGTTCGCATGGCCAACATCCTTGCGTGGGGCAAGGATGAGGGTGCGGTGCGCGCGGAAGCGGAGCGCTTGTACAAGCAGATGCGCGATCACTTGGCATCGCAGGGGCCGACCTGGAAGGTGCTGGCGGCAACACCGTGCGTTATCGCGCGCGTGCGGGGTAACTTCCGATGGCATATCGTTGTGAAAGGGGAGCCGCACCTTGATATAGCAGCGGCGCTGCGAGATGTCTTCGTCGGTCGCAAGGTCAACGCATCCGTGAACGTGGCGCTGGATATCGACCCGGTCGATCTGCTGTGATGGAGCATCGGACGAAACGATGACTGAAAAGCATTGATTTCTTCGTAGGATTTTAGTATTCTAGCTGTTCGCATATTTGCGCTCATCTGAAAGGAATGTCGCGTGGCTAACGTCTCAAAGCAAGCCCAGGATAAGGCGAAAACGCAGACCAAGAAGAGCCCCACCAAGACATCCAAAGCGAAAACGGAACCCACAAAGCAAGCGGCGAAGTCCACCGCGCGGAAGTCGACCAGCAAGAGTACGACCAAGGACGCTGCCAAGGCGCCAACGAAGGCATCTTCAGCTACGAAGGCGTGCTCGGCCACGAAGGCTACCAAGACCGCCTCAGCGGCAAAGCCTGTTACCAAAAAAGCAGCTGCGAAGAAGGCAGAACCTGCAGCGAAGGCTGCCGGCAAGCCCAAAGCAGCTGCGAAGAAGAAGGCACCGGCCGAACCAGTGGCTCTTGAAGAAACGGTCATCGTCGTGGAGGACACCGACGTGGAGGATATGGAAGCTCCTGCCGACGATGCTATCACCGCATCCGATGCCGATACGGCGGAAACCGAATCCGATGAGGAATTGCTCGAAGGCATTCCCGAAGAAGAGTTGAAGGCCACCGTTGACGTGCAGTTGCCCAAGGTAACGTCGGCGCGTTCGAAGGCCAAGACGAGCAAGCGCAATGCTGAGGCGTCGGTCACCATGTTGACCGGGGATCCGGTGCGCATGTATCTGAAGGAGATCGGCAAGGTGCCGCTGTTGACGGCTGCCGAAGAGATCGACCTTGCCATGAAGATAGAGGCCGGCATTGCAGCCAGCGAAGAGCTGGAGAAGGCGCAGGCTGATGGGGTAGAGATCAATCGGCGCGACAAGCGTCGTCTCACGCGCGTGGAACAGGTCGGCTTCGATGCGAAGCAGGCCTTGATCGAAGCGAACCTGCGCTTGGTCGTTTCCATCGCGAAGCGCTATGTGGGGCGCGGCATGCTGTTCCTTGACTTGATCCAGGAAGGCAATCTGGGCCTCATCCGTGCGGTGGAGAAGTTCGACTACACCAAGGGTTTCAAGTTCTCCACATACGCCACGTGGTGGATCCGTCAGGCCATCACGCGCGCTATCGCCGATCAGGCGCGCACCATCCGCATTCCTGTGCATATGGTGGAGACCATCAACAAGCTGGTGCGCATCCAGCGTCAGCTGTTGCAGAGCTTGGGGCGCGAACCAACGCCGGAGGAGATCGGCGAAGAGATGGGTCTTCCGGCCGAGCGCGTGCGCGAGATCCAGAAGATATCGCAAGAGCCGGTCAGTCTGGAAACACCCATCGGAGAAGAAGAGGATTCGCAGCTGGGTGATTTCATCGAAGATGATGCAGCGGTGGTGCCTCCCGATGCTGCGAGCTTCAGCATGCTGCAGGAGCAGTTGGGCAAGGTGCTCGATGGTTTGGCCGAGCGCGAGCGCAAGGTGATCGCGCTGCGATTCGGGCTGGAAGACGGGCATCCACGCACGCTTGAGGAAGTGGGTCGCGAGTTCGGCGTGACGCGCGAGCGCATCCGTCAGATCGAGAGCAAAACGCTGGCGAAGTTGCGCCATCCGTCCCGTTCCAGCAAGCTGAAGGATTACCTGGAGGATTAGCTTTCTCGTCGAACGGTGTGCCGCGGTCTGGCAAGAATGTGGTCAATGGCTCTTGCGCGCGCAGCCCGTTCGGCTATAATAGATAGCCGTCGCTTCGGCGGCACATATATTCCTCGGTAGCTCAACGGCAGAGCATCCGGCTGTTAACCGGAGGGTTGTAGG
>CASTMW010000055.1 GCA_949450265.1 uncultured Eggerthellaceae bacterium | reverse complement strand
GCGGCAGCCGTTATCTCACCAATGGGTCGCATGGATGCGTGAACCTGCCCTACAACGCGGCCCAGGCGCTCTATGGGATCATCCAGCGCGGTGACGTCGTGGTGGTGCATAAGTAGCCATGGCGCACGACCAGCGCGCCCCCATCGGGGTGTTCGATTCCGGATTCGGCGGCTTGACCGTGCTCGCTCAGCTGATCGAGCAGATGCCGGGCGAGGATATCATCTTCGTGGGCGATTCGGCGCGGTGTCCCTATGGGCCCCGGCAGCTTGAAGAGGTGCGCGGGTTCGCCTTGCAGATCTGCTCGTGGCTGGTCGTTCAAGGGTGCAAACTGATCATCATCGCCTGCAACACGGCAACGGCTGCGGGCTTGCAGGCGGCGCAGCGCGCGTTCCCCGTGCCGATCATCGGCGTGGTGGAGCCAGGCGCGCGTGCGGCGGCGCATGCGACGCACAGCCGTGCGGTCGGGGTCATCGCCACGCGCGGCACGGTGTCTTCGGGCGCCTACGAACGGGCCATCCATCATATCGATGCGGGGATCGAAGTGGTCTCGCTGGCCACGCCGCCGTTCGTCGAGCTGGTGGAGCATGGCTTGCAGCGTTGCGCTGCTGCGGGCAGCGTGGCGAATGCCGCCCAGTTGTTCCCGGCCTGTGAGTACAGGGCGTTGGTGCGCTCGGCGCTCGCACCGCTGCGTGCGCTGCCGTTGGACACGCTGGTGCTGGGTTGCACGCACTATCCGGTTATCCGTCACCTGATCGCAGATGCCATGGGCCCAGAGGTGACGCTAGTGTCGTCGGCAGAGGAAGCCGCCCGCGATGCCTATCAGATATTGCACCGTCGCCACGCCTTGGCGGATGCGGCGCAGGAAAGCGTGCGCTGCTTCTACACGACCGGTGACGATGTGGAGGATTTCAAAAGGTTCGGGAGCTTGGTGCTGGGCCATCCCATGGAGAGGGTCTGCCACCTTGAACTGCCTGCGTACGAAGGGACCGCATGATGAAGGTGCTGCTGGCCACCAACAATGCCCACAAGGCCGATGAGATCCGCAATGCGCTCGACCTGCCAGACTGGGAGTTCGTCACGCTGCGAGAAGCGGGAGTAGCCTCCGACCCTGTTGAAGATGCCGATTCGTTCCTTGGGAACGCGCGCATCAAAGCGCAGGCGGCCCATGAGGCATCGGGCGGCATGGCGGTGCTGGCGGACGATTCCGGGTTGGAGGTAGACGCGCTTGGTGGCGCGCCGGGTGTGCGGTCGGCTCGTTTTGCGGGCGAGGATGCCGATGATGCTGCCAACAATGAGCTGCTGCTGCGCGAACTGGCTGAGGTATCCGGCGATCAGCGTACCGCCCGCTTCGTATGCACGCTGGTGTTCATCGGCGAAGATGGTGCTGAGGTGTGCGCGACCGGCTCCGTGGAGGGTCGCATCGGTCATGAGGCCCACGGCGCAGGCGGCTTCGGATACGATCCGCTGTTCTTTCCGGACCGGTTCGGCGGTGACATCTCGTTCGCCGAGGTGCCGCAAGAAGAGAAGTCGGCGATATCCCATCGCGGATGCGCGCTGTGCGAGCTCAAGAAGAGTCTCGAAGAGGTATATAATCTGCTTATGCAGTGATCTGCTGCGCATGAGCGTGCGCCTGTGGCTCAACGGATAGAGCATCGGACTTCTAATCCGACGGTTGCAGGTTCGAGTCCTGTCAGGCGCACCATATTCCCATCGAACCAAGAACAGGATGAAGCGAAGGTGACAGCATGAGCGAGTTGACCGTGCGCAAGGCGACCATGGACGATCTGGATGCCGTGATGGATTTCTACGCGAACATGATCGACGAGATGCAGGGCACCGATTTCGACATCCTCTGGAAGCACGACGAGCATCCCAGCAACGCATTCTTGCGCGAATCTGTCGAACGCGGGTACATGACCATCGGCATCGCTGATGATGGCTGCATCGCCTGTGCGCTGGTCATCGACCATACACGGGCACCGGGGTACGAGCGAGCGCCCTGGCGCATCGATGCGCCGCTCGACGATATCGGCATCGTGCATGCAGTGGCAACGCGTCCGGCCTACCACGGCCGCGGTTTCGCCAAGCGACTGTTCGCATCCGCCATCGAGGCAGCTCGCGCTGAGGGCATGCGGTCGCTACAGCTGGACACGTTCGTGGACAACGTGCGCTCGCACGGCCTCTACGAGGGACTCGGGTTCATCAATCACGGTGCGTGGCCGGTCTTCTACGACGATCTGGGCACGGTGGAGCTGGACCTGTTCGAATACGTTCTGTAGTCAGCTGCCTATCGCAGCGCATTGTCCTTCGCACCGAGAATCCTCGTGTGCTAGAATGCAAAACGCTTCACGGGACGTGGCGCAGTCTGGTAGCGCGCCTGCTTTGGGAGCAGGATGTCGCAGGTTCGAATCCTGTCGTCCCGACCATAGCTTATCGAAGGGCCGCCTTATGCGGCTCTTCTCGTATCCAGCGCCTATGAGTCGAGAGCTGCGCCGAACTCGTTTAGTGCTCAAGGCAACATGGACCGCTTGCGAATACGAACGCGCCACAAAAAGGAGAGGATGCTGCGCCTAGCGACCCTTCCCTTCAGGGATCAGCCCCTGGCGATAGGCTTCCACCAGTCGCTCCAGATCATCAGCACGCTGGCGTAAGCGCGTGCCGGTATCAGTATCGGCCACCAGTGTGCGCTCTTCCACCTGCTCCACCACGCGCCGCGACGAATGGATGTCCACCTCGTCACGCACCGCCGCAGCCGCGGATTCCAGCGGTTCGTGGGCGGCCAGCACGAACCCGTAAGAGTTGGAGATGAGCGTGTAGCCCGCGATGCCTGTGGTCGGCTGGTAGGCGCGCGAGAAGCCGCCGTCGATGGTCAGCACGCGCCCACCGCATTTGATGGGGTCCTCGCCGTCCTTCGCTTTGACAGGCACGTGGCCGCAGATAATGCGCGAGGTTGCCGGGTCCATGTCGAAATCCTGAAAGATGACGGCCATGGCGTCAGGATCGTCCAGCAGGGTGTAGAAGGGGTTCTTCACCTCTTTGCGCGCCGCTTTGTCGGCGATGAGGTACAGCTCGAACGTGGCCATCTTGCTCTTCGCGAACAGCGGCGAGGTGGGGCTGAGCCACAGCCACCACAGCAGGTCGCGGCAGCGCAGGCGTTCGTTCTCGTCGGGGCTGAAGAATGCGGCACGCACATGGTCTTCCAGCACGTCGTCGAGCTCGCGCCCTCGGTAGGTCGTGCCGAAGACGTTCGCTTCCATAAGGGAGCCATCGGCATTGAGCGGCACCGCGGCATGGAAGAGCAGATTGCCGTTCGACACCTTGTAGAGGCTGCCGCATTCCAGGAATAGCTTCATGTGTCGTTGTAGCTTCTCGCTGGCAAGGAACGACTGCTCAAGGCGCTCCATGACCGATGCTTCCTCGGGCGTCAGGCGATACGGATCAGCTGGATCCACCGTGGGGAACACCGTGTCGGTCAGGTCATATTCGATGTCGTTCACCTCTACCGTGCCGCGCGTATGGTCGATCCGATGGAGCAGCTTGCGATCGTTCAGGCCGAACCACGGATGCGCATCGATCAGCTGCCCTTCCACCTTGAATTGGATGATGGCCATGGCCTTCTGTATCTTGATGCTCACCTCGCGCTGGCGCTCGGAGAGATCGGGATCGCCTTTTAGGCCGAATGCCACACAGGGGTCGTCCTGATAGGCGCTGGTGGCGAAGGAGGCCAACGGCAGGATGTTGATGCCATAGGCGTCCTCCAAGATGGACAGGTTGCCGTAGCGAGCGCAGTTGCGCACCACATGCGCGATGCAGCCCCACTGTCCGAGCGCGGCGCCCATCCAAACAATGTCGTGGTTGCCCCATTGGATATCCAGGCAGTGGTAGTTCGAGAGCGTGTCCATGATGGCGTCGGGCGCGGGCCCGCGGTCGTAGATGTCACCGACGATATGCAGATGGTCCACGGCGAAACGCTGTATCAGACGACAGAGCGCACTGGCGAAGGCGCGCCCGCGCTCAGCACGGATAGCAGCACCGATGATGGCGCGGTGGTATGCCGTGCGGTCCACCGCATGGTTGTTCTCGGTCATCAGCTCTTCGATGGCGTAGGCGAACTCGGGTGGCAGTGCCTTGCGCACCTTCGAGCGCGTGTACTTGCCTGATGCCTGCTTGGCAACGGCGATCAGGCGCTCGATGGTGGTGGTGAGCCATGCGGCCTCGTCGTCTACCTCGGTCAGCAGCAGCTCCATCTTCTCGGCAGGGTAGTAGATCAACGTTGCCAGCTGGTGTTTCTCGTGTGGCGTCAGGCTCTCGCCAAAGGCATCGTCGATCTTCAGGCGCACCGACCCTGATCCGTTGCGCAGCAGGTGCGAGAACGCTTCATGTTCGCCGTGGATGTCAGAGGCGAACAGCTCGGTGCCTTTCGGCATGTTCAGCACGGCATTCAGATTGATGATCTCGGCCGAGGCATCGGCGATGGTGGGAAAGGTCTCGGAGAGCAGTTCCAGGTAGCGGAGCTCGCAGGTGTCCATGGTTCTCCTTGTGGTCGCGATCGTATGCGCTCATTGTAGCGGAGCGCTCCTGCGCGGGTCAGGAATCGCGACGGTTCGGCCTCATTTGCCTCCGCCGGTGCCGCACTGATAGCAGGTCGGCGTGAAATCCAGCACCTTCTTGGCTATTTCGGGCGCTGTGCGCAGGCGCACGAGCATACCGTATACCGCGCCCGCATCCACGAAAAGGAGCCGCTTGTTGCCCAAGAGCATCGTCTTGCACACATCATCTGCCGTATAGCCTTCGACCGAGATCGGGTCTTCGATGGCGTCGTAGCGGCGCGGTTCAGGAAGATCCACGAACGCGCAGAACTCGCGGTATATGTCGTCGTTCTCGGGTGCGAAGAGGGTCTTCGAGTAATCGGGTCTATGGCTCAGGTGCGACATCTCGTCATCGAAGCTGTTGTCCAGCTCCTCGAAGTACTTGAGCGCCGTGTAGCCTCGCTGCGCCTTGCCTTCGGATATGAGGCGCATCTCGTTCTCGTACGAACCCATGCTCCACCTTCTTTCCTCGGTCTAAGATCTTTTCTGACTTTGGCCTGCACACGTTGCTTTTGATGCACAGTATAGCGACTACAGCGCGGTCCCGTGCGCAGGGGCATACAGGCCCTTCATGTCCACGCCCTCATGTTCCAGCAGCCATATCTTTCGCGAAAGGCCGCCCGCGTACCCGGTCAGGCTTCCGTCGGCGCCCACAACACGGTGGCAGGGGATGATGATGGATAGAGGGTTGTGCCCTACGGCTCCTCCCACGGCGAGCGCCGATGCCTTGCCGCGCTCGGCCTTCAGCTCGGCGGCGATGTCGCCATAGGTGCGCACCTGTCCGTAGGGGATCGCCATGAGCTTTTGCCAGACAGCTTGTCTGAAATCGCTGCCGATGGGTGCTAAGGGCACGCTGCTGATGGAGGGATCCTTACCTGCGAAATACTCATCAAGCCACGTGCGTAGTTCTTTGAAGCCGGGTGCATCGTCGTCGCGCATCATGGGTTCGGGCACGGTACCCCCGTGGTATTTCTGTCCTTCCAGCCAAAGGCCGCATATTGCCTTGCCATCGCTTGCAATGGTGAGCATCCCAACAGGGGAGTCGTATTCGCTGTAGCAGTACATGGCCTTCCTTTTCCTTGTATCGCAGGGCAGTATCGCCTTCCTCGCCATGATTATAGGATGCTCTTGCGTTCGATCCAGCCATATTCGGACATAAGAATCGGATCCGCTGTCGCAGAATCATGGAGGCTGGTATATAATCTCTTCCGCTGCGGGTGTAGTTCAATGGTAGAACCGGAGCCTTCCAAGCTCCTGACGCGGGTTCGATTCCCGTCACCCGCTCCAACTTCTTTGCATCATCCCTGCATCTCCATACGTTGCAGATGCCGGAGCAGCTCTGCTTCGGGTCGGTCCCCGGCGCTCGGTGCCTTCCCGGCGCATCGCGTACCCCTCATGGGTAGAATCTTTGTATCAGAAGAGCAAGAAGGGGGTCGTCCATGGATGTTGCTGCTCTCAGATCGCAGATCGCGCAAGCGGCCGAACGTGTGCGGGTAGAAAAGCCGCTGGCGGGTTCGGTGACCAACGGCGTTACGATGGACTTCGTCGCGAATGCCCAACTGGCGGCCGGAGGGTCGGCTGCCATGGTGTATCTGCCCGACGAGGCGGAATGTCTGGTGGACATCGGTGGCGCGCTCTATCTAAACATGGGAACGCTGATGCCCATCTACGAGCAGACCATCCCGGCGGCGGCCTCCGCAGCGTGTTGCGCAGGCAAGCCGTGGGTGGTCGACCCGGTGGGCATCGGCATCGGGGCGCTGCGATCGCGCTTGCTCGCTGGCTTGAAGGACGACAGGCCCACCATCATTCGCGGCAATGCGTCGGAGATCATCGCGCTTGCTACCTTGTGGGAGCTTGGTGGCGATGCAGGCACCGGGCCGCTCGGTGTGGATTCGGTGGACGAGGTGGAAACGGCTCGGGCCGCAGCGGTGGCGCTCGCGCGGTGGACCGGGGGAGCGGTGGCCGTATCGGGCGTGTGCGACCTGGTGACCGATGGCCAGTTGGTGGCGCGTTGTCAGGGCGGCTCGGCCCTCATGGAGAAGGTCACCGGCTTCGGATGCTCGCTCGGCGGGGTGACGGCCGTCTATGCCGCCTGTGCCGACCCTTTCACAGCGGCGGTGGCAGCGGTCATGCTCTATAACGTCGCAGGCACGCGCGCGGCGGCCCGCACCACGCTTCCTGCCAGTTTCAAGATGTCGTTCATCGACGAGATGGCAGCAGCCATACCGTCGGATATCGCCGAAGGCCCGCTCGCGTTGGAAGAGGTGTGAGATGAATGTTCTGGTGGCGGTGGCCATAGCGCCTTTCGGAGTGGGCGATGAGCTGGCCGATGAAGTGTCCCAAGCGGTGCGTATCATCCGCGAGAGCGGGTTGCCGTATCGGCTGGGTTCCATGTTCACCGAGATAGAGGGCGAATGGGACGAGGTGATGGCGGTGGTGAAGGACGCCACGTTCGCGCTTGCCGAGAAGGGCATCCGCACGGAGGTCGTCTTGAAGGCGGACCTGCGTCCTGGCTTCACCGACACCATGCACAGCAAAGTGGCGAAGGTGCAGGGCATCTTGGGAGGCGATGCGCATGCCTAAGAAGGTCGACGTGTCCGCCTATCTGGTGATCGGGCCGGAGAACACGTGCGGTCGTCCAGTGGGCGAGGTGGTGGCGCAGGCGCTTTCTGCCGGGTTCACCTGCGTGCAGGTCCGCTCGAAGGAATGCAGTGCTCGCGAGCTTCTGGCGTGTACAGCGGCGGTAGCGCAGGCCATCGCCGATGCCGAGCGCACCGGGCAGGTGGCGCTTCTGGTGGATGACCGGTTGGACGTGGCGCTGGCGGCCCGTCAGCAGGGCATCGCGGTCGACGGGGTGCACGTGGGCCAAAGCGATATCCCGCCCGAGGCATGCCGTGCGCTACTCGGCCCCGATGGTATCGTCGGGCTTTCCGCGCGTACCGACGAGATGCTCGCCTATGTGCGGGATATGCCCACAGACCTTGTCGATTATCTGGGGGTGGGTCCGCTGCATGAGACGCAGACCAAGCGCGACTGCGGGCTGGACAGCGCGGGCAACATCATCACCAAGAGCTTGGCTGACATCGCGGCCTTGGCTCGCGTCAGTCCGGTGCCCATCGTGGTGGGCGGCGGTGTGAAGCTGGCCGATATCGCGCCCTTGAAGGCCACCGGTGCTAACGGCTTCTTCGTGGTGTCGGCGGTCTGCGCGGCCGACGATCCGCATGTCGCAGCCAAGGAGTTGGTGGATGCCTGGCGCGCAGCTTCAGCATGAATACACACATTGTCCACGACAACGGTCGGTGATGCCTGTACAATGGTCGATTACTACTGGACATGTAAGAATGTAAGGTGAGCCATGGATATCAAGGATCAACTCGAACAGATCTTCAATGAAGCCATCAAGGCCGCTCTCGCCGACGGATCCTTCCAGTTGGACGAAGGTGCGCCAACGCCGGAGCCTTCGCTCGAGCGTCCGCGCGATGAAGCGAATGGCGACTGGGCGTCCACGGTGGCCATGCGCACCGCCAAGCTGGCGCATAAGAGCCCGCGCGAGGTGGCACAGGCTATCGTGGATCATCTGCCGGAAAACGACATGATCCGTGATGTTGAGATAGCTGGTCCTGGCTTCATCAACGTCCGCCTGGCCGATGCGGTGCTGCAAGGTGTGGTGCGCACGGTGCGCGAACAGGGCGAAGACTACGGGCGCGGCACCATCCCTGAAGGCCAGCGCAACATCAACCTGGAATACGTGTCGGCCAATCCGACCGGTCCATTGCATGTAGGCCATGGCCGCTGGGGAGCGCTGGGAGATGCCATGGCGCGCGTGATGCGCCATGCGGGCTACGACGTGTACGAAGAGTTCTACGTGAACGATCACGGCACCCAGATGGACGTGTTCGGCAACTCGGTGGCGGTGCGCTACATGCAGCTGCTCGGCCACGATGTGGAGATGCCCGAGCAGTGCTACGGTGGCAGCTATGTGGCCGACATCGCGCAGGGCATCATCGACCGTGAAGGCAACAAGTACGAGAGCATGACCGATCAAGAGCGCATGGAAGCGTTCCGTGAGATCGCCTATCAGGAGATGCTCGATCTGCAGCACGAGGTGCTCGGGCGCCTTGGCACCACCTTGGATCGGTGGTTCTCCGAGCGCAGCCTCTATGTGGAGGACGAGACGGGCGAAAGCCCGGTCAGCCGCAGCCTCAAGGCCATGGAGGACAAGGGCTACGTGAAGGAAGAGGATGGCGCCATCTGGTTCCGCTCGTCGGCGCTCGGCGACGAGAAGGACCGCGTCATGATCAAGGCCAACGGCGAGATGACCTACTTCATGAGCGATGTGGCCTATCATTATGACAAGAAGATGCGCGGCTTCGACCACCTCATCAACATTTGGGGCGCCGACCA
Organism: uncultured Eggerthellaceae bacterium; assembly: GCA_949450265.1. Lineage (GTDB taxonomy): Bacteria > Actinomycetota > Coriobacteriia > Coriobacteriales > Eggerthellaceae > Adlercreutzia_A. The sequence continues at coordinate 1,060 of CASTMW010000055.1, read as the reverse complement.
CCATGGGTACGTGAAGCGCTGCGAATGCATGCTGGAAGCATGGGGCTGGCCGGGCGATCTGGAGATCGTGCTCGGGCAGTTGGTGAACCTGTTCCGCGATGGGGAAGCGGTGCGCATGTCCAAGCGCACCGGTGAGATGGTCACGCTGGAAGAGTTGATCGACGAGGTGGGCGTGGACGCCACGCGCTACCTGATGCTGAGCCGTTCGAGCGATCAGCCCATCGACTTCGACATCGAACAGGCCAAGAAGAAGGATTCGTCGAACCCGGTCTATTACGTGCAGTACGCCCATGCGCGCATCTGCTCGATCATCCGCCGCGCCTACGACGCCGAGCATGGTGAAGGTGCCTCTGAGGGTAAGAGCATCGCCGAGCTGGCGTGTGCGGTGGCGCCGGAAGGGTGCGATCTGTCTGCGCTCACGCATCCCACCGAGCTGGCGCTGATGCGTAAAATGGCCGATTTCGGCAATCTGATCGCGCTGGCAGCGCGCGACCGCGAGCCGTTCCGCCTGACACATTATGCGCAGGACCTGGCATCGCTGTTCCATGGCTTCTACACCGAATGCAAGGTGCTCACCGATGACGCGGCTCTGAGCACGGCGCGTGTGGCGCTGTGCGATGCCACCCGCATCATGCTGGCGCTGACGCTGGGGCTGCTGGGCGTTTCCGCTCCCGAGAAGATGTAGGGCCTGCCATATTCGCTTCCTGTAAGAACGCTCCGGGCGAACCTCGGAGCGTTCTTCCTATATATGAGATATGAGCGACCATCAAGCAAATATATGCGGTGTATGCGGCTATCAAGGCATGTCGCATGAACCAGCAGCCAACAATGCTATCGTGCCACCATCGCCGATCCAGCGCATCGTGGGCTCAGACATCATAGGAATGGGGAAGGATGGTGGGCCCTGCAGGATTCGAACCTGCAACCAAAGGATTATGAGTCCTCTGCTCCACCATTGAGCTAAGGGCCCGAAGCAGAGCATCGCGCGAACGCGAAGCGATTCGCTATTGTACGGGAAGCAGCAGAGCGCTGCAAGCATTGCCGCAGATGATGTGCGACC
>CASTMW010000054.1 GCA_949450265.1 uncultured Eggerthellaceae bacterium | reverse complement strand
GAACGTCGCGACGAGGCGCTGCGGCAGCTGGCCGCATCCTATGACTCCGCTATCTTCGCGCGTGTCATGGAATCCATCATCCGATCCATCCGCTTCGGCACATCCATGGTGGAAGGCTTGGAGGACGTCGCGCGCGAGAGCCGCGTCGCCTATCGCACGCGAAGGCAAGAGCAGGTGGCGAAAGCCCCTGTGAAGATGATGATCCCGACCGGCACCTTGATACTGCCCGCCATGCTGATATTGGTGATGGGTCCGGTGCTGCTTGAGATGGTGGGGGGCGGGATCGTATGAGAAAGGAGCACGATCATGGTCGCATTGAAGGAACTGGTGGAACGAGAGGCCATGCGCATGCGCGAGCGGTTCGCGGGGGCAAGCGATGCCACTACGGCTGCGGTATGTCGCATGCGGGCGAAGATCGCGAACGAACGAGGGCAGGGAACGACGGAGTACGCCATCTTGGTAGGCGTGCTGGTGGTCATCGCCATTTTGGCCATCACGGTGTTCCGCCCGAAGCTGGAAGAGCTGTGGCTTGCCATATCGGATGGCATCAACGGCTTGTAAGGGATGCGCGCGGTCAATCCACGGTGGAGTACGCCGTGGTGCTAGGGGCGCTGCTCTGCGTGGTGGTGGCGCTGGGGGTGCTGGCCCATGCGGTCGGGGATGGCCTGTTCGTGCGGCACGCGGTGATGGCGGCGTCCCATAACGTGCAAGGAGCCGGAGGCGGTGTGGTCGATGTCTTCTGCTTTTAAGAAGGGCCAGCGCGGACAAGCCACCATCGAGGCCGCGTTCGCTCTGCCGGTGCTGATGGTGCTCGTGCTGCTGTTGCTGCAACCGGGGATAGTGCTGTACGACCGCGTGGTCATGGCGGGTGCGGCGGCAGAAGGGTGTCGCTTGCTCACCACGGCTTCCGACAGCGATGCCCAGCACTGTCACGACTATGTGATGCGCCGCTTATCGGCGGTGCCGCAGGCCGATATCTTCCACGTGCATTCCACAGGATGCACCTGGGATGTGCAGCTTGAAGGTGATGAGGTCGCCCGCACCGTCACGGTGCGCATAACGACCGAGGCGAAGCCGTTGCCGCTCATCGATTGCACCTTGGGGCTTCTGGGACTGTGCAACGAGCGGGGCAATGTGGTGATCGAGGTGGAGGCAACGTCTGCCACGCAGCCCGATTGGGTGGACGGGCAGGTCAGCCCAGACGATTGGATACGACAATGGGTATGAGACGAACACGGGACCTGTTCCGCGACGAGATGGGCCTGACCACGGTCAGCATGGCGGTGAGCATCTTCCTGGCGTTGGCACTGATATTCAGCGCGGGCCAGCTGTATCGCGTATCGTCGGCATCGGCTGATATCCAAGAGGTAGCCGACGCGTCGGCCATGGCGGCGCAGATCGAGGTGTCGCGGTACATGAGCATCGCGAACGGCTGCGATGCCGGGCTCTTCACCATGACGCTGACCACCACGGTGGTGATGGCGGTGGGCGTCGTGGCGGCGTGCATCCCGCCTGCGGCAGCGGTGTCTGAGCGCCTGATCGCCTGTGGTCGCCGGATAGCGAACGCGCGCGATACGGCTGCCGAGCGTATGGCGGATGCGCTGAACGTGTTGCAGCAAGCCCTGCCGTTCATTGCGGCGGTGAAGGCAGCGAATGTTGCCTCGCGCAACGACCTTGAGGGTATGGCTTCCCAGTACCATGCTGTAACGCTGCTGGTGCCCATGGCCGGTCAGCCCATCGATGTGTCCTCGGATGGGCTGGGTGCGCTGGTGGATACGGTGGAGGAAGAGGCCCCGGGCATCCGTTCGGCTGCGGCACGTGCGGAAGAGCTGGCGCAGAAGGCCAACGAGAGCAAGACCGAAGCGTACATGGCTGACTGCGGCAACAACCCGGGCTATTGCATGTACGAGCGAGCGGGAAGCCTGGCGTACATGGCTGGCGGCACTTCGAACCAGTATTACAGCAGTATCGACGCGTGGTCGTTCAAGGCGGCGCTGGAACGGGCGCATGCCTATTATCGGAGCCGTTACATCGAAGAGAACGCCTTCATGGATAGCAGCCTCAGTATGGAGGATCGTGCCGATTCGGTGCTGCGCGGCTACTTCTACAAGCAAGCGTTCGACGACATGACGGCGGCGGTGGCATCGGCAGGCGAGCAGTGCACGTTCCCTCAGCTATTCCGCAACCTTGACGAGATGCGGGCAACACCGCTCTACACCGCCGCGCTGTTCCCGGTCACGCAGGATGGCGACACCATGATGATGCACGCATGGGATGGGTGCCCCGGGGCGGCGGGCGCGGGCAGCCTTGGGTCGGTCAGCCAGTTGGAAGGCGGCGGCTACACGGTATGCCCGTACTGCGAGCTCACCGCCTCCACGTTCGGCAACGTGGCTTCGGCTTCCACAGCCATCTCAAACGGATTCGAATACCACTACAACATCGTGCGCGAGGCGAACGAGCGCTACAACCAGGCGATGGACGAGCTGGAACCGGTGAAGGAAGAGGTGGAAGGGTCGGTGGGTTCCATCTTCCAGGATATCGGGGATGTACTCTCGGGCGGCGCGGGCAGCAAGCGCATCCATGCGGACCCGCCAGGATCGGCGGGGGCCATCGCCTTGGTGGTGAACGCGGCTCAAAACGATGCATCCACCGGGTTCGAGAGCAGCTTCGTTGGCGGCGGTGCCACCTTGGGCACACGAGCAGCCGTTGCCGGTGCCTCGCTGCAGATCGACGAGGATGCGCCCGATACCACGATCATGGACAAGGTCCTGGATGGCTTGAGCGGCGCGATCCCCGGGTCGGATGCTGCCGCGCGCACGGTGGGCGACCTGTGGACCAGCTTCGTGCGGGCATGGGGCAGCGGCCAGCAGAGCATCGTGGATACGGTGCGCGAAGGCGTCGGTAGCGTGGATGCCGCCACGGCCAGTGGGCTGGGCAGTTGGGCGGCGGGCGCCCTGAACGGCTTGATAGAGGGCCTGGGCCTTGAACCGCCTGCCCTGTTCAAGTTGCGCCCGGTCTTGGTGAACACGGCCTATGTGGCAGGGGCAGACAGCTCGGAGCTATCGGTAAGGTACTTGCAGGTGAAAGAGGCGGCACTCTCCGCTTCGTCAGGCAGCACAGACCTCTTCTCGGGGTTGGCGGCGGGCATCCGTTCGGCGCTGGGGTCGGACGCGGGAGTGCCGAACTCCGTGCAGATCAGCATGCCAGTGGGGGATATGGACGTCCCCATCACCTTGGCCATCCCCTCGACGGTGCAAGAGGGAGCGCAGGCGTTCGTGAACAGCGCTATCGATGGGGTGGCCCAAGCGGCCGCATCGACGATAGGGGACCGATCATGGCAATAGGGAAGCTGTGCGATCGCCGTGGGCAGATGACCGTAGAGCTTTGCGTGGTGCTCCCCGCTGTCATCGTCATCGCTGTCATTGCGTTCAATGCGCTGGCCTTCTTCTCTCAGTGCGCGGAGTTCGACCGTTCCTTTCGCAATGCGGTGCGCATCTGGGCGGTGGCACCACCGACGAGCATGGACTTCCATACGGCTATGGAACAGGTGGTCTGCCAGGTGGAAATGGCGCAAGGTGATACCACCATGACCACCGTTTCCTACGAGGTGGGTGCCGATGCGATGGCAACGGTCACTGGGACCCTTGAATACGCCCCCACGCTCTTCGGCCTGAGAACGCGCAGCGAAATCTTCGGGGTGCCGCTGCCCTCGCTCACGCATACTGCGCAGATCGTGGTGGCCACCGATGGAGTGGATGGTGGTACCGGATGATCGGCAGCACGGTCGGAAGGAGGTTCGCTATGGGCGATAAGCCCCAAGGAAGAGAGGCGTCTGGGCACGGGATCGCGCGAAGGCGGATGTGTTTGGCGTGGGCCTTCGCGGTGGCTGCTAGCGTAGCGCTCGCCTTCGCCTGTGTGCTCTCGGATGCAGCCGAGAGCGAGGCAGGCGCGAGCGCAGGCGATGGAGATGTGGTCTGGGAGCAGTTGAAGCAGGGCAGCACCGAAGAGGAGGCATTGGATGCGGCCGGGTTTCCTATCGCGCAGGAGGCGCCCGCATGGTTTCGCGCTGAGGTGCAAGACCAGGCGTGGCAGGTGCGGTATGCCACCGAAGGGTGGGATATCGTTCGCGTGGATGTGCCGTCGTGTGCGGGGGATCCAGCAGAGCAGATGATAGCCAGTCTTGAAGGCAAGGGTTGGTCGCAGGTTGAGAGCGGATGCGAAGGTGTTGCCACCTTCGTGAAGACGAAAGGGAGTTGTTCGTGGTTGATGGTGGAATGGATGCCGTATACGGACGGCATCAGCGCGGTTATGCGTATCCTTCACGATTGACGAAGGATATGAACCCAGGAAGATGGCGTATGGATGTGAGTGGCACGGCAGAGCCGCTAGAGTTGGCCACCACGATGTCGCAGCGTTTGCGGGGGATGTTGTTCCGCGACCCTGATGAGGTGACGCGATTGCTCGTGCCCTGTCGCGATATCCATACGTTCGGCATGCGTCATCCGTTGGATGTGGCATTCATCGCCAAGGATGGCGATGTGCTCGAAGTGCACCGCAATGTGGGCACGCGCAAGCGCTTGAAGAACGATGCCGCCTCCATGGTGGCCGAGCGCTTCTCACGCGAAGGCGAGTGGCTCCATGTGGGCGACATGATACGGCTCGGATCGCCCGATCCGAGCGCCGCAGAATAAGGAGGTGTGCCATGAAACGATGCCCGGTATGCAAGACGATGCTCTTCGACGACATGGGAACCTGCTATGGCTGCATGTATCGGTTCGGCAGCAAGCCCGATCTGGAATCAAGAGCGCAACGCCAGATGGAGGTGCCTGCGATCATGGACGCAGCAGGAGCGGGGGGCGCAGAAAGGGATGGCTTGCAAACACCCGGCACACAAACGCGCTCATTGGGCGAGTTCTTGGTACAGTTTCATCGCTTTCTGGGAGATTTCCTGGCTGATGCGAGCGTAAAGGTCTAAGAGCTTGACGCCTTCGGGGGTCAGTTCGCTACCGTGAGCGCCATCGCGGATGAGCAGCTGGAAGCCAAGGGCCTCTTCGGTGTCCTTGATGATACGCCATGCCTTGCTATAGGCCATGCCCATGTGCTTCGCGGCGGCGTTGAGCGAGCCATGCTCGCGCACGCCCGTGCAAAGATCGGCGATGCCCTTACCGAAGACCGAATTGGATTCTGATTTCGGGTTGGTTATGGAAAGACGCGTGCTTGGCACCAGCTTCTCCAGTTTGCTTGCCATGGTCCTCTGCTCCTTCATCCGTATGGCTTATCGTGCTAGGAACGCGGTAACGGCCTCTTCGATAGCACACCGATCACCGTCGATGACCTCTGTGAAGCGCACTGCCATAGTATCAAGTTCTGCCAAGCGTTTGGGGATGCCCCACGTGCCTGTTTCCTTTGCGATGAGTTGATTGAGCTGACAGCCGGTCAATGCGGCCACCTCTTCGGGCAGGGGTGCACCTGGTGCGATGTGGTGCAGTGCGCGGTAGACATTGTCGCCGAACTTCGCCCAGTGCGCAGTGCTTGCCACCAGAAGCGGATTCTGCCCGCGCAGGCGCTGTGCCGCTGCATAGGCCACCGCGGTATGGGGGTCCATCAGGTAGCCATGCTCCTTGAAGACATCGGTGATGGTCTCCAGGCATTCCTGGCTGCTAACGGACGCGCTCTTGAAGATGGCCTGCATGGCGCTGAACGTGGCATCGTCGACCTTGAACGTTTTGGTGGTGTTGAGGTCGGCCATCCAGCCCTGCACAGCACGCCCATCGCGCCCCGACAGCTCGAACAGTTGCCGCTCAAGGTTCGAGGACACCAGGATATCCATGGAAGGAGAGGGGGTTAGGATGAAATCGCGATCGGAGATGTTGTAGACGCCCGACTCGATGAAATCGGTCAGCACGCGGTTCTCGTTGCTCGCGCATAGCAGCGTTTCGATGGGGGTGCCCATCTGCTTGGCATACCATGCGGCCAAGATGTTGCCGAAGTTGCCGGTGGGCACGCATACGTCGATGGGGTCCCCGGCGTTCACCTTACCTTCGGCCACCAGTTCGGCATAGCTGGATACGTAATACACCACCTGAGGGAGCAAGCGCCCCCAGTTGATGGAGTTGGCGCTGGAAAGTGCGACCTTCTGCTCGCCCAGCAAACGATCGTTGAACGCGCCGTCCCCGAACACCTGCTTGACGCCGGTCTGGCAATCGTCGAAGTTGCCGCGCACAGCCCACACGCAGACGTTGTCGCCGGTGGTGGTGACCATCTGTTTGCGCTGGATATCGCTCACGCCGCCATCGGGGAACAGCACGCCAACGTCCACGCCTTCCACGCCCTTGAAGCCTTCAAGGGCTGCCTTGCCGGTATCACCTGAGGTTGCTACCAGGATGCAGAAGCTGTTGTCCAGCTGGCCGCGCTCGTGCAGTTTGCTGGCGCTGGCTGCGAAGAAATGGGGCAGGCATTGCAGCGCCATGTCCTTGAACGCACTGGTCGGCCCATGCCACAGTTCGAGCAGGTGCACGTTTTCGTCCAAAGTATGGATCGGACAGATATCGGTCGTGTCGAAATTGTCTGCGTAGCTAGCGCCCATCAGGTGCATGATCTGCTTATCATCAAGGTCGATGTTGTAGGCGCTATAGATGACAGCAGCACGTTCGCTATAGGGAAGATCGGCCAGCGCCAGGATGTCCTCCAAGCGCAGATGCGGTATCGCCTGGGGTACGTAGAGCCCTCCGCTGGGCGCCAGGCCATCTATGACAGCTTGCGTGAACGGGACCGGGCGTGCATCGGAACCACGCGTATCGACGTACAGGTTCTGCCCGAAGTCGTTCTGGCGATCCAAAGGTGCTGTCATGGCGATCCTCCTTCGCGCATCAAGCGTGAGAGCCGGAGCGTATACTATTTGAAGATGATAAATGTTGCACCGATCGCCTGCGATGCGGTTTCCTGTCGGGGGCGCAGGATGGTTTGCGAGAGGAACGCGATGGTCAAGAGATACTCGGTGCTGGGCGATTCCATATCCACGTTTGACGGCATGGTGGCTGCGGGCAATGAGGTGTATTACGAAGGGGAGCGCGCGGCGCGCAACAACGTCTGCGCGCCCGCGGATACCTGGTGGGTGCAGATGATCGGCCAGTTGGGCGGCAAGCTGCTGGTCAACGCATCGTATTCGGGGAGCCTGGTCACGGGGGATGCGTTTCCGGCAGGCCAGTCGATGGAGCGGGCGCGTCAGCTGGTGGGAGCATCTGGCCAGCAGCCCGATGCGGTGCTGGTCTACATGGGCATCAACGATTATGGCGAAGGCGTGCCGGTGGACGACTTCGCCTGTGCGTACAAGGCGTTGCTCGTCAACGTCGCCCAGGTGGCGCCGGGCGCCGAGGTGCTGTGCCTGACGTTGCTGCCCGGCTGCTCCGAAGAGCATGACACCAGCTTCTTCCGCAGTAAATATAAGGGCACCAGCCTGGAAGCCTACAACGAGGCCATCCGCGAAGTGGCCCGTGCACAGGGTGCACGCGTGCTAGATGTGGCGGCCTTCGCTGCCCCGTTCGACACATTGGACGGCACGCATCCCACCCGGCGCGGTATGCAGCAACTCTCCGCAGCGGTCTTGGAGGCCCTTGGTCGTTGACGGTCACCTTACCGAACTGTAATAGAGCCCTCGCACGGCATCGGGCGCTTCGGGCAACGGGTATAATCTGATGCCATGCCGAACGATCAGCAACATGACCAGAATGACCAGACCGACGTGTCCGCGCCTACAGGCCTCACGCAGGCCCAGGTAGCCGAACGCGTAGCTGCTGGCCGCGTCAATGTGGACGCTGGCGTCAAGACGCGTTCTGTCGGTCACATCTTCCGCGATAACATCTGCACGCTGTTCAATTTCGTGAACCTGGTGCTGGCGGTGCTGGTCTTCTTCACGGGCTCGTACAAGAACATGCTGTTCATGGTCATCATCGTGGTGAACGTGGTCATTGGCATCGCGCAGGAGATCCGCTCGAAGATGGTGACCGATCGCCTGTCCATCGTGGCGGCCAGCTTGGCCGAGGTCATGCGTGATGGCCATCAGGTGCAGCTACCGGTCGATCAGCTGGTCATCGACGATATCATCAAGCTGGGGCGCGGCGACCAAGTGCCCGCCGATGCTGTGGTGGTCAGCGGGGAATGCCGCGTGGACGAGAGCCTTCTGACCGGCGAGAGCAAGGCCATGGCGAAGGTGCCGGGCGATGCGCTGATGAGTGGTTCGTTCCTGAACAGCGGCACCGTATGGGCGCGTGTGGTCCATGTGGGCGCTGACAACTACGCAGCGAAGATAACGGCCGAAGCGAAGCAGCACAAGGCCATCAATTCCGAGATCATGACCAGCCTGAACCGCATCATCAAGTTCGTCAGCATCGCCATGGTGCCGGTGGGGTTACTGCTGTTCGGCAGCACGCATCTGCTGCATCATGTGCCCGCCGATTCCGCCATCCTGACCACGGTGTCGGCGTTGGTGGGCATGATCCCCGAAGGCCTGATCCTGCTGACATCCACCGTGCTGGCCGTGGCGGTCATCCGTCTTTCGCGCCATCAGGTGCTGGTGCAGCAGCTCTATTGCATCGAAACGCTGGCGCGCGTGGACACGCTGTGTCTGGACAAGACGGGCACCATCACCACGGGCGGCATGGAAGTGTCAGGCGTTGCGGCCGTGCAGGGCGCGAACGTGGCCGATGCGGAATTGGTGCGGCTGTTCGGAGGTATCGCGGGCAGCGACCAGGACCCCAACGACACGGCGCAGGCCATCCTTGCTTACGTTGCGGCGCAGCAGAAGAACGAAAGGGCGGCTTCGGCTGATGCGCAGGTCATTCGTGCCATCCCGTTCTCATCCGACACCAAGTGGTCGGGAGCGCAGTTCGCGGATGGCTGCTTCGTCATGGGCGCGGCGCAGTTCGTACTTGCGAAGCACCCCGATACGCTGGATGCCATCAGCCAGCAGCTGGAAGGGCTCTCGACCGACAACCGCGTGCTGCTGTTGGCGCGCGTGGGCGGCTTCACCGACGAGGGCGCCATGGAAGGCACGGTGCAGCCGCTCGGCTTCATCATGCTGCACGATCAGATCCGCCCCACCGCCGCCCAGACCATCGGCTACTTCATTGAGCAGGGTGTCACGCTGAAGGTCATCAGCGGCGACGACCCGCGCACCGTATCGGGCATCGCGCAGAAGGTAGGCGTGCCGCATGCCGATCGTTATGTGGATGCCACCACGCTGGTCACTGACGAGCAGATCGCTCAGGCTATCCGCGAATACAGCGTGTTTGGCCGCGTGACGCCCGAACAGAAGAAGGCGTTCGTGACAGCGTTGCAGGCCGACGATCACACCGTGGCCATGACCGGCGATGGCGTGAACGACGTGCTGGCCCTCAAGGCCAGCGATTGCAGCGTGGCCATGGCCTCTGGCAGCGACGCCGCCCGCAACGTGGCACAGCTGGTGCTGGTGGACAACGACTTCGCCAGCATGCCCAAGGTGGTGGCCGAGGGCCGCCGCTCCATCAACAACCTGCAGCGTAGCGCATCGCTGTTCCTGGTGAAGACGCTCTTCTCCATCACATCGGCCCTGCTGTTCATCTTCCTGCCATGGCAGTACCCGTTCGTGCCCATCCAGATGACGCTCATCAGCGCTTTCACCATCGGCATCCCCTCGTTCGTGCTGGCGCTGGAACCAAATCACGAACGCGTGCGCGGGCGCTTCCTGCTGAATTGCGTGAGCCACTCCATTCCCGGTGCCATCTGTGCGGTGGTCACGGTTGTTGCCATCTGCGCGGTGGGCAGCATGGCGTTCGGCCTGAGCTACGAGCAGATATCCACGCTGTGCGTCCTGCTCTTTGCCTTCATCGGCGTGCTACTGGTCATCCGCCTGTCCATCCCGTATAACGCCATCCGTGCGGTACTGCTGGTGGTGGTGATCGGCGGCTTGGCCGTGGGCGCTACGGCATTGGGCCCACTGTTCAACATCGCTTCGTTCACCATTCCTATGTGGTGGATCGCAGGAATAGCGGCCGCTATGAACCTGGTTGTCTTCCAGCTGCTCTACAATATGTTCGACGATCTTCATAAACGGCAGATACGCGGATAAGCGGATACA
>CASTMW010000053.1 GCA_949450265.1 uncultured Eggerthellaceae bacterium | reverse complement strand
GATGGATAGGAGCCTGACCACGCTCATGGATAAGGTCTCGAAATCGCACGAGGATTATCTGGAAGCCATCGTCATGCTGGGTGGTGCTACCAACCCAGTGCGCGCGGTGGATGTGGCTGCCAAGATGGGTGTATCGAAGGCATCGGTCAGCAAAGCTATCTCGGTACTCAAGGAGAAGGGCCTGGCCACGCAGCCACATTATGGCGATATCACGCTGACCGCCGAAGGCCGCGAATATGGCAGCAAGGTACTCGATCGCCATCACGCGCTCACGCTGTTCCTGCACAAGGGCCTGGGGATCGATGCCGCCGTTGCCGAAGAGGAGGCCTGCCTGATGGAGCATGCCATCAGTGACGACTCTTTCCAGAAGTGGCTGGCGTTCATCGAGAAGATGGGCATTTGATCGAACATCACAACATGGCGCTGCAAAAAAAGAACGACCCCGGATGCACCGGGGTCGTTCAACGTTCGGAAGGCTGCCCGTGACCGCTGATCAGCGCCCGCCGCTCAGCTCATCGCGCGCCTTCGATCATTCGATGGGGCTGGTGGCGTCCTTGCTACTTTCCACACGGCCTTCCAGGTACGCCCAGTAGGCATCCACGTCGGCCTTCATCTCTTCGATGATGTGCGCGTTCTCCGGCTTGAACAGGTGCTTGAAGCGACCCTGCGGACGCAGGTAATCCTCCAGCGGCTTCAGGTTCTTCTCGCGCACCGGCGTCAGCTTCCACACACCGTTCTCCACCTCGAACAGCGGCCAGAACTTCGTGTCCACAGCCCACCGGCAGATCTGCGCGGTCTCGTCGCTGCCGATGCGCCAGCCGCGCGGGCAGGGGGACAGCACGTTCAGGAACGCGGGACCATCCACGGCGAACGCCTTCTCGGCCTTCGACACCAGGTCCTTCCAATGGCCCACGGTGGACTGCGCCACATAGGGCACGCCGTGCGCGGCGATGATGGACGTCAGGTCCTTGCGCACCTGCTGCTTGCCCTGCTGGTCCTTGCCCACTTCGGCGGTGGTGGCCCAGGCGCCCTTCGGCGTGGCCGATGAGCGCTGGATGCCGGTGTTCATGTAGGCGCCGTTGTCATAGCACACGTACACCATGTCATGCCCGCGCTCCATGGCACCCGACAGACTCTGTAGACCGATATCATAGGTGCCGCCGTCGCCACCGAACGCGACGAACTTCATCTTCTTGTCAGCCGGTATCTTGCCCGCGCGCTGCATGCCCTTGAAGGCAGCTTCCACGCCCGACACGGTGGCCGCGGCGTTCTCGAAGGCGTTGTGCACGAACGGCACGTTCCACGAATCGTAGGGGTAGATGGTGGTGGACACCTCAAGGCAGCCGGTGGCGCAGCCCACCACGGGCTCCACATCGTCGGGCAGGCCCATCATGACCTGGCGCACCGCCATGGAAGCGCCGCAGCCGCCGCACAGGCGATGCCCCGGAGCCAGCTTCTCCGGCTTGCGCGAAAGTTCCTTTAACCCAGCCATATGTTCTGCGCTCCTTCCGCTTCCTGCATGCCCAGATAGCTGGTGCCGCCGGTGCCAAGGCTGCCATCGGCCAGCTTCTCCAGGTCGTCGAATACCTTATGGACCAGATCGTTGGTCAGGTCGTTGCCGCCCAGACCGTAGATGTAGTTGTGGAACGGAGCGCTCTGCCCCGCCGAGGCCAGCGCGCCCAGCACGTCAACAGCCAGCGGGCCGTACTGGCCGCCTAGGCTGTCGGCGCGGTCCATGATGGCGATAGCCTTCGCGCCCTTGCATGCCTCCGCGATCTGCTTCACGGGGAAGGGGCGGTACACGCGCGGGCGCACGACGCCCACCTTCTTGCCCGCAGCCCGCAGCTCGCGCGCGATGTGGCGCACGTTGCCCGCAGCGCTACCCAGCACCACCACGATCAGCTCGGCATCGTCGCACTCCCACGCATCCACCACGTCGAAGGGGCGGCCGCACGTGTCAGCCCACGCTTTGCCCACGCGCTCGATGACCGGCAGCGAATCCTGAATGGCGTGCCGCAACATGTAGCGGCTCTTCATGTAGCTGTCGCCGTTGGCGAACATGCCCGCGCCCAGAGGGGTGGGGCTGGTCAGCAGGCCGTTCGCAGGCGCATAGTCGCCCACGAACGAGCGCACCGTCTCGTCATCCTCCATCACGCAGCGCTCCATGGCATGGCTGGTGATGAAGCCGTCCAGCGTGGTCATGACCGGCAACTGCACGTCGGGGTCCTCGGCGATGGGGAAGCTGATGACGGTGTTGTCGTAGGCTTCTTGTGCCGTTTCAGCGAACAGCAGGATCCAGCCGGTATCGCGTGCGCCCATCACGTCGGAGTGGTCGCCGTGGATGTTGATGGGGGCCGACAGCGCGCGGTTGGCGTTGGCCATCACGATGGGAAGGCGCATGCCTGCCGCGATGAACAGTTCCTCCCACATCAGCGCTAGGCCTTGGCTGGCGGTGGCGGTTGCCACGCGCGCACCGGCGGCTGAGGCGCCCACGCAGGCGCTCATGGCGGAATGCTCGCTTTCCACGGTGACGAATTCGGTGGTCACCGCGCCGTTAGCCACGAACTTCGCGTAGTTCTCGACGATGGTCGTCTGAGGGGTGATGGGATAGGCCGCCATCACGTCGGGATCGGCCTGGCGCATGGCCTCGGCGATCATCTGGTTGCCCGTTGCGGAGAACGGTTTGGTCGCTGTCATCTATGCCACCTCCGCTTCATCTTCGCGGATGAACTCCAGGGCGCCGAAGCGGCACTCGTGCACGCAGACGCCGCAGCCCTTGCAATGGTCGTAATCTATGCCGGTCATGGCCTCGTCGGCCACCTTGATGGACGAATCGGGGCACACCACCCAGCACATCATGCAGTTGGTGCATTTGTCGGCGTCCCACACCGGGCGCATGCTGCGCCAGCCGCCGGTGATATATTCCACCGACGTGCCTGCATTGCACAGGTAGCCTTTCGGGAACTCTTCGGGCGCCCAGTCCTCGAAGCGGTCTAGCTCGGGCATCTTCATGCGGTCTGCACCTCCTCATAGGCGCGGTCCACCGAACGGAGGTTCGCGTCGATCATCTCTTGGCTGAACTTCTTGCCGAACGTCTCGGTCAGGCGCTCCTTCACTAGGTCGACGGGCACCACGCCGGTCACCTTGGCAAGCGCGCCCACGATGGGCGTGTTAGGGATGTCGCGCCCGATGGTGTCGATGGCGATGCCGCTGGCATCCACTACGGCCACCTTCACGCCAGCGGGCACGCCCAAGCGCGCCTGGGCCTCAGTGGCGGTCATCTCGGTGTTCAGGATCACCGTGCCGTCATCCTTGATGCCTTCGGTCACATCCACCGAATCGAGCAGCGTATCGTCCAGCACCACCACGATGTGGGGGTTCACGATAGTGTTGTGCACCTCGATGGGTGCGTCGCTCACACGGGTGTAAGCCTTCAGCGGCGCGCCTGTGCGCTCAGGGCCGTATTCCGGCATAGCCTGGATGTAGGCACCCTGCAGAAGCGCAGTGTCGGCTACCAGTTTCGCGGCGGTCACCGCGCCTTGGCCAGCTCGCGCGTGCCACCGGATCTCGATCAGCTCTGACATTCCTCTCCTCTCGGTCACGGGACGGGGATCTTGCGCATCCCATGTTAGCAAGCGCCTTTGATGATGCAGGCGCATGACGGCGAAAGCACACGGTTGCGCCACGGAAAAGGTGTGAACGGGAACGCCGTTGCCGTTCACCTCGCGCGAGCGGTATCGGCGGCGGTGACAGCAGACTCTGTATTATTCGCAAAATAGGATAATAGTTTGTACCAAATTGATACCTAAACTCAGTGATTTCCACATATATATGAAGGATAATAAGACCAAATGCGCGCGCGTAAGGAATCGCGCCGCAGTCGGGGCATGCGCCCCGCAGACCAAAGGAGCAAACCTATGGAACAGCCCAATCTAACACGCCGCGGTTTCCTTGCGGGCACCGCAGCAACCGGCGCCGTCGCTGCGCTGGCGATGAGCGGTTGCAGCAGCAACGCTTCGTCCAGTAGCAGCGCCGCTTCTGCTGGCGCCCCGGCAGCATCGATCACTGCTGCGCTTAATTATTCGAGCACTCAGTACACTCCCGTTGGTTGTAGTTCCGCATTGATTCTTGCTGCAACATGGCATGTTTTTGAGGGTCTATATGAACTCGACTTGCATGATTACACCACATATCCTGCGTTAGCCAACGGTGATCCTGTACAAATTTCTGCGACAGAATATGAAGTAACTTTGCGCGACGGTGCTAAGTTCTCCGATGGTGCAGACGTAACAGCTGATGACGTAGTCGCTTCTTTTGAGGCAAATATGGCAAACGACACCTATGGTGCGTTCCTATCCTTTATTGATTCTGTAGCTGCTAAGGATGCCACTACGGTCACCTTTGTGCTGAAGTATCCCTTCGCCTCGCTGTTGAAAGGCCGTCTTGCAGTTGCAAAGATTTTCCCAGCTAATTTGACTGAGGATGATTTGGCGAAGATGCCCATCGGATCTGGTCCGTGGAAGTACGATACGATTAATGGCGATGACGGTGGTCATATCACCTTCAAGCCCAATGAGAACTACAACGGCCAGTATCCGGCCACCTGCGACGAGATGGATTGGAATGTCCTAAAAGATGACACCTCTCGTATTACGGCTATTACTGATGGAAGCGTGCAGGCTATTACCAATGTTCCTGCAGCAAATGCGGATCAGGTTTCCAATGCGGGAGCTACAGTAGAAGACGTTCCAAGCTTTACCCTTCCCTTCTTTATGTTCAATACAAAGAAGGCACCGTTCGATGACAAGCGCGTTCGCCAGGCGTTCTACTATGCTATCGACATGGATAAGTTGATTTCTAACCAGCTTGATGGCCATGCCGCCGCTGCGACCAGCTTCCTGCCGGAGAGTTATGCGAACTACCATCGCGCTTCCACGGTGTACACCTACGACACTGCTAAGGCAAAGAGCCTGTTGGCAGATGCGGGCCAAGAAAGCTTGTCTTGTGAATTGATGGTCAACAATACATGGGTATCCTCTTTGGCCGCACAAATCAAAGAAGATCTTGCTGCAGTGGGTGTTGACGTTACGATTAATGAGGTTGCAATCGACTGGGCTTCTTTGGCTCCTTCTGATGACGTTCTGCCCTACGATGTTATGCTGACTTCCGGTGATCCGAGCTGCTTCGGCAACGACCCCGACCTGCTGATGACCTGGTGGTATGGCGACAACGTGTGGACCCAAGGTCGCAGCTGCTGGAAGGGCACCGCGGAGTGGACCACTTTGCAGGAGAAGCTGCAGAGCGCTCGCGAAGAGGCCGACGTCACCAAGCAGCAGGAGATCTGGAACGAGTGCTTCGATCTGATCGCGGACGAAGTGCCCATCTACCCGCTATTCCATCAAGAGGTCTCCACGGGCTACTATGTGGAGAAGCTGGAGGACTTCGCTCCTATCAGCACCACCGGTCTGGTGTTCCTGGGCGCCACTCCCATGGAGTAACGCTCAGCGGAAAAGCGTTTCGAAGCGAAGGGGCTCGCGCGATGCGGGCCCCTTCTTCGTGCTCTGGGTGCGGTTCGGATCGCAGGACGAACTGGTAGATGGAACTGGCAGGTTCGGATCACAGGGCGGCTTGGGCGGATCGCAGGCCAGGTCGCCCTGTCTTCGTTCGGGTGCGTGTCGACGTACTCTATTGGATGCCTTCGATGGAGGGGATGGTGGCGAATCCCGCTTCCAGTTCCTCGTCAGTGGGGATGTGATCGGCCATCTGACCGTTGTTGTAGGCCTCATAGGCGTACATGTCGAAGTAACCGGTGCCGGTCAGTCCGAACAGGATGGTCTTCGCTTCGCCGGTCTGGGCGCACTTCTTTGCTTCCTCTATTGCCTGGAAAATGGCATGTGCGCTCTCGGGCGCGGGCAGGATGGTCTCCAGGCGTGCGAACTGCTCAGCAGCGCTAAACACATCGGTCTGCTTCACGGCCACTGCGTCCATGAAGCCGTCGTGTTTCAGCTTGCTGACGATGGGCGCCATGCCGTGGTAGCGCAGGCCACCGGCATGGTCGGGGCTGGGCAGGAAGCCGTTGCCCAGCGTATACATCTTCACCAGCGGGCAGGTTTGGCCCGTGTCGGCGAAGTCGTAGGCGTAGCGGCCGCGCGTGAGGCTGGGGCAGCTGGCCGGTTCCACAGCGATGAAGCGCGTGTCAGGGTGCGTGCCGTTCAGCTTGTCGCGCATGAACGGAGCGATCAGCCCGCCCAGGTTGCTGCCGCCGCCCGCGCACCCGATGACGATATCGGGGTATTCGCCCAGCTCTTCCATGGCGATATAGCTTTCCAGCCCGATGATCGACTGATGTAGCACCACCTGATTCAGCACGCTGCCCAGCTGATAGCGGCCCTTGTTGGCGGGCACGTTTAGTGCGCGCTCCACCGCCTCTGATATGGCGGTGCCCAAGCTGCCGGTGGAATCGGGGTGCTCGGCCAGCATCTTCTTGCCGATCTGGGTGGTGTCCGACGGCGAAGGCGTCACCGTGGCATTGAACGTCTGCATGATGGAGCGACGGAACGGCTTCTGCTCGTAGCTGCACTTCACCATGAACACATCCAGCGGCACGCCGAAGTGATCGGCTGCCTCTGACAGCGCCGTGCCCCATTGGCCCGCACCCGTTTCCGTGGTGATGCGATCGAGGTCCTGCGCCTTGGCGTAATAGGCTTGCGCCAGCGCCGAGTTCAGCTTATGGCTGCCCGAGGTGTTGTTGCCTTCGAACTTGTAGTAGATCTTGGCGGGCGTGTTCAGTTCGCGCTCCAGGTTGTACGCGCGGCACAGGGGGCTGGGGCGGTACACCTTGTACATCTCAAGCACCGGCTCGGGGATGTCGAAGTACGCCGTTTCGTCGTCAAGCTCTTGGGCCACCAGCGCATCGCAGAACACGGGTGCGATATCGGCGGCTTCGGCGACCTTCCCGTTGGGCAGGCGCATGGGGTCGGGCGGCTCGGGCATGTCGGCGCGCAGGTTGTACCATTGCGTGGGGATCTGGTCCTCGCGCAGGTACAGGCGGTAGGGTGCGGTCTCGGTGGTCATGGCGGTTCCTTTCTTGGGTCTGGTCTTGGTTGCTACTACAGTCTTCTGCGCTTCACGTTCTCTGCCAACGGGCACGAGCATGAAAAAGCCCCCGGCGGATCACCGGGGGCTTCACGTGCACAGGTTGGGTAAGCTCGATGATCCGTCTATATTCGGCTGTACCACCACCATGCACCGGCGCACGCGATGCGAGCGCTTGCCGTGTTGATCTGTGCATGCAGGTTGGTCAAAGCCATCTCCTTCGGATATCGAACTGACCCGAGTATAAACATATCGAAGGCGGCGATGCAACCTCTTATACTGGAGAGGTGACCGAACGGATACTTTTGTCAGTGCCGAGCACGGTGGTGCTGCTTGAACGGTGAAAGGGATGGCGATGCTGAGGACGACCGAAGGCCCCGTGCCCGTAGCGGCGCAGGATTGGAACGAGCTGTGGCAGGCGCGTCAGACGCTGCGCACCGCACCGCGCGATGCGACGTATTGGGATAAGCGAGCGCAAACGTTCGACCGCAAGGACGCGCCGGACACCTATGCGCAGCGCTTCCTGGAACTGGCCGACGTGCACCCTGGCGAGATGGTCTTCGACATGGGCTGCGGTACGGGCAATCTGTCGGTGCCGTTGGGCCAGCGCGGGCATGAGGTGCTGGCGGCGGATTTCTCACGCGTCATGTTAGAGCGGCTGGAAGAGAACCTGCAACAGGCGCACGTGACCAGCGTGCGGTCGATGCAGCTGAGCTGGGAGGACGACTGGCGGGCAGACGGGGTGGAGTCGAACAGCTTCGATGTGTGCGTGGCATCGCGCTCCATCGCCACCGACGATCTGCGCAGCGCACTGCTGAAGCTGACGGATGTGGCGCGGCGACGTGTGTGCATCACGCTGGCTACCGGCGTGTCGCCCCGGATCGACGCACGGTTGATGCGCAAGCTGGGCATCGTGTTACCAGAGAATATGGATGCGGTCTACGCGTTGGGCATCCTGTCGGCCGAGGGGCATCTGCCGCAGCTGACCTACATCAACACGAAGCGCTTCGATGCCTTCGCCACCTTCGACGATGCGCGCGAGCACTTCACGGGCATGGTGGATATGGCGCTGGAAGAGGCCATCAGCGCGCCCGATCGCGACGAGATACTGCGGCGGCTGCACGCATGGCTTGAGGATGCGCTCCAAAAGGACGACCATGGTGAAGGCGTGTCGGTGTGTCAGCCGCGCGATGTGAACTGGGCGTTCATGTGGTGGGATAAGTAGTTCAACGGACCGGCGGGAGCCTATGCGAGAGTAGGCGCAGCCGGGTTATTTCTCAGGTCGGAAACGCTCTGCGAATGCGGGCGATGTGGCGGATGCGGACCCGTAAGATGGATGGGTCCAAGGCTGAGAGGAGCTACCATGAAGATCGTGCAAGATGACTTCGATGCGAAGATCGACGCATACATAGATGAGAACTGGGATGCGTGCTTGGCTGATATCACCAGCTTGGTGGAGATCCCCAGTTTCGAGGAAACGGACAAGGCGGCGCCGGGCGCACCGTTCGGGCCGGGGCCGCGCGCCGCACTGACGCAGGTGCTCAGCATCGCCGAGCGCATGGGTTTCGACACCACCGATGTTGATGGGTATGCAGGGTTCGCCCAGCTTCCCGGCGCCAGCGACACACAGATCGGCATCATCGGGCACGTGGATGTGGTGCCTGCCGGACCGGGGTGGCACTTTCCGCCGTTCCAAGTGACGCAGAAGGACGGCTACCTGATGGGTCGCGGCACCCTTGATGACAAAGGGCCGCTCATGGTGTGTCTGTACGCGCTGAAGTTCTGGAAGGACCAGGGCGTGCAGTTGCCCTACACGGTGCGCTATATTTTCGGTGCGAACGAAGAGACCGACCTGATGGATGTGGAGCACTACCGGAAGGCGTACGCTGACCCGGCGTTCATCTTCACTCCCGATGCGTACTTCCCCGTGTGCTACGGTGAGAAGGGCGGCTTCAACGGTGTCATTACCAGCGCATTGATCACCGATGGGGTCATCGTGGAGTTCACGGGCGGTGCGGCCACCAATGCGGTGCCGGGCGAGGCGTCTGCCCTGGTGCGCGGCAACGCCAGCCAGCTGCCAGCGGTGGCGGGCATCACCATAACTGACGAGGGAACGGACACGGTGCGCATCCAGGCGCAGGGCAAGAGCGCGCATGCCAGCACGCCGGAAGAGGGCAAGAATGCCATCGGTATGATCGTTGATTACCTGCTGGCGAATGACCTGTGCACGGCTGACGAGCGCGCGTTCCTAGAACTGGACCAGAAGCTGCTCAGCCACACCGATGGCAGTGGCGTGGGCATCCAGGCATCCGATGACCACTTCGGGGCGCTCACTGTGATCGGGGGCACCATCGAATTGAAGGAACAGCGCTTCATCCAAACGCTGGACGCGCGATTCCCCACTACCACTGACGGCGATCGCATCTTGGCGCAACTGCGCGCAGTAGCCGAGCCTGTGGGTGCCACGGTGGAGAACACGTTGCTGCTGCCCACGTTCCTGGTGGATCCGGGCAGCCCCGAGATCGTGGCGCTGTGTGGGGCGTTCAATCGGGTGACCGGGCGCGATGACAAGCCGTTCACCATCGGTGGCGGCACCTATGCGCGTGAGTTTACGCGCGGTTCCAGCTTCGGTGCCGAGATGCCCTGGATAGAGAACCCAGAATGGGTGGGCGGCATGCACGGTCCCGACGAAGGCGAGAGCATCGAGCAGTTGAAGACCTCGTGGAAGATATACGCGCTGGCCATCGGTAAGCTGCTGGAACTCGATCTGTAGGTGGCAGCGGTGCTTTCGGTGCGAAGCGCAGTGCTGCTGTGTTCGCATCGGGCTGTTCGCCATGTCGTCTGGCCCAACGGGTGCAACGGGTGGTGGCAAGGTTGGGCAAGCACCGTTCGCTTCGTTGATATCCCGCAAGCATGGTAGCTTGCGGGATATCTTTCCTCTATACTGGACTGCACGCCACGAGCACCTCTGAAGGGCAGGACGGCGCCACGTTCCGAACCTGGTCAGGTCCGGGAGGAAGCAGCCATAAGGGACCGCTGACGAGCGCCCATACCTATTCGGGGCACTTTT
>CASTMW010000052.1 GCA_949450265.1 uncultured Eggerthellaceae bacterium | reverse complement strand
ATCCCACATCTCCCGACCTGGAAACCGACGTCCCTAGGTTTCCGACAATGCGGAAGCGTGAGACGGTTTCCAACGGACGTTTCCCCTGGCGTCCGAACGCGCGGCGGCTCACCTGTTGAGTCGCCGCGCTGCGTTTGGAGCAGGTTAGGCGTACACTACCGTCAAGAGATGCCAAAGACACCAAGGACACCTAGCACGACGAATGACGAACAGCGAATAGAACGCACCCGCGCGCACCACTCGGCAGGCACGATAGACACAGCAGGCACGACGCGCGACGCACCATATTGCGAGGAAGGAATACCAGATGGACGGATATCAGATGCGCATGGCAGACCGAGAGCTTCCACTGGAAGAGGCGCAGGCCATCTTGGAAGCGGGCGAATACTGCGTCATCTCCACGGTGGACAAGGATGGCGCCCCGTATGGCGTGCCCCTGTCGTATGTGATGCTGGACGGGAAGCTGTGCATCCACACCACCAACACCTATGGGCACAAGATGGACGATTGGCAGCGCGACCCACGAGTCAGCGTAACGGTGGCCACCGAAGTGGAGCCATGCTTCGAGGATACGTTCTTCACCACGCGCTTCGCATCGGTGGTGGCAAGCGGCCGCATCCAGCCGATCGAGGACCCAGCACGCATCCGCAAGGTGTTGGTGGCGCTGTGCATGAAGTACCTGCCGGCGCTGAAAGACGAGATAGGCCCGGCCATCGAACGCGAGATAGCCGACACGGCCGCTTGGGAGGTCGTCTTCGACGAGGTGCGGGCAAAAGGCGCAAGGAGGCATCAGAGATGAGCGAACATATGGGAACCCCCGAACTGCTGAACGTAAAACAGGTGAGCAGCGGTTGGGTGAACAAGTATCTGCTGACCTACCGCATGCCGGACGGCTCGCAGGTGGAATATGAAGCGGCCAGCCGCAAGGGGCTTGACCAGTACAAGGCAGCGCTGCGCGCGAACGCGGCTGTGGCTGCAGGCGGGGAGCCCGTACGGCCGGATGCGGTCTGCATCGTGCCACTGCTACCCAACGAGACCATACTGCTGATCCGCGAGTTCCGCTATCCACTGAATGCGTGGTGCATCTCGTTCCCGGCTGGCTTGATGGAGCCCGGTGAGACTATCCGCCAATGCGCGCAACGCGAGCTTCAAGAAGAGGTCGGCTGCCGCATCGACCCCTCGTATGGCGACGATGCCATGCTTGTGTTGCGCCAGTCAGGGTATTCATCCACCGGGCTGACCGAAGAGAACGTGCAGGTGATCATGGCGCGCGTGGTGCGCGATGGCCAACCTGCGCCCGACCCCAACGAGCTGATCGAGCAGATAGAGCTGCCCTACGCCGAGGTGGCGTCGTTCTTGGCCACCACCACCGACCTGATCGGCACGCGTGCGCAGTTGGTGCTCGAACACCTTAAGCGGGTGTGGGGCAACCGCCGCAAGCAGCCGCTACCGCAGGAACCCCTGACACGGCAGGACTTCGCCTGAGCCGCGTTCCGCCGAACGCAGATCCGTCTGATCGACGAGGATGCCATCAAGCAAGATCACCGATCAGACACCGCTCGCGCAGAGCGATCTGTATGAGGGTCCGCGCGATACCCTTACGCGTCCAACAGGAACGCCTGATAGCCGCGGAATGCCTCGTAGATGTCGGCCTTGCTGGTGACCTCCCACGGGCTGTGCATGCTGAGCACCGGCACACCGCTGTCGATGACATCCATGCCGAAGCGCGCCGGGATGAACGCGATGGTGCCACCACCACCCGCATCCACACGGCCCAGCTCGGCGGTCTGGAAGCTGACGTCCGCATCGTCCATGATGCGCCGCACGCGCGCCACGAACTCAGCCCGCGCATCGTTGCTGCCGCTCTTGCCACGCGCGCCAGTGTACTTGTTGAACACCAGGCCGTGCCCCAGATAGGCGGAGTTCTTCGGCTCGAACACGCTGCCATAGGCCGGGTCCACACCCGCCGACACGTCGCTGGACAGCATGCGGGAAGCCGCCAGCGCACGGCGCAGCGGCAGAGCGCCGCCTTCGCCTGCCAGTTCCATCACCTCGGCGATGGCGTTCTCAAAGAACGCGCTCTCCATGCCTGTGGCGCCCACGCTGCCGATCTCTTCCTTGTCCACAAGCACGCAGACGGCCGTGGTGGCAAGCGCGGTATCGGCTAGCGCCAACTGAGCGCGCAGCGACGTGTACGCGCACACGCGGTCATCCTGCCCGTATCCCAGCACCATGCTGCGGTCGAATCCCATATCGCGCGCCGGGCCCGCTGGCACCACTTCCAGCTCGGCGGACAGGAAGTCCTCTTCGGTGATGCCGTACTTCTCGGCCAGCAGCTTCAACGTGAACGCCTTCACCGGGTCCTTGGCGTCCTTCCCATCCGCCGCGTCGGGGGTGCCGTCCACCAAGCGAGTTCCGCAGCGAAGCGAGGACTGTTTGAGCGGCTGGGCGGCACCCCCGACGCCTTCCTCTGCCGTAGCGCACGCCGCCAAGCGGTTGCCCACCAACACGTCCAGGTCCTCGCCTTCCACGACCTCCGAGCCCTTCTTCTCCATCTGCTTCTGCCCCAGATGCGGCAGCAGATCGGTCACGCAGAACACGGGATCGCTGGCATCTTCACCCAGCACCACCGGCACCACCGTGCCGTCAGTCTTCGCCACCACACCGTGCAGCGCCAAGGGCAGCGCCACCCATTGGTACTTCTTGATGCCACCGTAGTAGTGCGTGTCCAGCAGCGTGAAGCCGTCCTTCTCGTAGAGCGGATTCTGCTTGATGTCCAGCCGCGGCGAATCGATGTGCGCACCCAAGATGTTCAGGCCCTCTTCCAGCGGGCAGCTGCCCAACTGCACCAGCACGATGGCTTTACCCTGCGAAGTGGCCCATACCTTGTCGCCCGGCTTGAGCGCGCGCCCTTCGCGCACCGCATCGGCCAGCGACACATAGCCTGCCGCTTCCGCCTGCGCCACCGCCGCAGCGCAGCACTCGCGTTCGGTCTTGTTATCGCTGATCCAACGCTCGTAGTCAGCCGCCAGCGCCTCTAGGCGGTCCAGGTCGGCGTCGGTATATTTCTTCCAAGCTGATTCGCGTTCCATCGCTATCCTTTCGGTCTGTTCATGATGTGCTCTGCGTTCCCGTCATCATACTGCGAACCCTGTGGGGCCTTTACGGAAATACGAAAACGGTTTGGCTGCAAAAGCCGTATGGGCATGCGAATCGTTGCGCCATGTTCACGTGAATGGACTATCATGGTCAGCAGTTCTAAACCGGGTGCTGCGATGCGCCCAAGCAAAAGAAGGAGACATCATGACCATGAAGGTGCGCGACGTCATGCCCGACGCCAGCAATTCCACGAACTTCAACATCGTGCCCGACAGCCAAACGCAGGTGGGCACCACGCTGGAGAACCTGAAGAGCGCTGTGAACGGCGAAACGGGCGCCAGCGCGAAGTACGCCGCGTTCAGCAAGGCTGCGGCCGATGCAGGCTATGACCAGATCGCTCGCCAGTTCGCATGCACCTCTGCCGCCGAGCAGATCCACATCAAGCTGGAAGTGGCCGAGATCCAAAAGAAGGAGCCCGACTACGTGCCGCCCGAACCGCCCACCGACGTTGCCGCGTTCAAAACCGACATCGACCTGATCAGCGGTGCGCTGGGCGAGATCTACGAGACGTCCGACATGTATCCGTCGTTCATCAAGGTGGCCATCGACGAGGACGAGGCTGCCGCGCAGATGGTGTTCACGCGCGCCAAGCTGGCCGAAAGCGTGCACGCCGAGCTGTACCTGGATGCGTACAACAACATTGACGCGCCGGACGATCGCAAGTTCTATCTGTGCCCCGTGTGCGGCTACATCCACAAGGGCGACGACTTCGAGAAGTGCCCCATCTGCTTCGCCCCGAAGAGCGCCTTCAAGGAGTTCTAAGAGCGGTTCGCAGGAGCGCGCCGCGCCCGTGTACCTGCACGAACGCGCATGGTGTGAACGGTGTGAACGATGCAAAGGGTGCACATGAGGCATACGACGCGCAGATGCGCACAACGTTGAACCAGCAGGGGACCGTCCAGCAGGACGGTCCCTTCACTATCTTGACCTCTTCCAAGTGAAGAGTTGATCGCTTCGGAACAGGTGATCGCTCACTTTCAGCCGGTCGGCCGCTTGCTATGTTTGCTATCCGAGCGGATGATCTCCCGCTACTCGGTCGGTCGGCTCTGAGCCAACAGGTCAAGCGCCTTGCGGTAACCGCCGGTGCCATACGTCAGGCATTTCGACACACGCGCGATGGTGGTGGCCGACGCGCCGGTCTCCTTCTCGATGGTCGAATACGACTGCCCCGCATCTAGCAGGCGCGCAACGGCCAGCCGCTGTGATGTCTCACGGATCTCGCGGATGGTGAACATGTCCTCTAACAGGTCGAAGATGTCGTCCGGCCGATCCATCTTCGCCAGCACGTCCAGCAGATCGTCCACTTCTGGTGTACGTATCTGCGCGCGCACGCCCGCGCCCGCTTCAGTTCCGGCCATTCTGACGCTCCATTCGCAGCAGTCCGTACTCGATGGATTCCACCAGCGCGTTCCACGACGCTTCCAACACGTTCTCGGACACGCCCACGGTGCCGAAGGTTCCCTGGCCGTCAGCGGTGGTGATGGTCACGCGCGTCAGGGCGTCGGTGCCTTGGCTCTCGTCGGGCAGGCGCACCTTGTAGTCCGCCAGTTCCAGCTGAGCCACTTGCGGGTACGCGTCACTGATGGCCATGCGCAGCGCCGTGTCCAGCGCACCCACCGGGCCCGCGCCCTCTCCCGTGGCCACGAACCGCTGGTCGCCCACGTGTATCTTGATGGTGGCTTCGCTAGCAGCATCCTTGGCAAGCGCGCCGCAGTCCTCATGATCGTCCACGATGACGCGGAAGCTCTCCAGCGTGAACGCCGGTTCGTACTGGCCCAGATGCCGCATCAGCAGCAACGCCAGCGAGCCATCGGCCATCTCGTAGGTGAAGCCGTGCGCCTCGCGCTGCTTGATATCGTCCAAGATGGCCTGGATATCGGCGCCTTCTGCTTCCAGATCGATGCCCAGCGCGGCCGCCTTCTGCAGCAGCGACGCCTTGCCCGCCAGCTCGCTGACCACCATGCGCGTGTCGTTGCCCACTGCTTGCGGCTTCGCATGCTCGTAGGCTTCGGGGAAACGCGCGATGGCGCTGGCGTGCAAGCCGCCCTTGTGCGCGAACGCGCTGCGGCCGGTGTAGGGATGATGCGCCGAAACCGGCATGCCCACCGCTTCGGCCACGAAATGCGAGACTTCCGTCAGTTGGCGCAGGCTGTGCTGGCCCACCGCCTGCTGGCCCATCTTCAGCTCCAGGTCGGCGATGGTAGTCAGCAGGTCGGTGTTGCCCACGCGCTCACCCAGGCCGTTCACCGTGCCCTGCACCTGCGTGGCACCCGCGCGCACCGCCGCCAGTGTGTTGGCCACCGCGCATCCTGAATCGTTATGACAATGAATGCCCAGCGCCTGACCCGGCAGCGCTGCCACGACCTGACTCACCACGCGTTCCACGTCGAAAGGCAGCGCGCCGCCGTTCGTCTCACACAGGTCAATGCTGTCCGCACCCGCATCCGCCGCCGCGCGCAGGCACGCCAGCGCATAGGCGGGATCGCTGGCATAGCCGTCGAAGAAATGCTCGGCGTCGAACACGACCCGGCGCCCGGCAGCCTTCAAGTGCGCCACCGATTCGCCGATCATGCGCAGGTTCTCGTCCAATTCCGCCTGCAGTGCCAACACCACCTGCTTGTCCCACGTCTTGCCCACGATGGTGACCACCGGCGCGCCGCATTCCAGAAGGTCGCGCAGGCCCTGGTCGTCAGCCGCTGCCACGCCCTTGCGGCACGTGCTGCCGAACGCCGCGATCTGCGCATGCTCGAAGCGCATGTGCCGTACGGCCTTGAAGAAGGCGATATCCTTGGGGTTGCTGGCCGGAAATCCGCCTTCGATGAAGTCGATGCCGAACTCGTCCAGCCGCCGCGCGATCAGCAGCTTGTCCTCCAATGACAGGCTGACGCCTTCGCATTGCTCCCCATCGCGCAGCGTGCAGTCGTATGTGAATACCTTCGTCACTTAGATCTGCGTGAGCCAATCAGCATATTCTTCGGCATGGCCGTAAGCTATCTTGAAGAAGCGGTCCTGCAGCTGGCGCGTGACCGGGCCCGGCTTGCCCACCACGCGGCCATCCACCGACCCGATGGGCGTCAGCTCGGCAGCGCTGCCGGTCATGAACACCTCGTCAGCCACGTACAGGTCGCTGCGGGTCAGGCTTTCCTCGCCAGCGGGAATGCCCAGCTCGTCGGCAATGGTCAGCACCGTGTCGCGCGTGATGCCCTCAAGCACGCCATCAGAAAGCGGCGGCGTGCTCATGATGCCGTTGCGCACCACGAACAGGTTCTCGCCGGTGCCTTCGCACACCAGCCCTTCCTCGTTCAGCATGATGGCCTCGGCATAGCCGTGCTCCTTGGCTTCCAGCTTCGCCATCAGCGAATTGAAGTACGACGCCGTGGCCTTCACCGCGGGTGGGATGGCATTAATGGAACGCTGCCGCCAGCTGGACACACCCACCGCCACGCCGTTCGCCAGCGCCTCTTCGCCCAGGTAAGAATCCCACGGCCAGCACGCGATGATGACATCGGTGGGAGCGCCGGTGGGGTCCACGCCCATCACGCCGTAGCCGCGGAACACCAGCGGGCGGATGTAGCACGCGGGCAGGTTGTTCGCGCGAATGGTCTCAACGGTGGCCTCGCACAGCTGGTCCACCGTGTAGGGCAGGTCGATGGCGGCGATCTTCGCGCTACGGTGCAGGCGCTCCATGTGGTCGCGCAGGCGGAAGATGAAGCTGCGGTCGCTTTCGGGATCCTTGTAGCAGCGGATACCCTCGAAGACGCCCGAGCCGTAGTGCAGCGAATGCGACAGCACGTGCACGTTCGCATCGGCCCACGGAACCAGCTTGCCATTCATCCATATATAGTCGACTTCGGTGATATCGGCCATGAGTCCTCCAAACTCCGAAAGCGCAGCGTGCGCACTTGGTAGCAGTTAGCGAAATGATACTGCTACCGGCGGCTAAAGCGCACCAGAATGGCAGCGGGCGCGGCGAATCGGGGCGCAGCGGCAGGTTGCCACTTTTACGGACGAAAAAATGGTATCAGTGCCACTTTTCAGGACGAATGCCAGCCCTCACCCGATCATCAGAGCATGCCTATTTGCTCATCATCAGTGCATCAGGCGGCGCAGCTGACGCCATGAGACGCCCGCGCAGACGGCAGAGACAACGACCAACATAGCTAGCAGCATGGCAGCGATGGGCATGGCGTCTCCGGTCTTGGCAAGCGAAGTTTGGTCATCGTCTGATGCGCCGGGTGTGGCAGCTGGATGCTGGCTGGCACCAGGGGCGGCATCATCTGGGTCGCTCGGTTCGGTGGGATCGTCCGGGTTATCCGGGTCATCAGGGTTGTCCGGATCATCAGGATCGACCGGTGGCGTGGGGTCATCCGGGCCTTCTGCCACATAGGTGTTCTTCACATCAAAGCCGTCCACCTCAGCTATGAAGTTTTCAAGGGGCTCTTCTTCCAAGACATATTCTGCTGCGTAGTCGATCAAGTGCCCTTGTACGTCATAGGTAGGCACGGTGAAGGTATAGCGCCACTGACCGCTCGCATCGGGGTATACGGTCTGCTCGAAGGTGGGACGTGTCGCACTTGTACTGTCAGAGGGCACCTTCGGCACCAAGCGCACGGTGATGGAACCTGGCATGGCCTCGCTTGCGGCAGTAGGAAGCCCGCGTGCAGTATCAACAAGATACTTGCCTGGAAGCTGGCCTGCCGCGCTAGTAGCCGCGCTCATGTCCCATATCTTTTGACCCTCTATCTGCACATAGCGCTCGGTGGCCTCATCGTTGAAGGGTGCACGCGAGATATGCCCGCCATATATCTGGCCATCAAGCTGCTTGTACCACTGCGCGTATCCATCTAAGGGATGTTCCACCACACACCAGAGCATGCCTGCGGGAAGGCCGTTAAAGACCGCCACTTGGCCGTGGCTGAGCTGTATGGTGCCACCCCCTGAATCGATGGCGCCGGTGATCTGGGTGCCATCTTCGTCAAGTTCGGGCACAAGGCCTGCCATGCGAGCTTGGGAAGCTATGGTGTGCTCATAGCGATAGAGCGCATAGGTGAAGGTGACGCCCGCAGGCCAAGGAGCCCCTGCCATATCCGTGAAGGAAAGCTCGTAGTTGAAGCGGGCCGTGCGGTCATCGTCGGTGAGCTCACCTTCTAGGCGATGCACCGTCTCGCCCACATGAAGCGAGCCTTCTGTCTCGTCAGTCGCATTGATCACATTGGTGAAGTCGATGGGGGTCACACGACCCTCTCGGATGCTGCCTGCAAAAGAGATGGCATCGGCTGCCATATCGGGTGTGAGGTCCAGCTCGCGCACGCTGAACTGGATGTCAGGTTCAAGGCCTAAGAACTGAGCGGTCTGGCCATGGCGCAAGGTGATGATGGTAGCACCTGGGGTGGCCGTGCCAAGCAGAGCAGCACGTGTGGCAAGATCAGATGATGAGGTGTTGGCAGGGTCGGTTGTGTCAGTTGAGTTGGAGGCATCCGTTGCCGTATTGGCCGCTGCGTCAGATACCGTGTCGCCCTCAGCATCACCGAAGGCCGCACTGCCTTCTGCATCTTCTGCATCATCTGCACCTGCCGCACTGCCCTGTACACTCGATGCGCGCCCCGAAGATACCGGCAGCATGCTTGCAGCGCTGCTTGTATCTTCTGTCTGGGCACTCGACGATGACGAGTACACCCCGCTGCTCGCACGCTTTGGCAGCGCTCCACCCGAAGAGACGTCACCCTCAGCTCCTTCTGCAGATATATCCCTGCCCACCGCGCTGCTCGCGCTCACCTGACCTGCCGCATCGGTATCTACAGGGGATCCTTCTACGTCATAGACCTGGACGGGATGGGGCCCTTCGATCAGCTGACCTGCCCGAAAGAAGCTGACCTCGAAGGTGAAGGTCTGGGCAAGCTCATCAGGCGTGAGCGCGTGACCATCCGCGCGTCGCAGCGTCTTGCTCACCGACAGAGCGCTTGGCTCATAGATGTTCAGCAGGTCCACCTGGTTGCCACCCTCAACGATGGCACCAGTTGGCCCATCTGCGCTATGCGTATAGCTTGGCTCCTTTGTCTGCTCAACAGAGTAGAGCGTGCCTTGGGGCATACGAGCGGTCTCTACCCACTGCCCGTGGACGAGCGTGATATCCCCCTCTCCTGTGAAGGTGCCATCTGCTACTGCCACCCCGCGCTCGAAGTCCCACGTAACCGCACGCGAAACTACAGAGGAAGCAGAGGCATCGGTAGGTGCTGCTTCATAGATGGTGTAGGCAAGCGGCTCTGCGAAAGGCGCACCCGTTGATGTGGTCAGCTCCACATGGAAGGTGAACCCCTTTGTTTGCTGTTCTGCGGTCAAAGGCGTGCCATCTCGGTTCTCCACCGTCATGGTGATGCGCAGCGGCTCTGCGCTTTTGCCGCCTACGACCTCGTTTAGAGCCTCTTGGCTGAAACTTGTCCAGGCAAGCGTGATGGGCAAAGCGATGGCGCACACGATAGCCAAGGCTGTGAAGGCACACGCGCTCATAAAGGCTACCTTGAGCGCCTTGCCCATCGTGCGATATGTGCTGATCGCCTGCGCCATGGTTGGGATGGAGGATCGAAAGCCTCTCTGGTCGGGTAGCACTTCGTGTGCTTGTCAGTAATCGTTACGGGGAAGGATCGGAGCAGGTCTGCTCAGAGCCTATGTGGTTCTCGCTTCGCCGCTCCAATCTTCCTTAAGGGATAAGGGAAGGTGCTACTGCGTGCGGGATACAGAAAGTGTTGCCGCGCTACGCCACACTGATCCACATAGCAGGAATGATGTCTTTCTCTTGGCTGGGAGCACCATTGGTATAGACAGCATTTCGCCATACATAGTCCGGGTTGCCGTCATGGTGTGCAGAACGAACCCATTGCCCCTCTACTTGTTGGATATATATCCCTGAAGAGCCGACCGTATAGTCTTGATGATTCGTCGCGTCATAAGCAGATAAGTCTGCATAATCAACCCAAGAAAGCAAGAACACGGAATCATTCGTCTCTACCATAGCAGCAGATGCTGGCTCGTATGTCTTGATGGTGCTGCTTACGATCCTCTCTTGCAGTTCAGAATCGAAAGAGTTGTAATACTCTCCATTCAACCAAGAGCGAATAGCGCTGTCACGCCATATATGAGTGGTGCTATCGAACTGCCTTAGTCCAACAGAATCCTTGGAAATGATCAGCACCTTATCGTCGTCCTGCGCCAGTTTATAGTAGTCGACACCATTGATGGATACGAGACTGCTTACTCCATAGTTGCCATCAGTATACGATCCATCGGTCACCATAACAGGCGCCTCTGCAAGCTCCGATATCCAACTCGTGTCTTCAGCTGTCAGCGCATCAGCGGCAGCGGTCAGGAGAGCGAAGGCATCAGAGGTGATGGCCTTCGTGGCTGCTTGGTCCATGTAGTAGGAGCTGCCGTCTTGTTTCCACTCGCCATTGG
>CASTMW010000051.1 GCA_949450265.1 uncultured Eggerthellaceae bacterium | reverse complement strand
TTAGGAACGCTCAAGAGAAAGACGCCGGTAAACGATCGAAAGAGCTATCCGGCGTACTCCAACGTAGCTCAATGCGATCAGAGAAGAGCGGCCAGGAACGATCGGGGGGCCGTGATGGTCTGCTGGCAATGGTCTACTGGCAATAGCCTGCTAGCAATGCCCTACTAGCAATGCCCTACTTGTGATACGGCTCGCCGCGGTTGATCTTGAAAGCACGGTAGAGTTGTTCGAGCAGCACTACGCGGGCCAGATTGTGCGGCAGCGTGATGGGGCCAAAGGACATGCGCATATTGGTCCGAGCTTCCACGGCAGGCGCCACCCCATAGCTGCCGCCAATGACGAGCGCAACACTGCTGCGGCCGGAAAGCGCCAGGTCGTCCAGCTTGGCAGCCAGCTGCTCGCTGGAAAATTCCTTAGCGCGGATGGCCAGCAGGATAGCGAAGGCGTCTTCGGGCACCGCGCGCAAGATGGTCTCGGCTTCACGATCGAGCGCCTGCACAACCCCGCAGTGCGATGGGTCCACGTCAGGCACTTCCACCACGGTCACATCGGCATACGCACTTAGCCGCTTCAGATACTCATCGCATGCTTGCGTCCAGAAGCGCTCCTTCAACTTGCCCACCGCTATGACGGCAATGCGCATCATTGACGAGCCTCGGGCCTAAGCATTACTGCCCTTCTTCGTGCGCGAACTATCGCTATTGCAACCAGGAGCATGGCCCCGATGCGAAGCAGAGTCAGCCTTCCCGTGCGCTTGTTGTTCGATACGCTCGAACTCCTTGAAGGACGTCGCAGCGCCTTCGATCTCCCGAATGGCCTCTCGTTCAGTCACTTCCAGATTGCGCTCAAGGCGGCTGGCGCGCTTCTGGATACTCTCGGTGGCACCTTTGTGGATCAGGCGAGATGCCATGTCGGCGTTCGCGGCGAGCTCTACCACATCGTCAAGCGGCTTGATGGTGAGCGTTGGGGCACCGGTGCGCAAGGCATTCCGAGCCAGCGCACGTTCCAACAGCCAGTCGGCAACTTCTGGATTCTTCGCCAGCAGCGCGCCGTGCAGATAGGTGCCCAGCACGTTGCGATAGAGCGCGCCGTCGGCATGATCGGCATCGTTGTTGCCGTGCCCCGTGCGACTGACCACGCGGCCAAACGGCTCCACTGCCGCCCCCAGATACGTACGGCTTGCATGGTTCTCGTAGCCGATGACCGGGTGCTCGGCGGTCGGCGAGGCAAGCGCGATGTTATCGATGAGGCGATCGGTAGACGTGCCTGCGCGGCGAGTATCGATGTTCAGCACGCCCAACCCAGGCACTTCGCCATCGGAGGAAAGCCACGTGTGCCCCAGTATCTGGTACCCGCCGCAAATGGCCAGCACCGGGCCACCCTCTTCCACATAGCGGGCGATGTCCTCGCGCATGCTCATCAGCTGGTCGGCCGCCAGCGTTTGTTCGCGGTCGGGGCCACCGCCCAGGAACACCAGGTCAACGTCATTGAAGTCGATGGTCTGGCCGTGCTCTACGCGCCGCACCTCCACCGGGATACCGCGCCAGCGCAGCCGCTGCTCTAGGATGCGCACGTTACCGCCATCGCCGTAAAGGTTCAGCAGATCGGGGAACATATGCGCGATGACCACCGGAACCACCGATGTCGCACTCGCGTCCGTCTTCGCACCTGCATCCGTCTTCGCATCCGTGCCCATCGCAGCGTCTGCGTTCGGTACTGCATCTGCGTTCGACGCAGGATCGAATGTTTCACGTGAAACATTTTCCTGATCTGAGCGATCTGAGCCTAACTCGCGCGGCAGTGATGATGGGTGAGCATCAAGTGATGTTTCATGTGAAACATTTTTTTGTTCGCAAGAAGGCGAAGTGGGCAGGACAGAGGCGGCAGGTACGGCAGAAGGCAAAGTGGACGATGCAGGAGCGGCAGATGCGGTAGAAGATGCCGCGGGTGATGCGAGGACAGCAGAAGGCCCCGCGGGGCGTGGAGGTGCTACCTGCAGCGCATCCAATTCCGCATGCACCGGCGCCAGCGCCGTGTAGTTGGCGATGGCGTACACGTCCGCCGCAGTTGGCAGATTCGGATCGGCGAAAACATCTTCCATGCCGTCGATCAGCTGCGCACGCACACCAGCGTACTTCAAGCGCACCTGCAGGTCGTGCTTGCGCGTGCCACCCGCAAATACCTGCGCATAGGGCAGACGGTTCAGCTCTTCGAAATCGATATCCCAGATCCACGAGATGTCGTGGCCATCCACATCGCGATCGTTGATGAAGAACGCTATCGCGCATTCATCGCTTCGATCAGCCGTAGCCTGCTGCACCACGATGCGCAGGTTCTGATTGAAGCCGGTCGGGTTCTTCGCCAGGTTCAACAGCGTGCGATGACTGCCCACTCGGAACTCTTGCAGCCGGCCGTTTTGTGGGTCGAACGCATCTATAGCCGCCTGGATATCAGCAGGATCGCACCCCATGCACGTGGCCGCAGCCGCCACCGCCAGCATGTTGTACACCATGTAGCTGCCCGCCAGGTGCGTACGCACCGGGAAGGTAACCGCACATGTCTCACGTGAAACACTTTCAACATCCTTCTTGTGCGGCAAGTCGTCTATTGTGCTGCGATTCGTCTCAGCCTCTCCTGAACTGTCATTCATCTCGGTTGATATTTCATGTGAAACATCAAAGGCCAGATCGGTAGAGGTGAAGCGAATGTTCGTGGCAGCGAAATCCAACGCGGGCCGCGCGAAGCCGCACTGCGGGCAACGATAGGCACCCAACTGGCCATACTGGCG
Source organism: uncultured Eggerthellaceae bacterium (assembly GCA_949450265.1). Classification (GTDB taxonomy): domain Bacteria; phylum Actinomycetota; class Coriobacteriia; order Coriobacteriales; family Eggerthellaceae; genus Adlercreutzia_A. The sequence goes on along the minus strand of CASTMW010000051.1, from coordinate 7,881 downwards.
AAACTCGTAGGTCAGCATGCTGTTGCATCGCTGGCACATGGTGGTGTCGCTGACCGCATTCTGCTCCAGATTCATGGGCTCAGCCGTGCCGAACGCCACCGAATGCGTGCCCGACCGCTCCGGCAACTTAGTCGCGCGCTCGGCCACCATGGCACATAACGGGTCGTCGGCGTTGAAGATCAGCACGGTCTGAGGGCTCTTCTCCAGCGCTTCCACGATGACATCCTGGATATGGTCGATCTCGCCGCAACGGTCCAACTGATCGCGGAACAGGTTCAGCAGCACCAGGAACCGGGGCTGCAGTGCAGGCAGACTTTTGCCCAACCACAGCTCGTCGCTCTCAATGACGCCCCAATCAGCGCCGCGGCATTCCAGAAGCGCGCTTGCCACCCCGTACGCCAAGTTCGCGCCCGTGCGATTGCAGCATACCGACGCACCGGAGCGCTGCACGCAGTCGGCGAGCAGATTGTTCACCGTGGTCTTGCCGTTCGTGCCGGTCACCATGACCGCGCCGCGCCGCAGCACCCGCCGCGCCTGCGCGATAGCCTGCGGATCCAGCTTCAGCGCCACCTTGCCTGGCAGGTTCGCGCCTGGCCGCCGTGCCACATGCGTCAAGCCCCAATGTAGCCCGCGCGCCGTCGCCTTCGCTATACCAAACCGCACACCCATGCTGCTCCTGCCTTCGCCGCGCCAAACCACAGCCGCTGCCACAACCGATCGCGCGCCAAACCACAGCCGCCACCGCCACTTGAAACGCATTCCTGACAATAAGTATAACCGGGCGCTTCGAACATTTATAATCCAAGCAACCTGCCGCCCCTGACACGCAGATCGGACGCCGCATGGACGCTTCCCAGATCACCTCGGTCGCCATCTTCCTAATTGCGCTGACCATCATCATCTCCGAGAAGATGCACCGCGCCGTGGTGGCCCTGACCGGCGCTGCGCTGGTGCTGATGATCGGCCTCATGCCCTTCGACGAGGCGCTCTCCCACGTTGACTTCAACACGCTGGGCGTGCTTTTCGGCATGATGCTGTTCATCAGCGTGGTAAAGATGTCGGGGCTCTTCGAGTTTTTGGCTGTGGAATGCGCGCATCTGGCGAAGGGCGACCCGTGGCGCATCATGCTGCTGTTCATCTTGCTGACCGCCGTGCTGTCAGCGTTCCTTGATAACGTGACCACGGTACTGCTGATCGGACCCATGACGCTGAACATCTGCAAGATGCTGAAAGTGAACCCGGTGCCGTTCTTCATGACCGAGATCATGGCGTCGAACATCGGCGGCACCGCCACGCTCATCGGCGACCCGCCCAACATCATGATCGGATCGGCAGCCGGATACACGTTCGTCGACTTCATCGCCATGGACGCGCCCGCGGTGGCCATCATCCTGGTCGCCATGCTGGCTGCGTTTTATCTTATGTACGGTCGCACGATGACGGTGGCGCCACAGGATGTGAGCGAAGTGCTGGCCCTGCGCCCGGCCGACTACGTGAAGGATCGGCGGCTCATGGGCATCTCCATCGGCATGATCGCCGTGGTGGCCGCGGGCTTCATGTTCCACGGCGTGCTAGGGTGGGAATCGTGCGTCATCGCGCTGGGAGCGGCGGCGCTGATCCTGCTGATATCCCGCGCACCCATCGACCAGGCGCTCGCGCAGGTGGAGTGGACTACGCTGGTGTTCTTCGCCGGGCTGTTCATCATCGTAGGCGCTATGACCGCCACCGGCGTCATCGACATGCTGGCCGATTGGCTTGTGAACATGACGGGCGGCAACGTGTTTTTAACCATGCTGGTGCTGCTGTTCGGATCAGCCATCATCTCGGCATTCCTGGACAACATCCCGTTCGTAGCCACCATGATCCCCATCCTGCTGGCGCTCGGCGCCGACGGCATGGACGTGACCCCGTTGTGGTGGGCGGTGTCCCTGGGTGCATGCCTGGGCGGCAACGGCACGCTGATCGGGGCCAGTGCGAACGTGGTGCTGAGCGACATCTCGCGCAAGAACGGCCATACCATCACCTTCGCGCAATACTTCAAGACAGGTTTCCCGCTGATGTTGATGACGGTGGGCATCGCGGCGGTGTATCTGGTGCTGCGCTTCCCTCCAGCATGACGCGGACCACGCTAAGCGCTCGAACGGGCCTTATGCGCCTGTCGCAACCTATAATTGCGTTCATATTCCAACTAAAAGCGGTCGTGCAACCGACGCTCTTGCCGTAGGCTACCAAAGCGAAGACCGAGCAGAAAGGTACCGGACATGAATGTCGATATGGCCGAGAGACTGGCAAAGCGCCGCCGCAAAGCAGGACTTTCGCAAGAGGCGCTGGCGGAGCAGTTGGGGGTCAGCCGCCAAGCGGTGTCGAAGTGGGAGCGGTCGGAGTCGTCCCCCGACACCGACAACTTGATAGCGTTAGCGAAGCTCTACGACGTCTCGTTGGACGACCTGCTCTATGCGGAACCCGAGGATGCCAAGGCCGCCAAGAACGCCGCCAAAGCCAAGGGATCGGATAGCGCAGAATCTGGATCCAAAGGCACCGGATCCGAACCCGCGGATGCCGAGACTGCGCCCGCGGACGCCGAAGTCGAACCCGAACCCGCGCAAGCCGCATCCGATCGAACAGACCCCGACCAGCCGCAGCCCGGCCAGCCAGGATCCGACCAGCCGCAGCCCGACAAGAACGTACGCATCGGCCCGGACGGCTTCTTCGCTCACGACGGCAAGGATCATGTGCACATCAGCTGGCGCGACGGGGTGCATGTGGTCGACGGGAAACGCGGCGACACGGTGCATGTCGGCTGGGGTGGCGTGCGCGTGAACGACCGTACCTATGACAGCATCAAGGACCTCCATGACGATCTTCCGCACTTCGGGCATTGTCGCACAAAGCCTGCGCGTTCGCGCCGATGGCGTGCTTGGATGCGCTTCCCCTTCCCGGTGGTGGCATTGCTGGCATACCTTATCGGAGGACTGACGTGGGGCCAATGGTTGACCGGATTCTTCCTGATCTTCGCCATCCCGCTCTATTATGTGATCGGCACCTTCATCGGCACCCGCAGCGTGAGCGCCCTACTCGGTGGCCTGTACGCCATCGGTACGCTGGCGTGGTTCTGCTACATGGCGTTCGTGCTGAACCAACCGCATCCCGCTTGGGTGGCGCTGCTGACCATCCCGCTCGTCTGCTCGCTGCTCGCATGGGTCGCGCATGCGCGCCGAAAACGGTGCCTGTCCTGATCTCAACCTACACTGGAAGCGGCTCTTGCCCCAAGCCCAACGCGCGCCGGACGCGGCGCCCGCCAGGATCCCATCCTTAGCTGGCAGCTAATGAAATGGCCTATCGGCTTCCCTACCATGAATGCGTATTCAAGAACGCAGCCCGTCCGCTGCGTTCCCCGCGATCGAAAGGGAGACCATGGACCAGCAGCCTTACCAGCAACCACCCGCGCCCGCCCCGCAAGCGGCCCAGCCCCAGCAGACGGCGCCTAGCGCACCCGCACAAACCACGCCCACCCAAGCCGCGCCAACGAGCATTCCCACCTCCGCCATGGGCATCGTCAGCTTGGTGCTGGGCATCATCGCCTTGCTTACATCATTCCTGCCCATCATCAACAACCTGGCCGCCTTGCTCGCCTTCATCGGGCTCATCTTCGGCATCGTCGGCCTGGTACAGGTAGCGAAGGGCAAGCGCAGCGGCAAGGGCCTTGGTATCGCTGGCATCATCGTCAACGTGATCGCGTTCATCGTGGTGCTGGGCACGCAGGCGCTGTTCTCGGCGGCCCTGGACGACGCCCTGTCAGCGAACAGCCCGAGCGGCATCGCTTCGTCGGCTTCCTCGTCGCAGTCGGGCGAATCCACTGACAGCAGCGCGGCTGCCCCCGCAAGCTTCGAGGACCTGCCCATCGGGACCCCGGTGGAACTGGGCGACGGCATGGTGATCCAGGTGGACGCCGTACAAACGGGCCTGAAGAACTACAACGGCGCCGATGTGACAGGCATCACCGTTACCTATACCAACAACGGCACGTCCAGCCAATCGTTCAACGTCTATGAATGGAAGGGGCAGGACGCGCAGGGCGCGCAGCGCTCCACCACGTACTATTCCGAAGCGGAGAACGAGCTGAACTCGGGCAGCTTGGCCGCCGGAGGCTCTGTGACCGGCAACATCTATTTCGATGGCACCATCTCGAAAGCCGTCTACGAGCAGCTGGTCTCGTTCGATGACGAGGTCGTCTCGTGGGTGCTCGCCTGATCGGGGCCTGACCCTTCGGGCATGACCGCCGAAGCCACCGGAGCGCCTGCCTGCGCTTCACCGCAGAAGCCGCCGGAAGACGCTCCGTGCATTCGACCGTACAATGACGAGCAGCAAGAAAACGCCCAAAAGGAGGAAGCGGCGGGTGAAAGAGCCTCTGACAGATGAATTGCTCCAAGAACTGCTGGATGCACCCAGCCCGCACGCTTTCACCAGCGCGCACAAGCTGAAGGCGCGCACGCTTCCCGAATATCTGCAACAGCTGCTCGACGAGCGCGGGTTGAAGCGCGCGGCGGTCATTCGGGAGGCCAACATCAACGAGACGTTCGGCTATCAGATCTTCATGGGCGAGCGCGGAGCCGGGCGCAACAAGGCCATTCAACTTGCCTTCGCCATGAAGCTGAGCCTCAAAGAGGCCAATCGGCTGCTGCAAGCATCGGGCAACAACGAGCTGTATTGCAAGTGCCGACGCGATGCCATCATCATCTTCTGCCTGACCCACGAAGCCAGCCTGCAAGAAACGAACGAAGAGCTGTACCGGTTCGGCGAAGAAACGCTCTGCTGACCCCGCGCCCCACGCGAACACTGCATGCCGGTCGACACCCGCAGCAGCCCTGCCGTTTGCTACCATGCTAGATATGCACGAGCAACTGGAAGAATACCTGGACGCGTTGGCGCGCGACGAATGCTATCGCGTAGATGCGGTGCTGAAGGCAAGCCCGCACGAGATGACCGAGCGCGTCTTCTTCGTTGGGTCGAACGGGGCCGAGTACGGGCCGCTGATACGCAAGCGCCTTGACCTTGACTGCGGCATGGGGTCGGCCTATCTGCGACTTTGGGAAGCGCAGCGCGCAGGCCAGCGGTTCCTGCACGTGCCGCGCATGGTGGATTGCTATTCCACCGAGGACGCATTCGTGGTCATCATGGAATTCATAGAAGGCGAGACGCTGGCCGATGCGGTGTGGCGCCTGGATCCTTCGCCCACCTTGGCGTGCGATCTGTTCTACCCCCTGTGCGACGCCGTGATGGAACTGCACGAGCGCTTCGATCCGCCGATGATCCACCGCGACCTGAAACCGTCGAACATCATGGTGTCGCCCGGCGGCAACGTGACCATCATCGACTTCGGCATCGCACGGGAGTATCGCACCGAGGCGCTCAGCGATACGCGCAGCTTCGGCACGCGCAGCTATGCGCCACCCGAGCAGTTCGGCTATGGCCAGACCGACGAGCGCAGCGATGTGTACGCGCTGGGAATGATCCTGTTCTACTGCCTGACCGAACAGACGGCCGATGCTGCGTTGGTGCGCAGCGGGTTCGCCGAGGCGAACGTGCCCGATGCCCTGCGGCCCGTGCTGGCGAAGGCCACGGCGTTCGACCCGAGCGATCGGTTCTCCAGCGTGCGCGCGCTGCGCGAGGCGTTCGCGAGCGCCATGTCGTACAGGGCGCTGCCCGGTGCAGCGGACGACGCAGCATTTGCTCCTGCGACGACTGCCCACGCAGCATCCGTCCCTACATCGGCCACGCCTGCATCGGCCGCACCTCTTTCCCGCCTTGCCGCCTTCGCACATCGCATTGTCTCGGGCTGCTCTTCCCGCCTGCAGAAATTTCGCATCCCTGCCTGGATCGGCATGGTATGGAACACCCTTCTGGTTGCCACGTGGCTGCTGTTCACCGCTGTCACCACAGCGCTCATCGCAGAGCCCGCCGAATCCCTTGCCAGCTTCGCCCCATGGGGCCGGGTGCTGTTCGGCTATGCCGTCGGCAGCATCTCTCCCGGTGCCATCGCCTATCTGCTGATGGATAAACGCCCGATCAGGCAGCGCTTTCCCCACTTCCCCACCTTGCGCACGCTGCGGGCAAAAGCGTTCTGCCTGGCCTTCGCTTTCCTCTTCCCCTTCGTGGCATGCGGCATCGCCATGCTCTCCCTCTGACCATGCCCTCCCTCTGACCGCCTTCATGGAGCACTCCATGCCTCCCCGACCCGCTCATCGCCTCCGCTCTCACCCGTCGTTCCCCCTCACGCTCGCGCACCCCTTCATCCCTGCATGTGTCTGGCTTCTCGTCCGTTTCCACAAATCAGCCCATCCCTGGGTGGCTCCGCCCATAGGTATGGTGCGCGCGAAGGTACAGGCTCATGACGATTTCGAAAACCGCCCCGATGCCAGGCACATCTTCGATAGAATCAGCGCAGCAAGAGCAACAAGAGCGCAGCAAAGACCGGAACCGACGCGCAGCGAACCGGCACGAGGCACGATGAAGGAGCACGGCATCATGTTCAGAGCATTCCAGATCAGCCCGGACATCTATTGGGTAGGCGCTATCGAATGGAATGAGCGCTACATCCATGGGTTCAGCATGCCCCACGGCTCCACCACCAATGCCTACCTGATCATGGACGAGCAGATCACGCTGATCGACACGTGCATGGCGGGCTTCGAGGGCGAACTGCTCGATCGCGTGGCCGATGTGGTGGACCCGGCGAAGATCGGCATCATCATCTCGAATCACAGCGAGAAGGACCACGCTGGTGGCCTTGCGCGCGTGCTGGAGGCGGCGCCGCACGCCAAGATCGTCACCAGCGATCCCAAAGGGCTGGCCATCTTGAAGACCTATGTGGGCGAAGAGCGTGAGTTCCTGCCCATGAAGAGCGGCGAGGATCTTTGCATCGGCAGCCGCACGCTGCGCTTCATCCATACCCCCATGGTGCATTGGCCGGACAACATGGTCACCTATTCTGAGCTGGACCGCATCCTCTTCTCCAATGACGCGTTCGGGCAGTTCTTCGCCACTTCGCAGCGCTTCGCCGACGAGGTGGACCCCTGCACGCTGATGGGTTGCGCCAAAAAGTACTTCGCGAACATCATCATGCCCTTCGCCAAGCAAACGGCGAAGGCTGTGGCGGCGGTGCGGCAGCTGGACCTGCGCATGGTCGCGCCCGCGCATGGTTTGATCTGGCGCGGCGGAGAGGTCGAGCGCATCCTAAGCGCCTATGAGAAGTGGTGCGAGCTGCAGCCGGATGGCTTGGCTGTGGTGGTGTATGCCACCATGTACGGCTCCACCGCGCGCATGGCGCAGGTCATCGCCGAGGCATTCATGGCAGCGGGGGTCAGCGTGCGGCTCTATGACCTGGATGTGAGCGACATCTCCGACATCATGACGCACGTGATGGATGCGCAATACGTGGCGGTGGGATCGAGCACGCACAACGGCACCGTTCTGCCGCTGATGGGGCAGTTCCTTACGTACTTGAAGGGCCTGGCGCCGAAAGGCCGCACGGGCATCGCGTTCGGCTCTTATGGGTGGATGGCCGCCGCGCCGAAGGAGATAGCCGCCGTGATGGCAGCCGCGGGCTTCCAGATGCCGCTAGAGCCGCAGGCGAGCGACTGGGACGAGAGCACCATCAACGAAGATGCTCTGTTCCAGGCGGTCTTCGCACTGGCACAGCAAGGGTAGTTGACTAGTATTAAGCTCTACCAGTCACGCACTCCAATGGCGTCTTCCACATCAATGTCAATCTCGAACCAATCCAAAATATACTCAACTGTTTCTGCAATACTCTCTCTTGCAGCAGTCTCTAATTCGCTTTCGTTTTCTTCAAATTCTTCCTGCAGATCGTTAATTGCCAAC
>CASTMW010000050.1 GCA_949450265.1 uncultured Eggerthellaceae bacterium | reverse complement strand
TCCCTCACCTTCGACTGCACCTTTACCCTTGCGGTGCTCCACTTTGCGAAAACGGGCAATCAGGCCGTTTTTGCTTCGCACGGGTTCAAAACTGGAGGTAGCATCCATGAGCGGATGCGCTGCACCATCTTGATCCTCTTGGGGAGTACCCTTGAAGAACACGCCATCTTCGCTGACCACCTGACGACCAGTTCGCTTCTCGAAGTAGTACACAAAGCATGACTTCATCACCGCCACCGCCGGGATGGCCAGCAACATGCCCACCAGCGACCCTAGGATGCCGCTCATCGCACCACCGATAGCTGTTCCAAACATCATGGCGATCAGTGTGAGCGCCGGATGCACGTCAACCGAATTGGACATAATCTTAGGACTGATGAAGGTGTAGACGAACTGCTGGATGACAATGGTGCCGATCAACGCGATGACCGCCGTCAGTGGGCTGACGAACACTGCGGTGATGGCTGCTGCCGCACCGCCCAGCCATGGACCAATGATGGGAATGATGTTCAGCACGCCAGTAATAACGCCCAGCGCAGGCGCGTTCGGGATGCCTGCGATGGCGAACAGGATGCCGCACGCCACGCCGATCAGCAGGCATTGCAAAATCATGCCTTTGATATAGCCACCCATGATACGCGTAAAGGTGATGTGCAGGAAATGCGAATCAAGGAGACGCTTTATCTCGTTACGCAGATCAGGAAGCCCCATCAAGAACCAGAATGCAATGACCAGCGCAAAGCCAATAGCCATGAAGGCATTAGCCACGCCTGCGCTCATATCAACCATAGCCGTGGCAGCCCCCGAGGCCATACCTGATGCCCAGCTAGACAACGAAGAGGTTGCGTTGTCAATAAGATTTTTCATGGTGTCGTTCTCGAACCACTGGGCATACTTTCCGTATTCGGTGTTGAACCAGTGGGTGATGTTGTCCGCGTAGGTGGGAATACCTGACAGTAGATTACGGAACTGCTCAGGCAAACCGAACATAGGCGAGAACATCAAGAAGCATACTGCGGCAAGCACCACGAACATGATGATATAGGAAAGCGTGGTGGCCAGCACACGATTCATACCGCGATCGGCCAAACCATTGACAAGCGGGCGCAGCATAAAGATGAACAACAGCGTCCAGATGATCATGCTAACAGGAAGCGCCAGCACATTCAGAAGGTAGATAGCTACGCCAATCAAAATGATGGCGCCAACTGCGGTCCAAATACGCATGAACCAGCGCTTGAGCTTGACGTCCGCCGTATCAGCGGGTGCGGTGACGCTGACCGTGGATGGGAGCGCAGCAACGCGCTTCAACGCGCTGGTGCGCTCCGTTTCCGTGCTCTTGGTCTTCTTAGTCGGTCGATCCTGTTGCGTCATTGTGTGCCGGGACCTCGCATCCAGATTCAGTGGGAACGGACGTTTCCATGTCCGCCTTCACGGCAGTATAGCCCTTATTGACGCTACCGACACGGTCGGTGTCAGGAAGGTCGGCGTCGATGCCGTCAAGCATGGCGTCCTCCACCTTGTCAAAGCCGTCGGCCTTGGCCTGGCCCATCTCCTTGGAGATGTCGGATGCTTGCTTACCGCCCAGCTTGTTTCGCACCTTGCGAGTCAGCGAGTTCACCAGGTCCATGGGCGCGTTCGCTACGTTGTCCACTGTGTCAACCGCACGGGTGACAGTGCCTGTTATCTGGTTCACGTCTTGGAGTATCTCGTCAACACGCATAATCTCCAAGTTAGCAGCATCCACCGTGAGCGACACGCGCTCCACTAAGGGCTTCACGTCCTCGGTCAACTGCTGCACGTTATCGAGCGTCGGCTCGATCTGCTTCTGAACCTCATCGGCCATGCCGCGCGCGCGGCGGATCGTCAGGATCAATTCGACGACGAACCATATCAAAGCCACACCCACCACGATGTATACGATCGGAAGGATCATATTGATGACATCCATGCTCCACGCCTCCTTCGCCAATCTGACTTGGTCAGATATTCTATGTCTTAGGCAGCGGTTTTGCGTGAGCATTCGCCCGCAGGTTGAAATGTCGTAAAGAAGCCGCAGGCAGACGGTCAGATGCGCGCGACGCGTAGCGGCGAAGGGTCGCGCATGGCCGCCACCGAACGGATGCCCGACGCGACGCGTCAGCCTTAACGGTCGGCACGACGGCAGACATCAGTCCTGTCGGTCGGCGCGGTCGCGCGCGATGGCATCGGTTCGATACGCTTCCCACCCACGTTCGCCAGCGTGCCAGAACGAGCCGCGCTGCACGCCATCAGGCAGATACTGCTGTTCCACCCAGCCGCCCGGATAGTTATGCGGATACTTGTATTCGCCATAGTCGTCCGAACCGGGACGATGGCGGTCGCGCAGGTTGTCAGGCACGTGCCGCAGCGGACCTTGGCGCACCTCTTGCAGCGCCGTGAAGATGCCGCAGGCCGCGTTCGACTTGGGAGCCAAGGCCATGTAGGTGGCCGCTTGGGCCAAGATAAGCTGGCATTCCGGATACCCGATGACCTCTGCCGAACGGAACGCCGCTTCGGCGATGAGCAGCGCTTGAGGGTCGGCATTGCCGACGTCCTCGGCCGCCAGGATGAAGATGCGCCGCGCGATGAACTTCGGGTCCTCTCCCCCGTCGATCATGCGCGCCAGCCAATAGAGCGCCGCGTCAGGGTCGCTGCCGCGCATGCTCTTGATGAACGCGGAGATGATGTCGTAGTGCATATCCTTGTCCTTATCGTAGGGCAAGGAGCGGTGCGGGGTGGCGGTGCGCACCATCTGTTCGGTGATGATGGCAGGGCCGGACGCATCGTCGGCGGAATGCGCCAGCTGGGCTGCCAGTTCCAGCGTGGAGAGCGCACTGCGGGCATCCCCGCCCGCCAGCAAAACGATGGCTGCCCGCGCGTCATCGTCCAGCGCGAAGGCACCGGCCAGGCCGCGCTCTTCGGCAAGCGCCCGGTCGAGCAGCTGGCCGATATCGGCATCGGAGAGCGCCTGCAATTCCACGATGCGGCTACGGCTGAGCAGCGCCGAGTTGACCTCGAAGAAGGGATTTTCCGTGGTAGCGCCCACAAGGACCACCACCCGGTCCTCCACCGCATGGAGCAGTGCGTCCTGCTGACTGCGATTGAACCGATGGATCTCGTCCACGAACAGGATGGTGCGGCCGCCCGTTGCAGTCAGGCGCTTCTCAGCAGCGGCGATCTCGCGCCGTAGGTCGCTGACAGTGCCGCCCACAGCTGACACTTCCACAAACACAGCCTGCGTACTCTCGGCGATGACGTGTGCGATGGAGGTCTTGCCTGTGCCTGCTGGCCCGAAGAGGATAACGCTGCTGAGCGTGTCAGCTTCAATGGCCGCACGCAACCAGCTTCCTTCGCCCACAGCACCCGCCTGCCCCACCACGTCTTCCAGCACACGCGGGCGCATGCGCACGGCAAGCGGCGCCACCGCCTTGCGGTTGGCATCTTCCATATCGCTGAACAGGCTGATCGTATCCATGCGCATCATAGTAGCATGCAGCCGAGCATCGTACAAATGTTTTATCCATATTGCGCGATGGGTGCGCTCAGGGCACGGAAGTGACATGAACGGCGCACGTCCTAGAATCCATAATCTGTCCAAAACTGCATCATAAGGGCTTCAAATGCGTTTCCTATACTGGACGAGCCGACATGAGGTGCGACGTCCCTTGGGATGGCGCGCCTGATCGAAGGCCTGCTTTACCCTTTTGAAGCAGAGCGGCACACGCCGCATCATCCCCTCTTTTCTGGCGCCCCCGAACTTCGGGGGCGTCGCCTTCTCCGCCCGCTCCCTCTTCACGGTTCGACGTGCACGAGCGCTGCCGCGCCCATCCGACCGTTTCGCACCCTCGATCGCCAAGGCCACGCCAAACGCCAGGCGATACGGTCCGTGCGCATTCAACCTACGCACATCCCCTTGCCCGAGCAAGATTGGTAAGATAGGGCCACATCATCGAAGAAAGGACATCCATGAAGGCTATCATCCCCGCTGCTGGTCTTGGAACCCGCTTCTTGCCCGCCACGAAGGCGGTCCCCAAAGAGATGCTGCTGGTCGTTGACCGTCCAGCCATCCAATACGTCGTGGAAGAAGGGCTTGCCAGCGCTGCGGATGAGGTCGTCATCGTCAATTCCCGCGAGAAGCATGCTATCGAAGAGCACTTCTCCCCCAACCCCGATCTGGTGCGCTTGCTGCGCGAACGCGGCAAGGATGCCTATGCCGATGCGGTGGAATACGTGGGCAACCTGAACGTGAGCTACGTGTACCAAGACGAGGCGCTGGGGCTTGGGCATGCGGTACGCTGCGCTGCTGAGGTGGCAGGCGGCGAATCGTTCTACGTGCTTTTGGGGGATGTGCTCGTGCCGGGCAACCAGATGCTGCCTGCCATGCAGGCGGTCTCCGATGCTCATGGGGGCGCCAGCGTCATCGCCGTCATGCCCGTTCCCGACGAAGAGGTCAGCCGTTTCGGTGTCATCGCCGGGGCCGAGGTCTCCGATGGTGTGTGGAAGGTGGATGCCCTGGTGGAGAAACCCACCTTGAAGGATGCGCCCAGCAACTTGGCGGTGTTCGGGCGCTATCTGCTGACCCCGCGGGTGATGGAGCTTCTGGCCGACGTGCAGCCCGGCGTTGGCGGCGAGGTGCAGCTGACCGATGCGCTGGATGCGCTACTGGCCGAAGAAGAGATGTATGCGCTGGTGGTGGACCCAGCCGACGGCTTCGACACCGGCACGGTGCCCAGTTGGCTGGAAACGAACAACACCTTGTTCGCGCGTCGCTGACCTACCGGTTCACAGAAACTGCCACCCTAACCGACCAACGCGCTGGTCTCGCGCGCGATGCGCATCTCTTCATCGGTGGTCACCACGCATATCTTGATGGGGCTGTCGTCGATGGAGATGATGCGGTTCACCCCGATCTGCCCGGTCACATCGTTGCGGTCCCGATCCAGGATCATACCCATATGCGCCAGGCCCGCGAAGATGCGCTCGCGCAGTTCGGCCGAGTTCTCGCCGATGCCCGCCGTCATGACCACCACATCGGTGCGCGTCATGGCCGCATAGAAGCTGCCGATGGCCTTCTGTACTCGATAGACGTACATGTCCACCGCCAACGCCGCATCGGCGTTCCCTTCGTCGGCCGCCGCCAGCACATCGCGCATGTCGGCCGACAGGCCGCTGACGCCTAGGATGCCCGAATCCTTATTCAGGATGCGGTCCATCTCTTCGAAGCTGATGCCGTCGCGCCGCATGATATAGGTGACGATGGCCGGATCGATGGAGCCGGACCGCGTGCCCATCATGAGACCCTCGAGCGGCGTGAATCCCATGGTGGTGTCGATGGAGACACCATGGTTGACCGCCGTGATAGAACCGCCATTGCCCAAATGGCACGTGATCAGCCCCAGATCCTCCAAGGGGCGCCCCAGCAGGTTCGCCGCCTGCTGCGCCGCATAGCGATGCGAGGTGCCATGCGCGCCATACCGCCGGATGCCGTAGTCTTGATAGTAGCGCTGCGGCAGCGGATACATGTAGGCCTTCGGCGGCATGGTGGTGTGGAACGCCGTGTCGAATACCGCCACCTCGGGCGTGTGTGGCAAGCGCTCCCGCAGCAACCGGATGCACGCATCAGCGGGTGGATTGTGCAGGGGCGCCAGCTCTTCGCAGCGCGTGAGCTCTTCGAGCACGCCATCGTCAACCAACACGGATTCACTGAAGCGTTCACCCCCTGCCACGATACGATTGCCGATAGCCCGTATCTCGTCCAGGCTGCCGATGGGAGAATCCGGGTCGTCTTGCAACATGTCCAACAAGATACCCAAGCACTCCGGCACGCTGCACCCTTCCACCAGCACCGTGCGCTCGTGAAAATCGGGCGCGAAGGCGACCTCCATCGACGAACCAGGTGCTCCAATGCGCTCGGCCAACGCCTTCATGAGGCGCACCTTGCCATCGGTCTGGACCAGCTGGCATTTCAGGGTAGAGCTTCCCGCGTTCACCACCAGTACGATCATGCGTACCTCCTGTCGATGCCATGGTTTCGGCTTGCTCACGGATCGAACCCGATGCAAGGACCCGTGATATCCTGCTATCCAATATAGGCGAATTGACGTAAGCTGTGCCATACCGTCATGGAACGGAAAAGACGGGAAGACACCGATCGAACGCCGATCGAGAAGGGAAGGGCAACACTATGATGAAGAAGATCGTTGCGATCATTGCCGCGGGCGCACTGGTCGCAGGAGCACTGTGCCTCATCGGCTGCGGCCAAAGCAACGAGCAGTTGATCCGCGAGAAACTTACCGAGGAATTGGACACGTTCAAAAATCAGGACGAATCGGCCATGAGCAGCATCGCCACCGTCATGGAGAACGAGGGCCTTAACGAGATGGGCATCGACTCGCAGGAGTTCGCTGCAGCAGTGCTAGATGGCTTTGACTACAGCATCGACGATGTGCAGGTGAATGGCGATACCGCTAACGCAACCGTGACCATCATCTCGAAGAGCAGCTCTGACTTCACCAACCGCGTCAACGAAGTGGCTCAGACGCTGACCGCCGATCCGGACCTTGCTAGCATGACCGACGAAGAGAAGATGAACAAGCTGGGCGAGGCCGTCATGCAGGCGTTCGACGAGACCGAGATCGTCACCGAGACGGCCACCATCGAATACAAGCTGAACGACAACATGTGGGAACCGGTGGCAGGCAATAACTCGCTGGGTTCACTGGATAGCATCGTCTTCGCCAAGGGCGTGTAGCCAAGCCAAAGGAGTGCGGCGGCACGCTATGTCTCAGAGCCACCGCTTCCGGTGGAACAGCACCAGCAGGCCGCCCGCGCACACGAAGAACAGCCCAATCAGCGCCGCCCACATGAAGGGGACGCTCTCGCCGGGCAGCGTGGTCAGATTCATGCCGAACCACCCCGTGACCAGCGTCATGGGTGCCAGCATCACGGTAACGATGGTGAGCAGCTGCATGATGGAGTTCTGTCGCAGATCGATATGGGTCTGATGCAGTTCATGCAGCTGCAGGCTGTATTCGCGTAGCGTGTCGGCGCGACTGCTCAACCGATCGGCCAGATTCTCGATATGGTCGAATTGGCGTGCCTCTTCGCGCGTCATCATCTTATTCTCGTTGTCGGAGAGCATGGCAGCCATAGTGGCAAGCTGTTGATAGAACGCCGCGAAGCGCATGGACAGACGACGGTACCCCATGATCTGGGACGTGCGCACTTCGTTGTTGAGGTCCATCATGGCCTCTTCCAGATCCTCCATGCCATCTTCCACCGTGCCCAGATAATCAAGATCGTCCAGCATCAGGTACTTCATGAACACATACAGGCAATGGATCGTGGACGTGGTGCGCAGCACACCTGCCTGGACGATCTGCGAGAGCACCTCTTCGGCAGTAGTGCCGTTGTCCACGAAAACCAGCTTATGCTTGTTCAGGAAGAAGGCGAACGTGTCGGGGTCCACCGCTTCGATCGAGCGGGACGGCACGGAAAAGGATCCCATCACGTGGTTCTGGTAGATGTCCACGTAGTTGCTCTCGGCGTTCGTCAGCGTTTCGGATGTGGTCAGATCATTGCAATCCTCTAGCCCAAGCTGGCAGAACTGCCCGGGCGTCAGCACTTCCACGATGGGCAGCGTGCTGGCAGCCGCATCGTCGGCGGATACCTCCACCAATTCGGAGGCAAGATCGCTTGCCTGTATGACCCCCGTTGAGCGGAGCTCGTAATGGACAGACATCGTGTTCCTTGCGCTCTTCTTCGACGTTGATGCGGTGCGGGCAGACCGGATCAGCCGATAGCGCGCATGAGGTTCACCATTTCGATGGCGCCCTCAGCGCATTCGCTTCCCTTGTTGCCCGCCTTGCTGCCAGCACGCTCGATGGCCTGTTCGATAGTGTCGGTGGTAATGACGCCGAACATGACCGGCACGTTCGTCTGCATGCTGACCTGAGCGATGCCCTTGCTGACCTCAGCGCACACATAGTCGTAGTGCGTGGTGGCCCCACGAATGACCGCCCCCAGACAGATAACCGCGTCGTAGCGGCCGCTCTCGGCCATCCTCTTCGCCACGAGCGGTATCTCGAACGCCCCGGGCACCCAGGCCACGTCGATGTTCTCTGTGGGCACCTGGCGACGCACCAGCGCATCTTGAGCCCCGCTGAGCAGCCGCGAGGTGATGAAATCATTGAAGCGCCCCGCCACGATGCCGAAGCGCGCGTCCTTCGCGACCAGATCGCCTTGGAATACCGTCATGCCTGCCACCTTTCGTTCGATCCGCTAGAAGCCATTCTCAGCCAGGAAGCCCATCGTGATGCCTGCAGGCTCTTGCAGTTCTTGCAGTTCCGTTAGTCGTTCCACGTACTTCCCTATGATATCGCACTCCACGTTCAATGCGTCTCCCTGGTGGCGCGTGCCCAGCGTGGTGTTGGCGAACGTATGTGGGATGACCGACACCTCGAAGGAGGTGGCATCCACCGCCGTAACCGTCAGGCTGATGCCGTCGAGCGCCACCGACCCCTTCTCCACGATGCCGCGGGTGATGGCGGGATCGGCAGACAGGCGGATGCGCACGGCGTTGTCGTCCTGGTGCACAGAGGCGATGCGCGCCGTGCCGTCGATGTGCCCCGACACGATATGGCCACCCAAACGATCGGAGAGACGCAGCGCTCGCTCCAGGTTCACGGGGCTGTCGCAGCGCAGCTCACCTAGGTCCGTGCGCGCCAGCGTCTCAGGCATCGCGTCGGCGGTGAAGCCGTCAGGGGCAAGGCTGGTCACCGTCAGACAGACCCCGTTCACGCTGATACTATCCCCCCGCTTCGTGCCCTCGAGCACCGTGGTGGCGCGAACTTCGATGGCGGCAGAACGAGCACCAGAAACGATGCGGCGGATGCTGCCCACCTCTTCTATGATGCCTGTGAACATGGCGCCTCCTTGCTTGTGTCCGCATAGCGGACATTGCCTTCGACCAGGATATCGGATCCCAGCGTGGTGGTGGTGATACCTTCGAGCACGGCAGCATCGGACGGGCACGCCACGCCGGTGCCCGCGATGGGCGTGGGTGCCGATGCGCCACCGAACACCTTCGGCGCGATGTATACCTGCACCCGATCGACCAAGCGCTCGTCGAAGAGCGACCCAAAAAGCGCGCTGCCTCCCTCCACGATGACGTTCTGGATGGCTTGCTGGCCGAGCGCCTCGATGAGCGCCGAAAGCGAAAGGTGACCATCTGGACCCGGCGGCACTATCAGTACCACACAGCCTGCGTCCTCGAAGGCGCGAACGCGTGCCGGATCATCCGCGCTGGTCGCGATAAGCGTTGGCCATTCCTGGGCGGTGTGCACGAGCTGGCTTTCCAGCGGCGTGCGCAGGTGCGTGTCGCAGACGATGCGCGTTGGCTGGTGGATGCTTTGGCGGGTACCTCGGCAAGCATCGAGGCACCCATCTTGGCCAGCGCCTTCCACATCGCGCGCCGTCAGTAGGGGATCATCGGCCAGCACAGTGCCCACCCCCACCATGATGGCGGCCGCACGAGCACGGTCTTCGTGCACCCGCCTGCGCGCAGCTTCGCCCGTGATCCACTGCGATGCGCCCGTGCGCGTAGCGATCCTGCCGTCGAGCGTCATGGCGTACTTCGCCACGACCAAGGGGCGCCCCGTGGTGATGAAGTGGAAGAACGCACGGTTGATGGCGTCGCATTCTGCACACATGACGCCTTCAGTTACTTCGATGCCCGCCGCGCGCAACGCCGCGATGCCCTTGCCTGCGACCAGCGGATTGGGGTCGGCCGAACCCACCACCACGCGCGCCACGCGTGCCTCGATGAGCGCCTCGCAGCAAGGCGGTTGCTTGCCGGTGTGTGCGCAGGGCTCGAGCGTCACATATGCTGTTGCACCCGCCGGATCGGCACCTGCACGCTGGCATGCGGCCAGCGCTTCGCGTTCGGCATGAGGCGCCCCATACCGCGCGTGCCATCCTTCGCCGAGCAGCTGCCCATCGCGCACGATGACACAACCCACCTGCGGATTCGGGCTGACCCATCCCCCGCCGCGCGCAGCCAGCGCGAGCGCGCGCGCCATGAAGTGAGCATCGGTCGCATGGTCGGCACGAGCCATGGGGTAGGCGTCGGTCGGCATCCTAAACCTCGATCAGCTCGTAGTCCTTACTACCATATCCCAGACGCGCAGCATGATCGATGATCTTCGTACCCTGCTTCGACTCGATGCGCTCGACCAGGTGGTCACGACCTGGATCGTCGGAGCGATATACAGCATCAATGCAGGCTTGATCGATGGCAACAGGATCGGTGGATGCGAAGATGCCGATATCAGCCATGCAGGGATCCTCCGCCACCGCACAGCAATCACAATCCACCGAAAGGTTCACGGCAATGTTCACGAAGGCCAAATTGCTACCGAAGTGGTTCACTACCGTCTCGGCGGCCTCTGCCATGCCCTCTAGGAAATCCTCCTGCGTAGCATGCTGATCCCAGAAGTCCCCTTGAACGGTGCTGGCCGCACCAGTATGGATGAGGACCTTCCCAGCGTTAGAAGCGCATCCGATGGAGAGTTGCTTAAGAGCACCACCGAAACCGCCCATAGGATGTCCCTTGAAATGGCTCAGAACAAGCATGGACTGGTAGTCCATGAGATG
>CASTMW010000049.1 GCA_949450265.1 uncultured Eggerthellaceae bacterium | reverse complement strand
ATCCCAGAAGGTCAGTCATCTTCGTCTCCCTTATCATCAAGGTCGAAGTTCACGAAGATGCGCTTAGCCAGCACCACCGCCGCCACCACGGCCACCAACCACGTGCCCACCGTGCCGCCAATGATCCAAAGGGGCGTGGACGCGATGCGCACATCGCTACCCGCCAGGCCGAACCCTAACACCAACCACGCCACCACGATCACGGCCAGCGCCACCACCGTATAGGCTGCCTCGCGGTTCGCACGGTGCATCTTGCTGGCATACGTGGCATACCTACGCTTCTCCTTCATCACGATCCCTCCGTCCCCTCACATCGCGCACCACCATGAAGACCAGCAGCGCCGCCCCGATATACCCGTTCAGCACATAGATCACGTTCACCAGCATGCGATACGGGAAGAACAGTCCGATGGCCAGCCCCACCACGCCCAGCACGGCCGCCAGCACGCGGAAGCGCGGCGTGCCCTCATCCGCGAAGCGCGCAACCGGGTTGTACAGCAGCGGCACCGATGTGGCGCACGCGCCCACGAACACCACCACCGCATACACGAACACCAAGGGCGGCCACACGCGCTCCGCCAGGATCAGGTTGGGGATGGGAGCGTTCCACACAAACAGCTCGTCGGCGCCCGTGTTGATGTTGGCCACCTGGGCCATGAAGATAATGGCGATGGCCGCACAGATGGCAACCACCGCGATAATCAGCCCCGCGCGCAGGGTGCGCGGCTCGTTGCGCGCCCCCAGAAGCGTCATGAAGCTGGCGAACCACAAGAGCACGAACCCTGCATACGACAAGCCCGACACCAGCCAGTGTTCCCCTGCCCGCACGATGCCCTCGCCCTCGCCCGCACCCGCCAGCGTGCTCTCTTGGATGGCGCGCAAACCCTCAGCGATATGCGGCCAGTCCATCACCACCACGATCAGGCCCACCGTGATGAAGAACGCGATGTTCACCGGCCCGATGACCCCGATGATCTCGATCAAGCGATTGAGCCCCAAACTCACCACCAGCACCACGATGATGGCCAGCAGCGTGGCACCCGCCCACGCGGGGATGCCGAACCCTTGCTGCAGCGCCGATGATGCACCGCCCACCATGACGAAGAACGACATATAGCAGAACAGCGTGGAGTAATAGTCGAAGAAGGTGCCGATGCGCTTGCCGCAATAGTAGCGGAACACATCGTTGCCGTGCTCGTAGCGCTCCTTGGCCCCCACCCTGGCAAAGCTCAGATTGTAGTAGATGAAGATGACGGCGAACACAGCGATGACCGCGAATCCGCCCAGCCCATAGGCGGTGAAGTACTGCACCAGTTCCTGTCCGGTAGCGAACCCCGTGCCCACCACCAACGCGATGATGGCACCCGCCAAGATGAATGCCTTCTTCAGGCTGAATCCTCCACCAGATCCCACGCGCTTCTCCTTCTGGGTCTTGCTATCGGAAAGTCTAGCCCATCGCCCGCGCCTTCCTTCCCAAGAAGCGGCCAAGATGCCCGATATGCAGGCAGACGTCGGATGGAAGATAACTCACAAAATGTTCGAGTCGACCAAGACCATCGCCAGTCGCGCAAGGGCAACAAGGGCAACGAGCATGGCTGTTGTCACGAACATGGTGGTGGCCCGCGCTCCGTATTCGTCTTCAAGGACGGATCGTATGCGTCCCACGGTGATGAGGGTTACTGCTCGCATCGTTGATCGCAACGCTTCCCCAGAACGAAAGAAGCCGCTCACAAGCGGCTTCTTCTGCGTTCAAGATGGTGCGGGCGAAAGGACTTGAACCTTCATGAGCCGAAGCTCACATGGACCTGAACCATGCGCGTCTGCCAAGTCCGCCACGCCCGCATGCACCAGTGCTCTTGACAGAGCGTTGCTCATGATAACCCACCCGTCGACCATGGGCAAGGGATTTTTTCGCCATTCGGATATCGTTCAGCATCGGAACGGTAGCGACCTATTGTCGGCATCGGATCGCAGACGACCTCCGTTGAGCATCCGAGCGCTTGAGCGTCAAGCGGCTGGCGTGCGCCGAAACGCGACGATGTTCTCGATGTGGTCGGTATGCGGAAACATGTCGACCGGTTGGATGACCTCGATGGCATAGCCATGTTCGCGCAGGCATGCAGCGTCGCGTGCCTGCGTTCGAGGGTCGCAGGAGATATACACGATGCGCGCCGGGGCCAAAGCGCTGGCACTGGTCAAGAACTCGACGGTGGACCCAGCGCGCGGCGGATCCAGGAACAACACATCGAGCGCCTGCCCGTTCGCTGCGGCGCGTCGTATGAATGCGGTGGCGTCATCGGCCACGAACTCCGCATTCTCGATACCGTTGTGCGCTGCATTCTGCCGTGCGTCACGGATGGCCGCCTCCACGCTGTCCACGCCGATCACGCGCGCAGCACCCCGCGAGGCCGCCACCAAGCCGATGGTGCCCGTTCCGCAATAGGCATCCATCACCACCTGCGATCCATCCAGGCCCGCAAGTTCCACCGCCTTGGCGTAGAGCACCTCAGTCTGCACCGCGTTCACCTGATAGAACGAGCGCGACGAGATGCGCAGCGACAAGCCGCACAGCGTGTCCAAGATGAAGCCCGGCCCGTACAGCGTGCGCTCACGCTCTCCCAAGATGACATTGGTCTGCCGTTCGTTGATATTCTGCACGATGGTAGTGATCTGGGGCACACGCCGCACCAGTTCGCGACAGAACGCTTTCGAGGCAGGGAAATCCTCGCCATTCGTCACTATGGTCACCAGCACCTCGTTGCTCGCATGCCCGATGCGCACGACCGCGTGGCGGATGAAGCCCGCATGTGCATCCTCGTCGTAAGGCTCCATCTTCCAACGCTGCATGATCTGCCGTATGGCACGCACCACCTGGTTGCCCACCTCGTTCTCCACCATACAGCCGTCGGTGTTCACCAGCCGATGCGTCCCGCGCACATACATGCCCGTCTCCACTAAAGACGAGCCCCTCTTCCTATCACGACCAGGCGCGAAGGGCGAGACGACCTTGCTGCGATAGTGGTAGGGGTCCTTCATCCCCAAGATGGGCTGGAATGCTTGGGCCGGAGCCATGCCGTCGAAGAGCTGCCGGATGCGCTCCTGCTTGTCAGCCAGCTGCTCCTCATAGGGCACACCGATCAAGGTGCACCCACCGCAGATGCGCTCCACCTTACATCCGGCTTGTTCTTCCCGAGATGCCATCCGCACCTATTCCGAGAAGTCGAACATGGCCGTGGTCAGATAGCGCTCGCCAGTGTCAGGCAGGATGGCCACGATCAGCTTGCCCGCATTCTCCGGGCGCTCGGCCAACTGTGTGGCCGCCGCCACCGCCGCGCCCGACGAGATGCCTACCAGAAGGCCATCCCCTGCCGCCAGTTCGCGACCAGTACGGAACGCCTCTTCGTCTTCGATGGTGATGATCTCATCGTATATCTGCGTGTTCAGCGTTTCGGGCACGAACCCAGCACCGATCCCCTGTATCTTGTGCGTGCCACCGCACCCCGTGGAGAGCACCGGACTGCCCGCAGGCTCCACTGCTACGATCTGGACACCCGGCTTGCGCTCTTTCAGGTAAGCACCCGCACCTGAGATGGTGCCGCCCGTGCCCACACCTGACACCAGGATATCCACCTTGCCATCGGTGGCCTCCCAGATCTCAGGACCGGTCGTGCGATAGTGCACGGCTGGATTCGCCGGATTGGTGAACTGGGAAGGAATGAACGAGTTGGGCGTTTCGCGAGCTAGCTCCTCGGCGCGCGCGATGGCGCCCTTCATGCCTTTCGTGCCATCGGTGAGCACCAGCTCAGCACCGTAGGCGCGCATCAGGTTGCGCCGCTCCACCGACATGGTCTCCGGCATGGTGATGATGATGCGATTGCCGCACGCCGCCGCGATGGCCGCCAGCCCGATGCCGGTATTGCCGGAAGTGGGTTCGATGATGACGGTCTCGTCATCGATCAGGCCGTCGGAGACCGCCTGGTCATACATCGCCTTCGCTACGCGATCCTTAACGCTGCCACCCGGGTTGAAACTTTCCACCTTGCCCACGATGGTTGCATCAAGGCCGTGGGCACGCTCGTAGTTCGTAAGTTCGACCAGAGGCGTATTCCCGATCAGGTCCGTCATGTTCGCATGGATGGCCATGGCTGGCTCCTTCGTCAAAGCTGTTCGCTGTCATGCCTGCATCCTAACGGGGCGCTCCGGCTTCGTAAACAGCGTAGGCCATAGGCTTTTCCTATGCCGTATCAGCCATACCGATATCCGATAGCACCGCGGACAGCTCGCCTTCGTAGAGCAGCCAGACCCGATGCGTGGCACGGCTGATGGCGGTGTACAGGCGCCGCCTTGACCCATCGGAGGCAGGATAGGCCGCGCTGCTCACATCCGGCAGGATCACCTGGTCGAACTCCAGGCCCTTCGCCAGCTTGAGGGTGGTGGCGAACACGCCTTGCTCGGGCAAGCTATCGCGATCCTCGATGATGGGAAGCCGATCCCCGAACGCAGAGCGCAACGCGCGCAGCTGTGCCTTCCACGGAACGATGACCGCGGTCAAGCCCGACCCGTCCTGCGCCTCGTCGATGAGCTGCGCCACGCGATCGTAACGCGCCTGCTGGCTATCGCATGCCACGATGGCAGGCGGCGGCCCGTCCGGGTGGACCGACCGGATCTGCATGGCTTCGTCGTTGGCCAAACGGGCGAACAGCGCCGTTATCTGTGGGGTTGACCGATAGCTGATCATCAGATCGCAGCGGCTCACTGGCCCGCATAGACGCTCGAAGACCGTGCTTGCCTGATCGAAGGTGATGGATGCGTCGTGGATGGCTTGGTTCTCGTCGCCTAAGAGCATGAAGTGCGCGCGGCGGAAGTACTTCGCCAAGCATGCCAGTTGTGCCGCCGTGTAGTCCTGCACCTCGTCGATCATCACGTAGCGCGCCTCGGCATCGGCCAGACCGGTCAGCGCCATCTTCGCATACAGCCACTCCACCGGGGCCACGCCGGTAGCGCCCACCAGTCGCATGGCGATGCGGTCGATGCGCAACCACTCATCACACTCGATGGCCCGGCGGGCATCGGCATAGCGGTCGCGCAGCAAGCGCAGCGCTAGCTCCCGCACTTCGGCATCGGTCTGCGGATGCAGCGTTTCATGGAAGATGCGCAGCTGCTCTTCGATGCTGAGCGCCTCAAGGTCCTCCGCCGCGCTCTCGCTGGCCGCCATGCGCTTCAACCGCTGGTCGAAGCGTTTCAGCAGCTCTTCGCGCACCAGCGTGATGCGCCGCGGACCGACCGGCACGCGCTCGAAGCGGTGCATCAGCGAATCCACCTGGTTGGGCGTGACGAAGCGTGTGCCATCCTGAGCGATCTGCGCGAAATCGGCCTGCGTCAAGTGCAGGTCGGCCACACCCGCATCCATCTGGTAGAGCCGCTCGACCTCCACGTCTCCCTTGCCCGGGCTCATCCCTGCAGGGAGCAGATCGGATGCCAGCTGGTCCCACGTTCGCGTGTGCGGGTTGCGCTCACCCATCTCGGGCAGCACGTTCTGGATGTAGGAGGTGAACACCGGGTTCGGCGACATGAGGTGCACCTGATCGGGGTCCAGGTCGTCACGATGGGCATAGAACAAGTAAGCGATGCGTTGCAGCAGCACCGACGTCTTCCCGCTGCCCGCCACTCCCGACACCAAGAGCACCGGCACATCCTCGTGACGGATGACCGCGTTCTGCTCACGCTGGATGGTGGTGGTGATAGCCTTCATATGGGTCGATCGCTCAGTGGACAGCGATGCCAGCAGCAGCGGATCCTCAATGGCCACCGTGGTGTCGAAGCAGGCACGCAGCACATTGCGCTCGATGTCGAACTGCCGCCGCAGCAGAAGGTCCACCTCGATGGTGCGCCCGTTCGCCTGGTAGGACGTGGGCCCATTCGCCTGGTTGTAGTACACCTCGGCCACAGGGCTGCGCCAGTCCACGACCAAGCGCTTGAAATCCTCATCGGCCACGCCTGCCGCTCCAATATAGAGCTCGCGCGGCTCCTTGTCCGGCCCATAGCGCAGGACGATCTTCGCGAAGTACGGCTGGCGCAACAACAGCTCCACATCGGCCAGCTTCGCCTGGGCGGTCTCGGCTGCCATGTTATAACCCTCGATCACCCGATTGGCGGCATTGATGGCCGCATATGTCTCTAACGCCTCATCGAAGCTGGTAGCGTTCAGCGTCAGTTCTTCGGCCATGAGCCCCTTGTCGGCCGCCGCTTCCGCGTCGATCGCATCCAGCTTGCCAGAGAGCGCCTGGCGCATGCGCAGCAGTTCGCCGTAGACCTGGCTGAGATGCTCCTGCTCGGCGGCCATCATCGCGTCATGCGCCGCCCTATCGACCTTAGAGTCCTGAATAGCCAACCTGGTACTCCTCTATGAACAGTTGCAGCTTCTCGATATAGCGAAGGGCCAAGCTGGAGAGCTGCCGCTCGTTATGCACGATGTAGCCCACCGTCATGATCTCTTTGGTGTCGATGGGCACGGCCACCACGCCCGTGTTCATCTCGGAGGACATCACGCCGGTGGACACGATGTAGCCCATGTGGTGCGTCAACAGGTTCGACAGCGTCCCGCGATCACTGACGATGACGCGCTTGCTGGCGGGCAGCTCGGCGAAGGGCTCTTCCGAATAGTAGAAGGAATTGGCATTGCCCTGCTCGAAGGTGTAGCGCGGCCACGATGCCAGATCGTCCAGGCTCACCAGCTTCGCAGACGCCAGCGGATGCCCCGCGTTCACGAAGATATGCGGACGCGCGGTGAACAGCTTGTTGAACGAGCAGTTCGCGTCGTCGATGGCCCGCCCGATCACCTGCTCGTTGAACGACGAGCGGAACAGGATGCCCACGTCGCTGCGAAAATCGCGCACGTCCTCGATGATCTCGGCGGTGCGGCATTCGCGCAACGTAAAGGTGTAGCCCGAGCCCTCATACTCGTCGACGAACTCCAGAAACGACTCCACGCAAAACGTGTCGTGCTGGCTGCTCCCCGAAAGGTGCTGCTCGATCGGCTCAGCCGCGCGGCTGTAGCGCTGTTCCATGAGGTCAGCCTGCTCCACCACCTGTCGGGCATAGCCAAGGAACTCCATGCCCTCGCGCGTGGTGGTGATGCCACGATTGCTCCGCTCGAAGATGGTCACGCCCATCTCCGCCTCCACGTCCTTCACTGCCACCGACAGGCTGCTCTGCGACGTGTAGAGATTATGGGCCGCTTGGCTGATGGAGCCGCACGCGGCTATCTCTATCAGATATCTGAGTTGCTGGAGCGTCATGGAGCCTCGCCTTCTGCGCTGTGCGCCGCGGAACGTGCGCAGGCTATTATAGTCGCATCCATTGCGCAGAACCATTCTTCCGACGCGCAGCGCTTCAGGCTATAATCGAAGCGAGCGGGGCCCAGCCCCGCTTTTGCATGTCATCGACCAACATGGAAGGTAGCTTATGGAACGCGAGCGCTTCAGCAGTCGGCTGGGATTCATCCTCATCAGCGCCGGTTGCGCCATCGGGCTGGGCAATGTCTGGCGTTTCCCCTACATAACCGGCCAATATGGCGGCGCGGCGTTCGTCATCATGTTCCTGGTGTTCCTTGCCGTGTTCGCCCTGCCCATCCTGGTCATGGAATATGCGGTGGGCCGCGCAAGCCAACGCGGCGTGGCGCGCAGCTTCGACGATCTGGAACCGGCGGGCACAAAATGGCATTGGTTCAAATGGCCAGCGCTGGCGGGCAATTACCTGCTCATGATGTTCTACACAGCTGTGTGCGGATGGATGCTCGCCTTCATGGTGAAGAGCATCACCGGCACCTTCGACGGGCTTTCCGCGCCCGAGGTCGAAGGCGTGTTCAACGCGCTGCTGGCCAATCCCATCGAGATGGCGGCCTATACCCTCATCACTGTAGCCATCGGCGTTGCCGTCACCAGCGCCGGCGTGAAGAACGGCGTCGAGCGCATCACGAAGGTCATGATGGTGGCGCTGTTCTTGGTACTGGCCATCCTTGTGATCCGTGCGGTCACGCTGCCCGGCGCCGAGGAAGGTCTAGCGTTCTACCTGATGCCCGATTTCAGCAAGCTGTTCGCGAATGGCGCAGGCGGCTTCTTCGATGCCATGCTGGCCGCCATGGGACAGGCGTTCTTCACCGTATCGGTGGGCATCGGATCGATGTCCATCTTCGGCAGCTACATCGACAAGCGCTACGCCCTCACCGGCGAAGCAGTGCGCATCGCAGGGCTGGACACATTGGTCGCCATCATGGCGGGGCTCATCATCTTCCCGGCCTGCTTCGCCTTTGGGGTGGAACCAGGAAGTGGCCCAGGACTCGTGTTCATCACGCTGCCCAGCGTCTTCAACCAGATGCCGCTCGGCAGCCTGTGGGGCGCGTTGTTCTTCATCTTCATGAGCTTCGCGGCGCTGTCCACGGTCATTGCCGTGTTCGAGAACATCATGAGCTTCAGCATGGACCAATGGGGCTGGTCGCGCGGCAGATCATGCGCGGTGAACGGCGTGGCGCTGGCGGTACTGTCCATGCCGTGCGTGCTAGGGTTCAGCGTCTGGGCTGGCGTGGAGGTGCCAGGCATCGGCAACATACAGGCCATCGAGGACTTCCTGGTGTCTAATAACCTGCTGCCGCTGGGCGCGCTGGTGTTCCTGCTGTTCTGCACCTCGAAGATCGGCTGGGGCTGGGACAAATTCTTGGCCGAAGCGAACACCGGACAGGGCATGCGCTATCCAAAGATTCTGAAGCCCTATCTCCGATTCGTGCTGCCCGTCCTCATCGTCATCGTGATCATCACAGGATATGCGCCAATCGTGCAGTCATGGCTGCTATGATGCACCGATGCGCTCTTTCATCGACACGATAGCGCAGCTGAGTGTTCGTGCGCTGCCGCTGCTCACGCTGCTGGCCATACCGCTGGGATTCCTGTTCTTGGAATTCCCCGCCAATATGTGGCTTGCCGACATGGACCCGTTCTACCTTCGCATCAACCTGTTCATCGCCGCCGCGGTGTTCCTGGTGATCTACGGCATAGGCCAGCGCAGCCGTGTCTCCATCATCGTCTATCTTACGATCTGCCTGATGGCGGGCATCGCCAATTACTTCGTCATCTCGTTCAAGGGGCAACCCATCACACCGGCCGATCTGTCCGCCCTCTCCACCGCCGCAGCGGTGAGCGGCGGCTACGACTACGTGCTCAACGTGCAGTCCATCATCTGTATCGCGCTGTTCGCCGGGATGTGCGCAGCGCTCATGATACAGCCCGCACCCAAGCCCACCTACCGCGCACCCACCGCAGCGCTCAACCTGACATGCGCGGCAGCCGTAGTGCTAGGACTCGTCTCGTGGTTCCAGACCACCGATATCTCTGAGCGCTACGATGTCTCCATCGACGTGTGGTCCCAAAAGGAATCCTACGCCGAACAGGGCAGCGCCCTATGCTTCCTGAAACGCATGCAGGACATCACGCCCCAAGAGCCCGTCGGCTACGACCACAGCACCATATCCGAGCTCATCGACGCCTTCGACCCAGTGCAGCTGAACACCGAACCGGTGGAGCAGGCAGCCTTCGCGGGCAGCGATGGGGTCGCCTCTGTACCGGATGATGCAGCAGGCGACCTTCCCACTATCATCGTCATCATGAACGAGACGTTCGCGGACCTATCCTCCTACCCCGGCCTTGAGGACAGCGCTGCGGTGCCCATCGCATTCAGGCGCATCGCGGCAGAGTCCATCGCTGCGGGCGATGCCTATGTGTCGGCGTTCGGCGGCGGCACCTGCAATAGCGAATTCGAGTTCTTGACCGGGTCGAGCATGGGGCATATGGGTGGCGGCGTCTACCCGTACACCATGTATGATCTTGGGCATGTGGAGAGCTTGGTGTCGCACCTTGCCAACCTTGGCTACAACACGCACGCCATCCATCCTGAATCCCCCACGAACTGGAGCCGCAACCGCGTGTATGCACAGTTGGGCTTCTCCGACTTCACCACGAAGGCTGCCTTCGAAGGGGCCGAAACGCTGCGCGACATGGTCACCGACCGAGCCACCTACGACCATATCCTGCAGACCATGGAAGGTGCGCAAGGCCCTCAGTTCTTCTTCGATGTCACCATGCAGAACCATGGCGGCTATGACACCGGCCTCATCCCCGAAGCAGATCTGGTCAGTATCGCCATGCCCGACGGTGAGCCCTTCGCCGAGCTTAACGAGTACGCCAGCTGCATCCAGCGCTCCGATACTGATCTGGCATATCTTGTCGAGCAGCTTGAGCAGACTGACCATCCGGTCTACGTATGCTTCTTCGGCGACCACCAGCCCGGCTTCGCCGATACGCTGTTCGAGCGCACGCATGATGGCGTGGGCGCCGACAGCATCGGCATCGACGCAGCACAGGAGCGCTATCGTGTTCCCTATCTCATCTGGGGCAATGCGCAGGCCCGCGAGCGTTCGGCCACCCTTGGATGGGATAGGGCCACTGCCTCAACGGTGAGCAGCCTGAACTATCTGGGCAGCCAGCTCTGCGTAGCTGCTGGCATACCGCTCAGCAGCTACCAGCGCTTCCTCCTGTCCACCAGCCAGACCATCCCCGCCATCAACCTGAACGGTTTCTTGGATGCCAACGGCACTTGGCAAGGATACGGTTGGGATGTTGACGAGCAGACCGAAGCGGTGCTCGTTGCCTATGGGTGCGTGCAGTACGATAACCTCTTCGTGCGCGACAAAGGTATTGCCGAACCCGCCGCGTTGAGCTCCTGATCGTCTTTCGTCTTCACTTTGGCGCAGTTTCCAACCCGCCATTCTTCGCTCGGTACATCGCATACGTGGGACATCGCGCGCAGCTGTCCTTCAAAACCAGCGTACGGC
>CASTMW010000048.1 GCA_949450265.1 uncultured Eggerthellaceae bacterium | reverse complement strand
GCGATCTAGGACTCCCTGGTTGTTTGCATCGGTCCATCGCAAAAACAGGCGGAGCGGAACTTGATATGAGTATACGATACGCGGCGCAGACCTGCTGCCCCCGCGCAGATAAAACATGTAGCCATTCCGTAGACTACGCACCACGAACTGCTCGCGCCAACTGCCAATACAACGCTAATGTTTCACGTGAAACATTCTAAATGCCCAAACCAATAGAGCGCTGAGATGAAAGTCATGCAAGCAAACTCAAGCGCGCGCTCATACGCAAGCACACCTACGAGGTTTAGTTGAACTGACTAGTGTTTCACGTGAAACATTTGTATGAAGGTACGCTTCACTGAAGAGCGGGCAACTGCGAACAGCAACTACGAGCGAATAGAGACAGGACCTTGCAGAACAGGCAAGTCGCACATCCTAACTGGCGATTTGTTGGGCAATGCTGCCTGTTAGGTAGTAACCTGCGAGCGCACCCTAACGGGCGGTCTGTTGGTAGTGCAGCCTGTTGGGTAGTGCTGCCTGCTAGGTAGCAGTCTGCGAGCGCATCCTAACTGGTGGTTTGCTGGCTGGAGCTGCCGCCGCCGGTATCGCTGCTCTCGGGCCCGGTGGACACCGTAATGGTCACCGTGGCGCCCTTCGTGGCACTGGACCCTCCGTTCGGGCTTTGGCTGATCACATTCCCATCGGCCACAGAGCTGGAATGCGCCGTGGTCACACTAACGCTGAACCCGGCATTCTGCAGCGTGCTGCGCGCGGCCGCCTCGTTGAAGTCCACCACGCTGGGCACGCTAACCGAACTGGTGCCCGTGCTGATCACGTAGGTGACCGTGGAGCCCTTGTCCACCTTCGTGCCTGCGCTGGGGCTCTGCCGGATCACGCAATTCGCCGCCACGCTATCGCTGGCCTCGCTGCCGCTCTGCGACAGGCTCAGCCCCGCGCTCTCTACCTTCTGGCGCGCCGCTTCCAGGCTCAGGCCCTCAATACTGGGCACGCTGACCTGATCGGCCCCTTTCGAGATGACGATGTTCACCGCCGACCCCTGATCGGCCTTGCCCTTGCCCACTGGCGTCTGGCTGATGACCTTGCCCGCTTCCACGGTGTCGCTGGCTTCCTCGGTCACATTGCCCAGCGTGAAGCCCGCAGCCACCAAGGCGCGCTCGGCCTCGGTCTCGGTCATGCCGGTCAGATCCGGCACCTCTATCTGTTCGGTGCCCTTCGACACCTGCAACTTAATTTCTTCGCCCTTCGGCGCCATGGTGCCGCCCTTGGGGTTCTGGCTGATGACCTGCCCAGCTGGCACGTTGGTGTCGTAGAC
Organism: uncultured Eggerthellaceae bacterium; assembly: GCA_949450265.1. Lineage (GTDB taxonomy): Bacteria > Actinomycetota > Coriobacteriia > Coriobacteriales > Eggerthellaceae > Adlercreutzia_A. Next base: position 9,686 of record CASTMW010000048.1, on the reverse strand, counting down.
GTATTCCACGTCGCTATCCACCTTGAAGCCAGCGTCTTCGATCACCTGGATAGCCTGCACGCGGTCTTGGCCCACCACGTTGGGCACTTCGGCCTGTTCGCCCTGGCTACCCAGCACGCCTGCCACCAGGAAACCGACCAACGCGATGGCTATCACCGCGCACACGGCGATGATAGCGATCTTCTTCTTGTTGCTGCCAGCATCCGGGTTGCCTGCGCTGCCCGCGCGGTACCCGCCCGCCGCATGGCTGCCGCCCGCCACGTGCGACCCTGCACCCGCGCGCGTGACCGGCATGACCTGCGTGCTGTCGATGCCCGCCGCACCCGCCGCCGCGCCGATAGGCGCAATGACGCTGGTCTGCGCGCTGGTGAAGCCGTTGCGGTTGAACGGCCGCCCAGCCAGAAAGTCGTTCAGCGCCTGCCGCATGTCGTTGGCCGTGGCGAAGCGCTGCCCCGGTTCCTTCTCCATGGCGGTCAGGATGATGTCCTCGAACTCCGGCGAGATGTCAGGGTTGATCTCGCGCGGGGCAGGCGGGAAATCCTGCACCTGCATGAGCGCCACGCTGACCGCGTCCGGCCCGTCGAAGGGCAGCGTGCCCGTGGCCGCCTCATAGAGCACCACGCCCAGCGAGTAGATGTCGCTAGCGGCGGTCAGGTCCTTGCCCTGCGCCTGTTCGGGGCTGATATAGTGCGCCGTGCCCAGCACGGTCTGCGTCTTATCGCTGTTGGAGTTCTTCGCGCGCGCGATGCCGAAGTCCATGACCTTCACGTTGCCATCGGGCTGCACCATGATGTTCTGCGGCTTCACATCGCGATGAATGATGTCCTGCGAATGAGCCACCGACAGCGCCTGGCACACCTGCACGCCGATCTCGGCAACCTTGCGCTGATTGATGGCGCCGCGCTGCTCGATGGCCGTCTTCAGGTCGGACCCACGCACGTATTCCATCACGATGTAGTAGGTGCCGTCGTCAAAACCCCAGTCGTACACGTTCACGATGTACGGGCTTTGCAGGTTGGCCGCAGCCGCAGCCTCCTGCTTGAAGCGACGCGCGAAGTCGGGATCGTCGGCGAACTGCGGCAGCATCACCTTCACAGCAACGGTGCGCCCCAGCACATTGTCGAGCGCGCTGTATACCTCGGCCATGCCGCCGATGCCGATGCGCTCGCCTATTTCGTACCGGCTGTTGAATATCTTGCCGGTCATAGGTCCTGTTCCGCTCACGATAACTCCTTTGGGTTCATTTCATCTGCGTTCATAGCAGGAGTCGTCATAGGTCTAGCCATTATACTCCCCCGATTCCGCTCCTGCACCGTGCATCTTCATAGCGTTCCCTGCACTTCCAGTGCGGTGCGGATAACGGTTTGCGCCTTCGCAGCGGCCGAAGTGCGGTTACCTGCTTCTTCGATCATCAGCGCCACCACCAGATTGCGGGCGCCATCGGCATCGGCGATGCCCACGAACCAGCTGTCGTTCTCCTTGCCCTCGTGCTCGGCCGTGCCCGTCTTGCCCGCCACGGTCACGCCCGGCACCGCGGCAGCTGCACCCGTACCGTTCGCCACCACGCCGCGCATGGCCTCAAGCACATCGTCGGCCACCTGCTGGGTGGTTGCGCGCATCAGCGGCGTGGGCGACGCGGTGTAGCTGCGCGCCCCGCTGGCGTTATAGATGCCTTCCACCAGGTAGGGCTGCATGATCTGCCCGCCCGTGGCCATGGCAGAGCCCACCATGGCCATTTCCAGCACCGTGGCCTGCGGCCCGGCCGGGCTCTCGTGCTCGCCCACCGGTTCGCCCGCAGCCGCCCACGCGGTCTCCCACGTGGTCATCTCCTGCGGGTTCGGCATGAGGCTGGTCGCCAGCGGCAGATCGAACTCCACCGGCGTATTGAACCCAAACGCCTTCGCCGCCGCCACTAAACGCTCGGAGCCCAGCTCCACACCTAGCTGCGCGAACACGGTGTTGGCCGACAGCTCGAACGCGCGCCGCACCGTGACCGTACCGTAGCTGCGCTCGTGCATGTTGGTCACCGGCGCGTTGCCGATCTCCATCTCGCCGGGCGCGTCGTACTCCGAATCGTCGGTGCACACGCCGTCTTCCAGCGCACCCGCGAACGTGACCATCTTGAACGTGGATCCTGGCGCGTACAGCGCCTGCGTGGCACGGTTCAGCAGCTCGGACGAATCGGCGGTGGAGTTGGCTATCACATTCTCCACGTCCGCCGCGTCATAGGTGGGCGAAGATGCCAACGCGAACACGGCGCCGGTCTGCGGGTCCATCACCACGCATGCCCCGCGCTCGCCCGCCAGCGCATCCTGCGCTGCCTGCTGGATCTTCGAGTTCAGCGTCAGCGTCACATCGTTGCCCGGCTGCGAGATGCCCGCCAGCGAATTCACCACATCGGTCCAGCTGGCAAAGTTCTCGCTGCCCTTCAGTGTGTCGTTGTACTCGGCCTCGATACCCGCCGTGCCGTATTTCCCCGAGTAATAGCCCACCACGTGGGCCGCCAACGTGCCCGCCGGGTACACCCGCTCATAGGTACCGTCGGGTTGCTCCACCGACTGCGCCAGCACCACTCCATCGTAGGTGGATATGGTGCCGCGTTCGCTTTGTGCTTCCTTCGCCATGGTGTGGCTGTTGCCGGGCATGTTCTGGTACGCCTCAGCGTTGATGACCATGATGTAGGTCAGGTTGGCCACCAGCGCCGCGAACAGCACGCTGAAGAAGATCAGTGCGAACGTGATGTTCTTGCCCAGCGCCACGCGCCCCAACACGCTGTTCGACGAATGACGCGACCGCGAGATGACCGAGGTCATCTCCACGTCAGAGCCAGTGCCCTCGTCGCCTGCGCGCAGCAGCAGCGCCACGATGATGAACCCGGCCAGAAGGCTGGAACCGCCTTGACTGATGAAGGGCAGCGTGATGCCCGTCAGCGGGATGAGCCGCGTCACGCCGCCCACGATGATGAACGCCTGCAAGATAACGATGCTGGTGGCGCCCACCGCAGTGAACGAGCTGACGTCGCTCTTCGCGCGCGCCGCGGTCAGCATGCCGCGAATGGCGAAACACAGATACAACAACAGCACGCCCGCCGCGCCCAAAAGCCCACATTCCTCGCCGATGGCGCTGAAGATGAAGTCGCTTTCCGCATACGGGATGATGTCGGCCATACCACGCCCGATGCCCACGCCGAACATGCCGCCGTCGGCCAGCGAATACAGGCTCTGCACGATCTGATAGCCCTTGTCCTGCGCATCCGCGAACGGGTCAAGCCATATGTCCACGCGCACGCGCACGTGATCGAACATGAAGAACAGCGCTACGGCGGCTACGGCGGCCAGCAAAAGCCCCACCACCACGTACTGCACCTTCCCCGTGGCAACATAGAGCATCACCAGGAACACCGCGAACAGCACCAGCGCGCTACCCAGGTCCTTCTCCAGCACAACGATCAGGAACGCCAACGCCCACATGGCCAGAAGCGGCACCAGCGTGGACAGCGATGGCAGACGCACCGGACCCACTTTCCACGTGAACACCGACAGCATCTCGCGGTTCTGCGCCAAATATCCCGCCAGGAATATGACGATGCAGATCTTCGCCAGTTCGCCGGGTTGGAACGAGAAGCCCCCGATAGATAGCCACAGGCGGCTGCCGTTGATCTCGGTGCCCACCACCGGCAGCATAGGCGAGAGCAGCAGCAGCACGCCCACGATCATGAATGTGTACTTGTAATTGGCCAGTTTATCCAGGTTGCGCACCACCATCAGCACGATGATCATGGCTGCCACACCGGCGAACATCCAGATCAGCTGGCGCATGGCCAAGTCAGGCACCAGCCGCGTGACGAAGGCGATACCGATGCCCGACAGCGCGAATGTGATGGGCAGCAGCGCGGGATCGGCGTTGGGCGCCAGCTTGCGCACCGCGAAATGCGCGATGAGGAACACCACGAAGATGCCGATGGGCACGCCCAGCGTGTTGAACGAGAGTGCTTGGCCGCCCGTGACCACCAGCATGGCGAACAGCACGATGACGATGGGCGCGGCTACGATCAGCAGCAACAGCTCCATGTTGCGCCGTGTCATGCGGCATCCCCCGAAAGTTGGGCAGCTTGGTCGGGTTGGGCAGTGGCTGCACCGTCGGTGCCTGCAGCGCTCCCGTCGGTGCCTGCAACAGCGGTATCAGAAGCCGCCGTATCGCCACCTGCTGCTGCGCTATCGCCTGTCGCTGCATTACCCTGCGGCACCGCCGACTTCTGCGAGTCGAACACATCCAAGCGGTACTGCTCGATCAGCCCGTGCGCCGCATCCAGCGAATCGCACCGGATATCGTGATTGCGAACGCGATTCGCCACGCCCGGCTGCAAGCTATCCACCGACACGTCGGTCACTTCGCGTAGATTGCTGAAACTGACCCCCAGCACATCGCCGGGGATGCCCTGGTACACGGCCACTCGGCCATCCACTTCACCCAGATAGGCCACCGTGCTGATCCATAGGTTAAAACCCGCAAACGCCCCGATGAACGCCAGTACCACCAGGATAGCTACCACAGTCATGGTCACCTTGGTCTTGCGCGCCAGCTTCCAATGCCGCGTTACTGCGTCCCCCATCACGTTCACCACGATGGCGGTCACGTTGTCGTGGCCGCCCGCGTCCACCGCCGCCTCGGCCAGCATGTCGGCCGCATCCTGCGCGTCGGGGCACATGTTCATGATACGTTCGATCTGCACATCGTCGATCATGCTGTACAAGCCATCGCTGCACAACAGCAGCCGATCGCCCTCGTCCACGTTCATCTCGTACAGATCGCACTGCATGCGCGGGTCGCTGCCCAGCGCGCGCGTGATGACCGATCGGTTCGGGTGCGTGCGCGCCTCTTCGGCGGTGATCTGCCCGGATTCCACCAGGTCGGCCACCAGGCTATGGTCGCGCGTCAGCTGCTGGATGCGCCCGGCGTGCACAAGGTAGGCGCGCGAATCACCCACCTGCGCGATGACCAGCCGCGTGCCTTCCACCATGGCCGCCGTGCACGTGGTGCCCATACCCTCGCGCCCCACACCATGGGCCGCCGCACGGATGATGGCCAGGTTCGCCTCTTCCACCGCCTGCCCCAGCTGCTCGGCATCGGCGGTCAGCGGCGCGCGCTGGGCAATAACGTCCACCGCCATCTCGGAGGCTACCTCACCCGCGGCATGGCCGCCCATGCCGTCGCACACCACGTACAGCGGCGGCTGCACCACCAGGCTGTCCTCGTTGTGCTCGCGCACCCGGCCCACATCAGTGCGGCTGCCGAACGTGCGACGCGCTTCTGCGTTCATCGGGTCCATCATTCATACCTCACGCGCATGGCAACATCGCCCACGTTCACCACATCGCCGTTGCGCAGCGCCTGCGGTTCGCTGACCGGCTGGCCGTTTACCAGCGTGCCGTTCGTAGACCCCATATCCTCCACAAACAGGTTCTTGCCCATCAGTTGGAACTTCGCGTGACGCCCGGACACGTAGCCCGCAGCGATCACGATGTCGGCTTGCGGCGAGCGGCCCACGATGATGGGGCCGTCCACTTCCATCTGCACGCCGCGCAGCTCTTTCGGGCCGCGCTCCACCGACACGCTCCACGTGCGCGCCTTCTTGCGGGTGCCACGCACTTGGCTGATGCCGGTACGCATGATGGCGAACAGGAACAGATACAGCAGCGCCACGAACAGCAGGCGCGCTATCAGCAGTATGACGTCGATCACCCGGCTGCGCCCCTACGATAGAAGTTGGAACTCGAGCTCGGATGTGCCCAACGTGATCATGTCGGCATCGCGCAGCGGCGCCGTCTTCACCTGGCGCCCGTTCACGTACACGCCGTTGGTGGAACCCAGGTCGGTGATGACCCATGTGCCGTTCGGTTCGCAGCGTATCTCGGCATGCACGCGCGACACGTTGATGTCGGGCACCACGATGTCGTTGGCCGATTCACGACCGATGTGCTCAGCCCGGCCGGTCAGCTGGTAGGCGCGGTCGCGCTGCTCGTCGTACAGATAAACCTCCAGACCGTCCGTGGATGCCGGAGCGGCAGCCGTAGCAGGCACCGCGTTCATCACCGTGGTGCGCGGCTCGTCGGCATAGCCATCCATGTCGTCGAAGCCGTCAGCGCCACCGTCGGCATAGTCGGCATAATACCCGTCGTCAAACGCGTCGTCGTAGCCGTCGTCCACCACAGGCGGCACGTACCCGCGCGCTTGCTTGACCGACGGGCGGCCCGAGCGGGCGGCAGGCGCCCCCATGGCCGACCCCATAGGCTCAGGTGTCGGAACGACAGCACCAGCAACGGGCGAAGGCGCTCCCGCCCCCATAGCACCTCCCATGGCACCGGGATATCCCATGCCACGCATCGGCTGCTGCTGCGCCGACCGGGGCATAGGCGCCATCTGCGGTTGCCGCCCCATGGCCGCACGCGGCCCGGCAGCGGGCGCCGCCAGCCCGTAACGCTGCAATTCTTCGTTGCGCAGCCGCGCCACGATAGGAGCAGCCACCATCTCGGCCACCACATCGAACTTGCCGCGCTTCAATTCCGGATCGGCCAGGAACCGCACAAGCGGCTGACCATCCATATCCAGTCCCATCTCGTTGGCCTTCGCCATCAGATAGGTTTCCACTTCACCTGCCAGCGTGGGGTAATAGCCGAACAGTCGCGCGTCGTCTTCCGGGCTGACCAGCACGGTGTACAGAGTGGGAGCGTACTGCACGCCCGCGCCCACGATCTTCTCGCGACGCATCTGCTTCTCGGCCTTCTTGGTGATCTGCACAGGGGACAGCGATGAGCCGCCGAAACCGGAGGCCATGCCTTCAACGGTATCTTCCATCTTCCCTTCGAATTTTGAAAGGAAACCCATGCGGATACTCCTTGCACGCGCGCGTACACGAATACATAATTCCCTATATAATGCCATAAACGAGCCGTCGAACCAATCGGAGGAACCATGTATAAGAAAGTGCTTGTACCCTACGACGATTCCGAACACGCCAAGAATGCGCTGCGCAACGCGCTTGATCTGGTGCGCGGGACCGACGGCCAGATAACCGTGCTGAACGTGGTGGAATGGCGCGACTACAACGCCGAGACGTTCAAGATCGCCAGCCGCATGGCCGGTGTGGCAGTGGACGACGTGGATATGAGCGCCATCGGTTCACTGGACGATGCGACCGAGCTCGAAGAGGTCACGCGCCTGCAGCAGGACATCGCCGACATCGTGGAAGGCTACGAGCACGTGAGCGTGGCCGTGGTCAACGGCAGCCCGCACGATTCCATCGTGGATTTCGCGCGCGACAACGATTTCGACTGCATCGCCATGGGGCATCGCGGCATGGGCGTGATTCGCGGCATGCTGGGTTCGGTGTGCTATTCGGTGCTGCAGAAGGCCACGGTGCCGGTGCTGGTGGTGAAGTGACGCCGCTCTTCTGGCGGGCGATGTGAAGCGGCCGGTGCGCATACTACGGGATGTCGTAGCGTTCGTGCTGGTCTCAGCGGTGGCGTTCGTGCCCATCACGGCCGTGCATAGCTGTGCGGAACCTGCGGCCGCCCAGCAGCATCCGCTCTTCGCCACTTCGTCGAATGCAAGCAAAGGCGCGGCTGAGGAGGCGACGGACGGCGCCACCAGCGAATCCGATGATGTAGCCAACGTGACCGGCCAACCTGACAGCGCGGCCAATAACGTCAGCGCCGCAACAACACCAGAAGCCATTTCGGTGGAAGCGCTGTTCCCCTCCGGCCAGCTACCCCGCTCCTTTTCACTGACGAACGGCGATCTGGCCACTAGCGTGAAGCTGCAGAATCCCTGGGGCGCATGCTGGGCCTTCGCCATTGCGTCGGCCGTGGAGAGCAGCATCCTGGAAGCGGAAGCGCGCACAGACGGAACATTCGCCGAGCGCATCCAGGCGGGCGTCAACGTTGCGCCGAAGCTGTCTGGACTGACCGAGCAGGTGGACGTGTCCGAACGCGCCATCGCGTGGCTCTCACACGAATTGCAGACCGAGGACAGCGCCGGTGCGCAAGCGGGCGAAGGGCTCTACCGGGTGGATACGAACAACCCTACCACGCAGCTTGCAGGCGGCAACTTCTCCATCGTGGAAGCGGCACTGGCCGCGCGCCAGGGCTTAGTCTCGGAAGCCGCCGCCCCCTACCAGTACAACGGCTATGCACCCGGAAGCGCACCGTGGTTCACCACAGGCACGGGCGGAGCGGATGCGCGGGCCTTCGATTGGTCCATCGACGATAGCCTGCGCACAGCCAACGATCTTGGCTGGTATGTCAGCGGCATCTTGGAGCTGCCCAGCCCTGCCGTTTCCGAATACGACAGCCAAACGGGCACGTACCGCTACGTGGGCTACGACGCAGACGCCACCCGCCAGGTCAAGAGCGCCATCGTGACCACGGGCGCCGTGGCCATATCGCTGGAAGCCGAAACGTCGCTGCCCGGCCAAGCACGCCAGAGCGATCATTTCGACTATGGCAGCTGGGCCCAGTACGATGCGGCCGACACGGTGTTCACCAACCATGCGGTGTCCATCGTGGGCTGGGACGACACCTACAGCAAGAGCAACTTCGGCGGTACGGCCAGCGGGCAACCCGCCGCCGACGGCGCGTGGCTATGCAAGAACAACTGGGGCAGCGATGCCCTGTACGCAGCGCTGGGCGGCAGCGCGCAGGCCACGCAGTGGGGCCTGGACAGCGACGCGGGCGCCAGCGGGCTGTTCTGGCTGTCATACTACGACCACACCATCACCTTGCCGGTGGCCTTCGAAGTGACGCGCTTGGACAATAGCCACGACACGCTGTACCAGCACGACTACCTGGGCATGTCCGAATATTCGGAACCGGCCAGCTATGAGGGCGCAGTGCTGGTGGGCAACATGTTCACCGCGCAGAGCACCGAACTGGTGCGCGCCGTAACCGCCCAGACCTTCCGCCAGAACGAGCAGGTGGAATGCTGGGTGTACCTGATGCCCGCAGAAGGCGACGACGGGTGGGAGGCGGCCTATGCCACCGAAACGTTCTCCACGGCAGGCTTCCACACGCTGACGCTGGATGCACCGGTGCTGGTGGGCGAAGGACAGCGGTTCATGGTGGTGCAGCGCGTTCACGCGAACGTGCAGCTGGACGGACGCGACCGCGACGCCAGCTACCTGAATCTGGAACTGGCATTCGCCGAGCCGCCCAACGACGGACAGCTGGTGGAGACCATGGCAACGGTGAAGTCGAACCCTGGCGAAACGTACGTGGCGCTCAGCGATGATCCCAGTCAATGGATGAACCTTGAGGACTTCAACGTTTGGTACCAGGATGTGCGGGCGCAGGCCGGAGGGGCCAATGTGACCTATGGTAATGCCCTGGTGAAGGCCATGACCGATACTACTTCTATGGCCAGCGAAGACCGCGTCTACGAACTGGTGCCGCTTTCGGGATCGTCGTAGGCGTTCTGCCTCCCTCCCGATCGTAGTTGCCTAACCGGGTTGTCGTGGTTGTCATGGTCGCTCGACCATGAGCGCTTGGTTCCGCCTGGTCGCAGCCGCACGATCGCGACCACGACCAGGCATTCAACATCAACGGCTCTCTACGATGCCCCTACCCCGTACGATGCCCCTACCCCGCGCTCGCCTGCTCTTCGCGCTTGCGACGCCGGGTGGCAACGATGAG
>CASTMW010000047.1 GCA_949450265.1 uncultured Eggerthellaceae bacterium | reverse complement strand
GAGCGGCCAGGCTCGCGGCGAGCATCGAAGCAACGGGATCCTCGGCCCTGGCGATGGTTAGCGTATCCCTATCTTCCTTCTCGAGTGGGATCATCTTCGCTGAAAGCGGATAATGCGGCTCACAAGGTATCTTCCGAAAGTTTGCGGTGTCGTCGGAAAGCGATTCCGAAGCATAGGTCTCCAAGATGAGCGATTCGGATTCGGCTGATCCTTCACGGCCGCCCACTAGGCCGTAGACCTTGCATACTTCTTTCGCGGGGCCGATCATGCGCGTGTGGCCTTTCTCGATCCAGATGGCTTTGTTGCAGAGACGCCGTACCTGATCGTTGTTGTGGGAGACGAGCAGCACAGTGACGCCGTGCTCTTTGATGAGGCTCTGGATGCGGCGCTCGCATTTCTGTTGGAACATGAAATCGCCAACGGACAGCACCTCATCCACAATCAGGATATCCGGCACAATGACCGTGGCGATGGCGAAGGCGATGCGCGCCACCATGCCCGACGAGTAGTTCTTCAGCGGGATGTCTAGGAACTGCTCCACCTCGGCGAACTCTACAATCTCGTCGAAGTGCTGGCTGATGAACTTCTTTGAATAGCCCAGCAGCGCCCCGTTCAGGTAGATGTTCTCGCGTGCGGTTAGCTCCATATCGAAGCCAGCACCCAACTCGATTAGCGGCGCGATGTTACCGTTAATCTGCACAGTGCCTTGAGTGGGCTCTAGCACGCCCGCGATGATCTTTAGCAGTGTCGACTTCCCCGAGCCGTTTGTGCCTATGATGCCGAACACATCACCCTTCTTTACGCACAGCGACACATCGTCCAACGCGCGGAATTCCTTGAACATCAGTTCACGCCGCATCAGCGCGATGGCGTATTCTTTTAGATTGTCCAGCTGCTCCGCCGCCATGTTGAACACCATGGATACATGTTCCACGCACACCATATTGGGCCGCTCGTCAGCCGGGTCGAATGCCCCCAGGCTTCCTAGTGGTGCTATATTCGCATTCTCAGTCATGTCCACCTACACATACAGGATGAATTTGCGTTCAGTCTTCTTGAATACGAGAAAGCCAATGGCGAAGGTGATCAGCGCCATGATCAGGCAGGTGAGGTTCATCGTCAAGCTAGGGGTGATGTTCCATAGGGCGATGTCGCGGTAATAGGTCACGTACTGGTACATGGGGTTGAACGCCTCGACCGCCATCATCCACTCCGGGAGAATGGATTCGGGGTAGAACAGCGGTGTGGCGTAGGTCCACGCAGTGATGACAACGCTCCAGATATGCTGCATGTCGCGGAAGAACACCACGCATGCTGACAGTAACAGCCCCAGTCCTGTGCTGAAGATGGCCACATAGACTAGCAACACCGGCAGCAGCAGCCAATTGAACGTCGGCGTTATCTGGAAGTAGACCATGACGATAGCTACCGCGATCAGCGATATGGCAAAGTTCACCAGTTGAAACAGCACCTTTTCGATAGGGAAGATGAGTTTGTCGATACGGATCTTCTTGATTAGCGGCGCTGAATCGATGATGGACACCATGGCGGTGTTGGTGGAGTCGGCCATGAAGGCGAACAGGGTGTTGCCTAGGATTAGATATAGCGGGTAGTTTTCAATGTCGAACTTGAAGAACGTGCTGAACACCGCCGTTAGCACACACATCATTAGCAGTGGGTTCAGCACCGACCACAGCACACCTAGAACACTGCGCCGGTATTTCAGCTTGAAATCGCGGCTCACCATGGATGTGATAGTGAACCAGTTCCTGCGCCATTGCGCTTTATCGATTAGGCGATGCGCCATAACTCCTCAACGTTGCAAGTGGCAGCAAAGCTGCCGAAGCGACCATTTTACTTATTGTACCAGTGAGCAGCGGCGTGGCCTAATGCGATCCGCAAGACTGCCCCCGGCCTGGCGAAGGGCATAGAGCAGTCCGTAGGCGCGGCGGCGCAGGTCGAATGCGATCAGGAGCATGCGCACCGTGGAAGGAAGCGCGCTACTGTTCATTACGAAGGTGACAAGCGGACCTAGCATTCTGTCAGCAGCCATGGTCTGAAGGAATGCCTCGCCGAAATAGCGCATCCACGCGCGTCGCAGATTCTCCACGACCGGCGCGAAGCCCGTAGTGTCCTTGATGAGCACGAGGCTTGGCAGCACGAAGTCCACGCCCCATTCGAACAACTCCCGAGGCCACTGCCGCAGCCAGCCGACATCGCTCCATGTCTCTAGGATGCGCTCCAGCGTGGACACATGCTCTTGGGCACGGCGCTCCAAGTCACTGAAACGGATGTCCATCAGCGACCCTTTGCGGCACACGCGATAGGTTACCAGCTTATCAGGGATGAGCACCGTGTTGTGCGAGAGCGGGTACACCTGGAATGGGAACAACTGATCCTCGCCGAAGATGACCGTCTCGTCGAAGTGCAGGCCATGTTCCTTCAAGAACGCACGCTTGCAGGCCATACGCCACACGAAAGGATGGGTCTTCTCCTTGAACAGGATGCGCGGCTCGAAGGCGCCGAACTGTGCGCGGCGTGGGCTCAGCACCTCGCGCACCCACACCGACGCCTGCTCGGGCGGCCAGGGCACGCCGCCGAAGGTGAGTACGTCGAAATTGGTGGCGGTGAAGGCGGCGGCGATGGTCTCCAGCGCCCCGTCGCGCAGAGTGTCGTCGGCATCTAGGAAGGCGACGACATCGCCGGTTGCCCGGTCGATCCCTGCATTGCGCGCGCTCGACGCACCGCCATTGGGCTGATGGATCACTACGATGCGCTCGTCAGCGGCTGCCAGCTCGTCCGCCAGTTTTCCTGACCCGTCCGTAGCACCGTCGTCCACGCAGATCAACTGAAAGCGTGGGTAGGATTGCCCCAGTACCGACTCCACGCTCTCTGTCAGGTAATCACGTACGTTGTAGACCGGCATGACCACCGATATCAGCGGTGCAACGATATCCTTAGTAGCCCCCATCGCGCACCTTGCTCTGGATAGCCCGGGCCACCAGCGGCAGTCCGCCGGCGCGGAAGCACCGCACGAGCGTGCCTAGCTTCCCATGGCGCGCACCTGCTTCCTTCACGCGGAAATACGCAGCGGGATCCGCCACGATGGCCTTGCGGTCCACCACCTTCCAAGGCTCGAGCAGCTTGTAATCTATGATGCCGGTTGCATCCTCTTTCCGGAAATCTTCGGCCATGCGGTAGACGAACTGCTCTCGCATCTCGGGCGTCAGCCGCTCGTAGTTCCACATGTAGGTGTCGAAACGCATCTTTGCCACGATGGGCGCCAACTTAGCGGTATCCGGTTGGTCGTTCACGAAGCGCATGATCTCGTTGTACTCGTCGCAGACGCAAAACGCCTTGGCCGGTGAATTTACCGACGAGCTCTCGTTGTCCTGCCGATAGTGCAGGATGGCCCGATCGACCAGCACAACGCGGCGCGCGCAGGCCCACACTTTGAAGTTGAACGAGGAATCCTGGTAGGACGCGCCGGGCGTTTCATTGAAGCGGATGCTGTGGTTCCGCAGGAAGTCGCGTCGGTACAGGGCCGACCAGATGGATGGCTTACGATAGAATACGTTCGTGAACGTGCGCGGGTTACACACGCCGCTATCACCGGGCTTCACCCAGTGGAAGCGCTCGTCGCGCGGTGCCGGCTGCGACCAGTGGAAGAAGAAATCGGCCTTGGCCACCTCGGCCTGGGCCTCGATGGCAGCGCTGTAGAGCACGTCCAGCGCATCCGGCTCGAAGAAGTCATCCGATTCTAGGATGGCGACGTAGTCCCCGTTCGCCGCATCCAGCCCCTCATTCATGGACGCCCCGTAGCCGGAATTGGGCTTGTCGATGACCCGGAAGCGCGGATCGTCCAGGTACTTGCCGATGATGGCCCGGCTGCCGTCGGTAGATCCGTCGTTGATGCAGATGGCCTCGAAGTCCGCGAACGTCTGGGCGCGCACCGAATCCAGGCACGGGCGCAGATAGCGCTCCACGTTGTAGATGGGTATCAGCACGCTGATACGCGGTGCGTTGTCGGTCTGGGCCATGGTCTCTTCCTGACGGCGCTCGGCGCGAGCGAAGGCGCCTTCCTTTGAGCCACTATTGTATCAGGCCCGATACGGTGTGATGTTCGGCGGCCGCCTGCGTTGCCCTACAGCGTCAGCGCATACACCTGGCCCGCGCCGTAAAGCTTGCCGAAGAAATACTTATCCGACGCAGATTCGTAGGACACCCAGATGCGTCCGTCGTGGAATTCGATCCCTTCGCTCATGGGCGGCGTGGTCAACTCGCGCGTGAAGTTGGTCGAATTCAGGCTGTACAGCGGCACTTCCACCCCATCGGCCACAAACGTTCCCACGGGCAGCAGGGCTTCCATATCGTAGGCCAGCAGATGCGACGTAGCCAGCCCGTAGGATTGCGACAGCACGATCTCGCCCGATGGCGACTCGCACATCCCCTGTATCTGGTCGGTGATGGAGTACACGCGCTCGGGCGCCTCGGCAAACCCGAACGGCGCGTTCGCATCCAGCGGATAGGCGTACATCACCGCAGGGTTCACCGTACCATCGGGCGCCTCGATGCGATGGTACGCAGGCGTTTCATAATTGCCCGGACGGAAGAAATTGCCCAGGTAGAGGGCGTTATCCTCAATGTTCATGAACGCAGGCGAGAAATCCAGATCACGATCGGTAACCACCTGCACGGCATCGCCATCGGCCGCCGCCAACACATCAGCAACGTTGAGCACCAGCATACCGCCCTCGCGCGTCAGGAACACGCGGTCATCATCCGATGTGATGCCGGATCCGTGCCCGTCATACGGCACGCCGTCGAGCATCTTGACGAAAATGCGCTTGGTCGAACCATCGGCGGTGCGCACATAGATCGGCGAGGGGCCAGACGCTGCATATCCACTGAACAGCCATGCATCGGCAACATCAAGGTAGTCAAGGTCTTGCGGGATGAAACCCTCGTCAAGCCCAGGAATGGGGAACTGCGGTTCGGCGCTGTTGTAGAACTGGTTGTAGGAGATGCGCACGAACGCGTTGATTGCCAGAAACGCCACCAACATCACGCCGAGCACACCGCACGCGATGACGCCGATCACCCATGCTGCACCTTTCTTCTGCTTCGTTTTCGCTGCGTTCATCGCATGCCTTCCGATCGGCTTGGTCATCGTGGCGTTGGCCAGCGTGAGACTTGGCCCTTGTCACGCCATACCAGATAGTAGCGCGGCACAAGCGAAGGAAGCCGTGCGTACCGCAGATGCAATGGGGCCGTAACGCGCAGGTAGTCATTCGGTGCGCCGGTGAACGGCGAAACCTTGCCAGTGCATGCGGGCAGCAATGCGCAAGTAGTTCAAGCAGTCGCTTCAGCGTGCCCGCTCAGAGAGCAGCAAAGGCTAGTACGTGATGCCGAAGTGCTCCGCAAGCACTGCGGATATGGCTTGCGGGTCGGCAAGCTCGGTGACGGCCTTCTTGCCGTTCGCACGCACGGTCAGCACGCCATCGCGATAGGCCGCATGGCCCTGGGAGGTGCGCAGGTTCGCCAGCTCGTGGTCGCGGAACAAGGTTCCCGGCGCGCTGAACACCTGATTCAGCATATCGAAGTCCTGCTCTTCGGCAGTGGCGGTGCAGAACTCCAACTCGGTTTGGCGCTGCGAGGGGCGCTCGTCATCGTGCAGGTCGGCGCCTGCCCGCGTGATGCGTTCCAAGGCCCACCACGCATCGTCGATGGGTTCAGCGAAGAACGCATCGCCGTCGATGACCTGCTGGGTGCCGAATTCCAGCTTCAACGCGCCAGCGGGCATGGGACCGCCGAATCCTACATCGACGAAGAAATCCCCTTCTGGCAGGCTAACCAGGATGCCGCGGTGGTTCAACGGCATGCGCGCTTCGCGTCCGCGAACCGAACGGCACAGCACGGGCCGCGCATCGAACCCGAGCGCTCTTAGCAGGTATTCGAACAGCTTGTTCAGTTCGAAGCAGTAGCCGCCCTGACGCTGGACGATCACCAGGTCGTAGATGTCATCGAGGTCCATGCTGGGCGTTGTGCCTGCGCGGTGCATGCGGATGGTCTCGAAGGGAATGTGCGTCTGGTGCGCGCGCACGAGCGCGTCAAGCCCTTCACGGTCGGTGCTGGGCGCGCCATCCATTCCCAGCCGTTCCAGATATGCCCGCGTTCGATCGGTGCTCAACATATGATCTCTTCCTTCGTCCGGTGCGGAACGAGCGGCCCTGTGCAAAGAGCGCGCGTGGCATGCCGCTGCCTTGCGGCGACACCGCGTTCCAACGCTTCCTTCTTCTCTCTGAAGTCAGGGTAAAGGAAAACGCGGCGGGATGCACCCGCCGCGTTTTCCTTGAAGACGTGAGATCTTCTGACCTGATTTGGATCCGGTTCTGAACCGATTCTGACCTGGTTCTGATCCGGTCTGGAGCCAGTTCTGATCCGGTTCGCTGATGTTGGCTATTCACCTATCTTGCCGTTGCCGTCGAGATCCTTCTGGGTTGCCCGCTCGGCCGCATTCTTCACGTTCTCGGCCACACCAGCACCCTTTTCCTTGGCGGTCTCGAACGCTTCGCCGCCCTTTTCCTTGGCGGTCTCGGCGGCATTGCCCAGTGCGTCCTTCGCGTTATCCAGGAACGGCTTCGCTGATTCGCTCGCGTTCTCCAGTGCTTCCTTCGCGTCGCCTGCGGCGCTCTTCAAAGATTCCATCACACCCATGATGCTCTCCTTCTTCAAGGTTTTCGGTATCTGAAGTCTAACGGGCCACGGCAAGGTGCATCGCGCTCCTGAAGACCTTGTCACCTGTTCGTGTTGCGAAGGTGGCGCGCCCGTCATCTGCCTTAGCGGTCTGTTCGCGAGCAAGGCGGCTGCATGGCGCTCTGGGTGCATGGCTTCATGCGTATAATGCTCGCATGGGATGAAGGACGCAGCCGAAGGAGGCAGGCATATGCAAACCAATCACGCCAACGCTATCAAGGGGCTTAGCATCGCGACCATCGTGCTGGCCGCGCTGGGCATCTTGGGAGCGGTGATCACGGTGGCGGTGGCGAACGTGATGGGCACCATGTTGTTGGAAATGGGGCCGGACATGGTGGCGAGCGGCTATGCTTCCGGAAGCACGCACGGTCTTGATTACGAGTACAACATGAGCGACGAGCAGGCGATCGCGATGGTGTCCATGCTGACATCGGTCGTTGGCGGGGGCGTGGGCATCTGGATGCTGATCTGCAACGTGGTCATCTTGGTGGCTGGCATCATGGGGCTGCGTGGCTACAACAAGCCGGAGAAGTTGGGCAATGTGTTCATCTGGGCTATCGTGGGTGCGGTGCTCTCGTTTTTGGGCGGCGGCATCATCACGATGGTCTTGCTGATCATCGTAGCGGTCTTCGCGAACAAGGACAAGAAGCTGTATGCCGGGATGGCGAGTGCCGGGGCTGGAATGCCTGCGGCTGCGCCAGTGGCAGCCGCGCCGGTCGCGCCAGCGGCGCAGCCCGTGGCGCAGCCTGTTGTGCAACCCGGTGCGCAACCAGTTGCACAGCCAATCGCACAACCGTCGACCATCACCCAACCTTCGACCGCACCAGTGGCAGACGCGGACACCGCTTCGCCACTCAATGGATCAGCGCAGTAAGGAACGCAGTTGCGCCAAGGAAGATACCTGGGATGTTCGCCACGATGATGGGCCAGTCCTTCTTCGGCTTCAAGACACCGTAGAGCGTCCACATGGTGCAGTTGAAGAAGGCGGCCAAAGGTTGCCAAGGGCTGCCGGGGTGCCCATCAAGGTTGTTCGCGATCTGCGTGATGTAGGACACGTACATGATGACGGAGAGCACCGAGGCGATCCTGCCAATGATATCGACGGCAGCGAGCGTGCGGTGCGCTGGCTTGGCATCAGCTGACGCCTGACCCTGACCGCGCGAAGCCGATGCCGAAACAGATGCCGATGTCGATGCTGAAACAGATGTCGAGGCACCCTTCTCAGCGTCTTTTGCGTCGTTCACATGATCGCTGTGACAGCGTCGTTCCATGATGCCCCTTTCGTTTCCTCTGTTCTATCAGAGCGCTATGACTTTGGGCGGGTCAGAGCCGATCGTCTACGAAAGCGTTTCCTAGGGAAGCGACATCCAGACACTCCCACGAATGCGCAGACCATTCGTGATGGCGCGACCGCCCATGAGAACGAAATCGAAGGCGACCCAGAGCAAACCGCACGATATGAGCTTGCTGGGAATATGCGGCGCTATGCCGATAACCAACGATCCAAGAACTCCGATGTAGGCAGCGGAGACGAGCGTGCACGTCCAGGCAAGATAGCGAAAGTCGCCCGCACCGATGAGGATGCCGTCGGCTGCCCACATCCAGCCCTGCAAGGGCAGCGCGATGCCCGTGATGACCATACCCATAGTGATGAGTTGCTGAACAGAAGGATTCGCCGAGAACGCCTGCGGGATCGCAAAACCCAGCATAGCGAATATGATCCCACCGACCGCACCTGCGATCAGACCAGCTCGCATGCTCGCGCGCGTGAGGTGTCGCGTATCCGTAACGTCTTTTGCGCCTAGCGCTGCCCCCACCATCGTTTGACCTGCGATGGCGACCGAATCCAGCGCATTCAGCACGAAGTTCCAAGAGGCGCTCACCACCTGATAGCTTGCGAGCACCTCTGTCCCAAGCGCACCCGCGGCTGCCACGGTGGCCACCAGTCCCGCCCGTAGCGCAAAGGTCCTCAAGAAGAGCGGGAAACCGTCCTTGCCAGCATCGATGATGCTGCCCCAATGGGGATGCAGTGTGGCACCGCCGCGCCTGGCCCAGCGCACAGCGGGCACGAGCAGCGCGATCCCCATGAACCATTGTGCGATGAACGTGGCGAACCCCGATCCTGCTACTCCCCAACCTCCCACGATGACGAAGAGCACATCGAGAACCGTGTTCAGCACAGCGCCGCAGATCGCAACGATGAGCGTGATGTTGACCTTCTGCAATCCGCGATACAGGCCGTTCGCGGCATAGACGAGCAGCATGCCGGGTGCTCCGAGAACCACCGCGTGTGTGTAGGCGATGCCTTGCGCAAGCGCATCTCCGCGGCCGCCGAGCGCGTAGCACAAAGGAGCGGCTGCAAAGAACAGTGATGCCGCAAGAACGATCCCGATCAGCAATGAGAGCCAGAGGCTATCGATGCCAGCTTGCAGACCTTCACGCCAGCGGCCCGCACCGAAGTAGCGTGCAACTTGGGATGTGGTTGCATATGCCAAGAACACGCAGAGCCCCACAGCGGTCAGGATGATAGTGGACCCTAAAGCTAATCCTGCTAGCGCACTATCGCCGAGTTGTCCGACGATGGCAGTGTCGATCAGCACGAATGCTGGTTCGGCGATCAACTGCCCGAATGTGGGGAGGGCGATCAGCGCCAGTTTCCCATATGCTGAAGGGGCGCTCGAAGAGGCATTCGTTTCGGCATGGTGTGGCGCTAGGTTTCGTCGCATGGTCTTGGAAGCTCGGTTCAAGGTATGGACAATGTTGAGACCATGATATGCGAACGCCGTCATTGCGACGGCGTTCGATAGTCTCTTCGTGGAGCGGGCGACGGGAATCGAACCCGCGTTAGAAGCTTGGGAATCTCTTCCCCGGCTCTTTCCGTGCGACACCAGCGTTCTTGGGTGAAACAATAGTACCAGGTGAAACGGGTATTCGCGCGAAACAGACGAAACGGGAACACTCCCGGACGGGACGGAGAAACGCCGGTTTTTCCCGTCTCCGTCCCGTGCCCATTCCGTCTTCTGGGCGTTCGCGAAACCCGCGCCATCTCTTGAAACAGAAGCTCTGACCTCCCGACGCGGGCAACCGCAGAAGGAGGTGCATGCACCATGCCATGCAGAACCATCGCAGTAGCGAACCAGAAGGGCGGCACGGGAAAGACCGCCACCGCCTTGAGCTTGGGGATAGCCCTCGCGCATCGCGGGAAGAGGGTGCTCCTCGTCGATACCGACCCGCAGGGCGACCTCACCAAGTCGCTTGGCTGGAAGGACCCCGACTCGCTTGAGATGACGATCGCGAACCACCTGGGCGCGGTCATCGAGGGCGAGGGGACGGATCCCCGCGAGGGCATCCTCTCCCACAAGGAGGGCATCGACCTGATGCCCGCGAACATCGAGCTGGCGGGCATGGAGATGCCCGTCCTCATGGCGATGTCGCGCGAGCAGCTTCTGAACGTGTGGGTCTCGCCCCTCAAGGGAGACTACGACTTCATCCTCTTCGACTGCGCACCCACGCTCGGCATCATCCCCGTGAAC
Source organism: uncultured Eggerthellaceae bacterium (assembly GCA_949450265.1). GTDB lineage: Bacteria > Actinomycetota > Coriobacteriia > Coriobacteriales > Eggerthellaceae > Adlercreutzia_A. The sequence goes on along the minus strand of CASTMW010000047.1, from coordinate 723 downwards.
GCCTTCGTCGCGTCCGACAGCGTGCTCATACCGGTGTCGGTGGAGTACCTTCCCGCCTCCGCCATGGTCGGCCTGCTCAACACCATCGGGCGCGTGAGGCGGCAGATCAATCCCACCCTGGTCGTCGAGGGCATACTGCTCACGCTGTTCGACAGCCGCAACAATCTCGCCCATGAGGTCGAGCAGACCATCCGCGATCAGTACGGCAGCGCCTACCGCGTGTTCGACACGGTGATCCCCAGGGCGGTATCGGCCGCCGAGGCGCCTTCCGTGGGCGCGAGCATCTTCGCCTACGACGGACGCGGCAAAGTGGCGAGCGCCTTCGAGCGCCTTGCCGAGGAGGTGGTCTGCCGTGGGTAGGAAGAAGGTTCCCATAACGCTGCCCGGCGTGGACGACCTGTTCACCTCGCAGGGCGAGCGCGACGGCTCCGCGATTGGCGGCGTGTCGGACATCTCGCTGGCGGCCATCGACCCGTTCCCCGGCCATCCCTTCCAGGTGAGAGACGACGAGGAGATGGAGCGGCTCGCGGAGAGCGTTGCCGAGAACGGCGTGCTCGTGCCGCTCACGGTGCGGGCTGCGGGATCGGAACGCTACGAGCTCGTGAGCGGCCACAGGCGGAAGCGCGCGGCGGAATTGGCGGGGCTTGAGAGCGTGCCCTGCATCGCGCGCGCCATGTCCGATGAGGAGGCCACCATCGCCATGGTGGACTCGAACCTCCAAAG